>JBIIEQ010000002.1:0-77545 GCA_044237765.1 Methylococcaceae bacterium | reverse complement strand
TCAGTCCATCAGAAGCCTCACCAACATCATCTTTCTGACCACAGGGAAGCTGCAAAACCTCCCGGCCAATCCTTTCACTCACACGGTCACCCGATGAACCTTTCCACACAAAACGGCAGAGAGCCGAATATTACCGCTGGAATCAGCAGTAATTGTCTTTGCATAAGAACTTAAGCTCGATGAACTTGAGCCTACTTGGTCATTAATTGTAAGCGTGTCGGAACTTGCCGCTTGCGTAAAGGTTTCTGTATTAGATCCAATCAAGGTTATACTTTGACTATATGAACTTCCTCCCCTCAATCCAAAAACATAAACAGGGTAGCTTTGCCCCGGCGTTAAACCAGAAAGCGTCATTGTCAAAGCAGATGCAAAATTGAAAATATTGTATTGGATATTTGATAAGCTATAGGTATATGAAGGCACGCTGGAAGGTTGTGCTATCGCGGTAAAGGCTCCTGACGTCCCAGTAAAACTCAAACCGACCGAAGTAGTTATACCAGTGTCATCCTGAAGATTTGTTAGTGAAGATGAACCATCACTTGCTGTCCAATTTTGGGGGGTTGGATTAGGATTTGAACCAAAATCTACGCCAACTAGATTTGCTTCCGCCCCACCAGCTACAATCAAACCACTCATCAAAAACAAACCCGCAAAAAATCGCTTCATAAGAATTACCGCTGAAAAATTTATGAACAACCGTTCTGTAACTATACCAAAGCAATAAGCCGCAACCTACAAAAAAATTACAGCCAGCACCGTTACGCACAGTTTTTCAATGGCTAACCAGCATGCCAAGCATCAAACAGTGCTCGGACAGCTCTAGGCAGCGTGAGCAGGGAGCTTGAAGCAGATTGAGACGGTGAAAAAGTCTGCGTTTCGCTCAACTCGGTATGCTACAACGGACGTGTAGCACGGTCAAAATCAGCAATCCCAACGCCCCAACAACGCTCAGGTCCCACCCCATTCACCCGGCCATCAATCCCTGTTGAGCGTTCCCCAGCTTTGCTCCAGCCGATTGCCTAACCCTTGCCAGCCTCTTTATAATGCAACCCTTGCCGATGTAGCTCAGCTGGTAGAGCAACACATTCGTAATGTGTGGGTCGTCAGTTCAAATCTGATCATCGGCTCCAATTAATCAATGACTTAGGCGCTTAGGCGCTTAGGCGCCTTTTTCGTGTTCGGAAATGCCGCCTTGAGACGAAAACCGTAAGCGTCCGGTAAGCGTCCAGCCGTCCCATCTGTTTCCTGACTCAGGTCTCCGTCACCCTTTCACCCTTCTTTAACACGGGGGTGAAAATGACACGCCAAGAAAAGAGACGACACGTCGATGCCTGGATGAAGAGCGGCGTTGACCGCGACGCGTATGCGGCCGAGAACGAACTCAATGCGAGTGCGTTTCGTCGATGGATCGCCGATTATGCGTATCTGGGTCGCGAGGCCAGCCCTGTCACGGGGCGATCACTGGTCCCTGTCCAGATCAATTCTGCGACCATCGTGCGGGTGGAATGTCCTTCGGGACGGGTCTGGATGTTCCCAGCCGATATCAATCCTGACTGTAAGCGTCCGGCCGTCCCATCTCTTCGGCAAGGCATCCAACAAATTTGATGTCGTTAGCTAGAAACAAATCGACAACTGCAGTGCGTCCAGCGAAGGGTTCTGGGGAAAACCTTGTGCGGGTCCTGCGGCACCCAAAATGCTGGGGTTGTTCGCCCTTCAAGTTGGTTGCCAGCAGTCCCCGGTGAGGGTAGCCGGGTTTCCGGCACCCCCTAAGCTGGCAATTCGGTTATTTATCAGGCCGCTTTTTTGTCGCCTTCACTGTGAATCGGGTAAAGACCCGAGGCCCTTGCGTCGAGTATGGTCATTTCAACTACATCGCCATCAGCGGCAAACGCCATGTTCAGATTCCATCCATGCGACTCCTCACGGACGATGGGCTTGTCGTTGAGACGTAAATACAGAATGTCATCCTCGGCATAGTAGGTAGCTCTCATCACTCGCTCTCCTTCAACTCAAAATGGTGCATGACGGTCTTGATGATGATCTCATCCTCCAGAACCGCCGCCGCACAAATCAGATTATCCTCTCGGTCCGTGTAGCTCTTGAAAATCCATAGCCGAAAATCATCCTTGTACCGTAACGTTCCGGTTTCTATCAGGTCGTAGAGTAGCGATTCCGTAATGCCGCGGTCCCGCATTCGATCCAATGCGTGACGGGTAATTCTCACTTCCCTGCCGAATCGTTGGCTTTTCATAGGATTGGTTACCACCTATTTATTTGCCCGGTCTCTCATGGCGTCAACAGCGGTCTGCATGGCATCGCGAACTGGATCAAGATTCATGCGAGCGTCAACCTCAGTCGCCTTGCTGCTCTTATGTCCGAGGCTTTTTCCTATCACGGCAAGGCTCGCCCCCGTCATTGCCTGCCATGACCCATAGAGCGCCGCAAATCGTGGAATCTGAGATGCTCATCGAAGTCGGCTTGGGACAGTAAATCTGTCCACGCCTTCTGAGCATCGGCTTTTTGCAGGATTTTCTTACCCGAAGGCAAGGAAGCGCTTGGCAATCTCGCCGAATCAAGCCTCGCGCCGCATGTGCGGGAACAGGATGACATCGCGGATGGACGGCGAGTCGGTGAAGAACATGACCAGCCGGTCGATGCCGATGCCTTCGCCGGCGGTCGGTGCCATACCGTACTCAAGGGCGCGGATGTAGTCGGCATCGTAGTGCATGGCCTCTTCGTCACCGGCATCCTTGTCTTCGACTTGCTGCCGGAATCGCTCGGCCTGGTCTTCCGGATCGTTCAATTCCGAGAAGCCGTTGGCCAGTTCGCGGCCGCCGACGAAGAATTCGAAGCGATCCGTGATAAAGGGATTCTCGTCGTTGCGCCGCGCCAGGGGCGACACTTCGGCCGGATAGGCGGTGATGAAGGTCGGCTCGAACAATCGGTCCTCGACGGTCTTTTCGAAAATCTCGGTCTGGATCTTGCCCAGCCCGTCGCCGGCTTCAACCTTGATTCCGAGATGGCGGGCGATGGCTTCGGCCGATTCCCGGTCGGCCAGTTGCTCCAGCGTAATGTCCGGGTTGTAGTGCAGGATGGATTCGACCAGGGTCATGCGACGGAAGGGCTGACCGAGATCATAGGTGGTGCCCTGATAGACGATGTCGGTGCCCCCCAGAAGGGTCTCGGCCATGCCGCGTAGCAGAGCCTCGGTCAGATCCATCAGGTCGCGGTAGTCCGCATACGCCTGATAGAACTCGATCATGGTGAATTCGGGGTTGTGCTTGGTCGACAGCCCTTCGTTGCGGAAGCTGCGGTTGATTTCGAACACTTTTTCGAACCCACCCACCACCAGGCGCTTGAGGTACAACTCCGGGGCAATGCGCAGGTACAGGTCCATGTCCAGCGCGTTGTGATGGGTAATGAAGGGCTTGGCACGGGCGCCGCCGGGGATCACCTGCATCATGGGTGTCTCGACTTCCAGGAAGCCACGATCGGTCAGAAACTCGCGAATGTAGCGAACGATGGCGCTGCGCAGCAGGAACACCCGCCGCGAGCCGTCGTTCATGATGAGGTCGAGGTAACGCTGGCGGTAGATAGTCTCCGCATCCGTCAGGCCATGGAATTTTTCCGGCAGCGGTCGCAAGGACTTGGTCAGGAGACTGGCCTGACTGACGCGGACGGACAGTTCACCCGTCTTGGTTTTGAACACCTGCCCTTCCACGGCGACGATATCGCCGTGATCCCAGGTCTTGAAGGCTTCGTAAACTCCTTCTGGCAAGGTGTCGCGCTGCAGAAACACCTGCATACGACCCGACATGTCCTGAATGTGAGCAAAGGAGGCTTTGCCCATGATGCGTTTGGTCATCAGACGCCCGGCCATCTTTACCCGAACCGCCTTGGCTTCCAGATCTTCGGTCGACTTTTCTCCGTGTTCGGCGTGAACCTGCTGCGCCAGGGTGTCACGACGGAAGTCATTGGGAAAGGCGCTACCACCCTGGGCTCGCAGGGCGGCGAGCTTCTCACGGCGCTGTGCGGTGAGCTTGTTGTCCTCGGCTCCGCTCAGGCGGGTACTCTCGACTTCGGCCTGTTCAGGTATCTGATCACTCATGGTTATAGACCGCTCTTTAAACTGGCTTCGATGAACATATCCAGATCGCCATCCAGAACGGGCTGGGGGTTGCTGGTTTCGACATTGGTACGCAAATCCTTGATGCGCGACTGATCGAGTACGTAGGAACGAATCTGGCTGCCCCAGCCGATGTCGGACTTGGAGTCTTCCAGTTTCTGTTTCTCGGTGTTGCGTTTCTGAATTTCGATTTCATACAGCTTGGCCCGCAGCTGCTTCATGCAGGTGTCGCGGTTGGCATGCTGCGATCGCTGGCTCTGACACTGGACGACGACGCCGGAAGGCATGTGGGTAATGCGGACGGCGGATTCGGTGCGGTTGACGTGCTGACCGCCCGCGCCACTGGCCCGGTATACATCGGTCTTGAGGTCGGCCGGGTTGATGTCGATGTCGATGTTGTCGTCCACCTCGGGGGAGACGAACACCGACGAAAAGGAGGTGTGGCGGCGATTGCCGGAGTCGAATGGCGATTTTCTGACGAGCCGATGGACGCCGGTTTCGGTCCGCAACCAGCCGTAGGCATATTCCCCTTCAAAGCGAATCGTTGCGCTTTTGATGCCGGCCACGTCGCCGGCCGATTCTTCTACCAGTTCGGTCTTGAAGCCGCGGCGTTCGCCCCAGCGGAGGTACATGCGTTCCAGCATCGCCGCCCAGTCCTGGGCTTCGGTACCGCCGGAACCGGCTTGGATATCAAGAAAGGCGTTGTTGGGGTCCATTTCACCCGCGAACATGCGACGAAACTCGAGCCCGGCGATGATGGTTTCGAACTGCTCGAGATCGGTCGCAACCGATTCCACGCTGTCTTCATCGTCTTCTTCGACCGCGAGTTCCAGCAGCTCTTCCGCGTCCTCGAGCCCCTGACGGATATTGCTCAGGTTATGAACGACGGTTTCAAGCTGGGTACGCTCCTTGCCGAGTGCCTGAGCGCGTTCGGGGTCATCCCAGACCTTCGGGTCTTCCAGTTCGCGTAGAACTTCGGTCAGACGCTCCTGTTTTTCCTCGAAGTCAAAGATACCCCCTAAGGGACTCTGCACGGCCCTTGAGATCTTTGATCTGGTTATTAAGCGGGTTGATTTCGCGCATCGCTGATCCCGGTGAAAAAGCCGGGAATTATACAGACATGGGGCTGCAGCGATGGGCGCGGAGGGCAAGTTTCTGTTGCGCCGCCCTCATGCCGACGGGCCAGGCGAGCGCTGAACGAGAGATTCGATGTGATCCATCAGCTGTGCGCTGATATTGAGTCCAAACTGTCGATCCAACTCCTGGACGCAGGTCGGGCTGGTGACATTGATTTCGGTCAGGTAGTCGCCGATGACATCCAGCCCGACAAAACTGAGACCGCGTCGGCGCAGCTCGGGGCCCACCTGTGCGGCAATCCATCGGTCCCGCTCGGTCAACGGACGACCCTCGGCCCGACCACCCGCGGCAAGGTTGCCGCGACTTTCGCCCTGGGCGGGAATTCGGGCGAGTGCATAGGGCACCACCTCGCCGTTCACCACCAGTATCCGCTTGTCGCCGTCCACGATCTCCGGCAGATACCGCTGAGCCATGACGAATCGGCTATTGTGTTGGGTCATGGTCTCGAGGATGACGCTCAGGTTCGGATCGCGCTCCGCCACGCGGAAGATTGAGGCACCGCCCATGCCATCGAGCGGCTTGAGCACCATCTCGCCCTGTTCATGGAGAAATTCGCGCAACAGGCTGGCCTCGCGGGCAACCAGTGTGGGCGCGCAACATTCCGGGAACCAGGCAGTAAAAAGCTTTTCGTTGGCATCCCGCAGCGAGCGAGGCTTGTTGATCACCTGTACGCCGCGGTTCTCGGCACATTCGAGCAGATAGGTCGCGTAGATGTATTCCTGATCGAACGGCGGATCCTTGCGCATGAGGACCACATCGAGCTCATCCAGCGGTGCGTCCATCTCTCCGTCGAAGTGGTACCAGGCTGTTTCATCGCGCTGGACACTCAACCGACGCATCCGGGCATGGGTGCGCCCATCACGGAGATAGAGATCGTTCAGCTCCATGTAATGCAGCGCATAACCCCTGGCGCTGGCTTCAAGCAGCATGGCAAAGCTGGTGTCCTTGTGGATTTTGATCTTGTCGATGGGATCCATGACGATCCCGAGCTTGAGTGTCATGCGTGTGGTCAGACGGAGTTGAAAAAAGGGGGCGTCGCTTGACTTGGACCTGAGGAATGACATATAAAGTGCGGCTTTTCCGTACCCAGCCAGGCGAACCGAGGTTCATCATGTCCAGAATATGCCAAGTGACGGGCAAGGGCCGTATTGTAGGCCATAACGTCTCTCACGCTAACAATAAGACCAAGCGAATCTTCAACCCGAATCTGCATGAGCATCGGTTCTGGGTAGAAAGCGAAAACCGTTGGGTGCGCCTGCGCGTATCCAGCCATGGACTTCGCACCATCGACAAGAAGGGCATCGACGCCGTTCTCGCGGATATCCGCAAGCGCGGCGATAAAGTCTGATTTAAGGAGTAGATCATGCGCGACAAGATCAAATTGGTATCCAGTGCCGGCACTGGTCATTTCTACACCACGACCAAAAACAAGAAGAACATGCCGGAAAAGATGGAGATCAAGAAGTTTGATCCCGTCGTTCGCCAGCATGTCACCTACAAGGAAGGCAAGATCAAGTAAGACGGGCAACTGCTTACGTCTGTCCCAACCGGGAACCCTCATGAAAGCCGCAGCCAATGCGGTCAGGTTCTCGAGTGATCATCCGCTGATCGCGATGATCAGGAAATGTTGGCGCTTGATCCGGGTTATCTCGGGCGACGACGCCTATGAGCGCTACCTGGTGCACTGGCAGCGGCATCATCAGGGCGACACGAAAGACGCCACCCCGCTCCTTGACCGCAAATCGTTCCACGCCGCCGAAATCCAGCGGCGCTGGAGTGGTATCAAACGTTGCTGTTGACCGGCCTTGACCCTAGGCCTCTGCCACCATGGCCCATCTGGGCAATGCCCGTCGCTTCGCAGCCATCCCCCCGGCCGTCAAGGCTGATAGCCTTGCCTCATCAGGCGGCCTGCGGGTCATGGCTGATCCCAGCTCAACCCCATAACAAGACAGGGATTCCATGAGTCCGGCTAAGCCCAACGCCCCCGACAGCATGACGACTTATCGACGGCTGCTGCAGTATGCCTCGCCCTATTGGCGACGGTTTTTGCTGGCCGTCATGGCGATGATCGTCTATGCGGCACTGGGGCCGGCCTTTGCCAAGCTCATCCAGCCACTGATTGACGGCAGTTTCGTCAATAACGATCCCTCGGTGCTTCGCATGGCGCCTTGGGTGCTGATCGGCCTGTCGATCGTCCGGGGAATCGCAGGCTTTTGTGGGGATTATTATTCGGGTTGGGTCAGTCGACGGGTCATCACCGATCTCCGCGAGGATATGTTCGACCAGTTCCTCAACCTGCCCTGCGCGGCTTATGACCAGTCCTCGTCGGGACAGCTCATGTCCCAGCTTCTGTTCAATACCGAGCAGGTCGCCGAATCCCTGACCAACGGCATCATGGGGATTTTCCGGGACGGACTGACCATCATCGGACTGATAGCCCTGATGGTGTACGAGAATGTTCAGCTGTCCATGGTATTGCTCATCGTCGGTCCCTTACTGGGGATCAGCATCAGTCGCGTCAGCAAAAGCTTTCGCAGCATCAGCCGTCGCATTCAGGAGTCGATGGGCAATGTGGGGCATGTCGCTCAGGAAGCGATCGACGCCCAGCGCATCGTGAAGGTCTTCAACGGCAAAACCTATGAGGCGGACAAGTTCGATCAGGAAAACGAGCTTAACTTTCAACGCTACATGAAACGCATCGCCACGGAGGCTTTCGCCGGATCGGCCATTCAGCTGATCTATGTGAGTGGTTTTGCCGCTGTGCTCTACGTTGTATCCCTGGATGCCGTGCGCAGCAGCATTACACCCGGCAGCCTGATTTCTTTCATCGCCGCCATGTCGATGATGCTGAGTCCGATCAAGCGGGTCGCCAATCTGGCCAACGTCGTGCAGCGCGGCATTGCAGCGGGGGGCAGTATTTTCGAGCTACTCGACAGCGAGCGCGAGCGCGATACGGGAACAATCGAACTGCCGCAGGTGGCCGGGCAAGTGGAATACCGGCGAGTCAGCCTCGCGTATCAGGAGGATGGCGACACGATCCTGAGAGACATCGACCTGAGCATCCCGCCAGGGAAAACCATTGCCCTGGTGGGGCATTCAGGGAGCGGAAAAACCTCGCTGATCCGGCTGTTACCGCGTCTTTATGAGCCGACTGGCGGAGAGATTCTGGTCGATGGCTTCAATATCAAGGACCTGACGCTGTCCAGCCTGCGTCATCACATCGCCTACGTCGGCCAGGAAGTCACCCTGTTCAACGATACGATCGCCAACAACATCGCGTATGGGAGCCGCGGAAACACCAACCGCGAGCTGATTCGGGAAGCGGCAGTGGCCGCGCATGCGCTCTCCTTTATTGAAGCACTGCCGGATGGCTTTGAAACCCGAGTGGGCGAACAGGGCATCCTGCTGTCCGGCGGCCAACGCCAACGCATCGCGATTGCCCGTGCCCTGCTGAAAAATGCACCCATCCTCATTCTCGATGAAGCCACGTCGGCACTGGATGCCGAGTCCGAACGCCATGTGCAGGAGGCGCTGGAAACACTGATGCAGAACCGCACCACGCTGGTGATCGCACATCGCCTGTCGACCATCCAAAAGGCCGATCAGATTTACGTCATGCGGGATGGCCGCATCATTGAAGCGGGTAACCATGACGAACTGCTGCAAAGACAAAGCCATTACGGCGAGCTCTATCGCTTGCAGTTTGGTCAGAACGCGAGCCAGCACAAAACCGGCCAGGGGACAGGAGCCGGAAATTAGGTCCCAGATTAAGCGGGGATCTTTTTCGAGACCAGCAGACTCGGGGACGGGAACGAGAGAACTGCCCGGAATTATGCGTCGGCGGCAACCAGAATCTCGCCCTTGCCCAGACCGGACATGTCGCCGGCATAGCGGCGAACGCGCTTGAGCTGCTCGCTCATGCCTGCAAATGGCGTATTCAGATCGGCAAAGCCCTTGAGCAGCAGCGGGATAAACCCGAGCGTGTGCGTCCCACAATCATTGAAAGTGGGCAGTAGTTCGGTGGGTGGCTGGGCCAACAGCAGGGTGCCCCGGCCCATGGCGTAGCCGAGATAGCGGCCCGTCTTTCCCAGCACGGCGATGGTGCCGGCGGTCATGCGCGAGCCGAGGTAATCGCCGGCATTGCCCTCGATCAGAATCGCCCCCCGACGCAGGTGATCACCGGCGCGGTCACCCACATTGCCGCGCACGATGACCACGCCGCCGGCCATGCCCTTCTTGTTGCCGGGCAGGCTGGCGCCGAGGAAATCCCCGGCGTTGCCCTGAATGATGATGTGGCCGTTTTTCAACTCACAGGCCCCATAGGCATCGATCGAGCCGTGGACGACGATGCACCCGCCTTTCATCTGCATACCGAGATAGCTTCCGGCGTCGCCCTCGACCGTCATCTGTCCCTGGGTCATGCCACGGCCGATGAAGTCCAGCTTGCCGGTCACGCCGCGAAGCACGATGTGGCTCGCGTCGTTGCCCTCGATATCGAACAGATCACCGGTTCGCAGTTGACGATTTCCGGTTTGCAGCAGGATGTTGCCGATTTCGGTGACGCTCTTGCCCTGCAGCGTGTCCGGGGTCAAGGGTGCGGCATCGATCCGCTGCCTGGGTTCGGCCCTCAGCGTCAAAATCAGCATGGTCATGCCATGATCTCCTGCAGATGGAAGAGGAACGGCCCCAGCTTGCCACCGTAGTTGCCGGCGCTGATGCGGCGGATGCCGTTTTGCGGACCGAGGCCGCAGGCTGCTTCGATGCCTACGCGCATGGCTTTGTTGATGTCCTCGGCGGTCAGTCCGTCGATGACGATTTCCATCACGGACTCGATTTCGGGGCTCAGTTCGGTTTTTGTCTGGCCCTTGAGCGTCGGACAGAAGGCGTCGTTGGTGGAAGCATTTAGCGCCTTGTACTTGGAACCGACCTTGGAGCCGGAGCGCACCACCCCGCCCGGGAACGGCATGATGACGTTGGGCACCTGGCGCATCGCCTCGATGGCCGCCTCGCAAGCCGCCAGGGCCTGGGGCTGGCTTTCGGCCAGAATCAGGAAGTTGCCGCCGCCCACCGCATTGACCATGCCGGTGTTCTCCTCGCAAAGGAATTCGCCGTCCATCACCGGCACCCGCCAGTAGCGGCGACCGTTGATTCGTTTCGAAATCTGGAAGCCGTCACCGAAGAAGCGCAGGTTCTTGCCCAGCGCGATGGGATCACCCTCGGTCAGGCCGGAAAACAGCGCCGTGGTCGGGCAGGTCAGCACGCACTGACCGGCGCGAGTTTCGACCTGCTTGGCCAGGGTCTTGCCGCCCATGGCAAAGATCAGCGCGGCCACGCCCGGTCGGCCGTCTGGTGTTTCCTCCGGTGTCAGTTCCCGCTCGATGCCAGCCTCGCACCCGCAGGCAATAACCGACGTCGCAAAGCCGGTCATGGTTTCCGCGGCAATTCGTGCCCACTTGGCATTCTGCGCGGTGATGATAATGCGCGTGCCGCGCATCGGAAACGCCTCGGCGAAGGTCGCGTCGATCTGTACGCCGTTGATGTTCATGCTGCTCAATCCTCTCGGCTTACTCGTCGGGTACCGTTGTGAATCAACCCTGACCGCGGCACGGATGCACCATGATCTTGCTGCGGCCGTCGTCCTCGATTTCCCAGTCGCGGATGATGAAGTTATCCATCTTCATCGTGAGATATCGATCGAAATAGGGCTTCAGCCGGCTTTCGATGCTGGCCCGATCAAACTCGGGTCGGATCGTATGCAGATTGCCCCAGACCACCTTGATGACCTCACCGTTCCTGACCACCAGTTCGCCATCCTTGAAGACGTAATCGGGCGTGGCGAACATCGCCTCCTTGTCGTCCTGCTCAGTGTAAACCGTGATGTCAGCAGCAGCGCCCGCGCCGAGATGGCCGCGATCATGCAAGCCCAGGATGCGGGCCGCGCCGGCGCGGGTCATGATGGCAATCTCATAAAGGCTGTACTCGCGGTCGATGGACGCCAAGGTACTCAAGGCGGCAGAGTAGACGTTGATCGTGCTCAGCATATCGTTGCGGAAGCTCTTGTCCATCAGCAACCGGATCAGGTGCGGATAGGACGTGAACGGCGCGCCATTCGGGTGATCCGTGGTCAGGAAAATCCGCCAGGGATCCTCGACCAGCAAGAAAATCTCCAGCCCGATACACCACTGCAGGGCGTTGACAAAGTTCTGATCCTTGTACTTGAAGGGCACCACGCCGCAGCCGGCGTCACACTCGATATCCATGCACACCCATTTATTGGGATGGGCATGGGCATGGTTGGCGTACTGCATCATCGAATCGCCGGAGGCCGTCACCGTCTGGCCGAACAGAATCTGGCCCACATCGGCGGTGATGTTGGGATTGCTGTTGATGGCCTCTGCAATCTGCGCCGCCCCTGATGAAAACTTGCGGTCACCTTCCGTTCCATAACTATGGAACTGGATATGCGTCAGGTGCATCGGCAAACCTTCGATGCCTGTGATGGTGCTCAGCGTCGTGTCAAGGTTACCCGGCACACCCAGATTGCAGCCATGCACATGCAGCGGGTGCGGTATGCCCAGTTCGTGCACGGCACGGGCCAGACTCTGGAGAATGCCGCGGGGCGTGACGCCGTAGTAGCGATGCTCTTCGTCCAGATCCAGCTTGCGCTGGTTGAACTTGAAAGCACTGATGCCGCCGGGGTTGACCACCTTGATGCCGATGCATTGAGTGGCATGTATGGTCCAAGCCACATAGTCGTTGATGACTTCCTGCTCGGCGCCAGAGGCCATCAGCCGCAGGAAGAAATCATCGCTGCCCAGCATCGCGTAGCCGCCGACATCCATCAACGGCGTGTCGGCCATTTCCATGTGCGCCTGACGGGCATTGATCGGCAGCACGGCGGGCTCGAAACCGGCGGTGTAGCCCATCTCCGCATAGCGGTAACCCGCCGTCAGTGTCGACGGCGCGACATAGCCCGCTCCGGCCCGCATCGGGCCGGAGCGGGCGACGGGATCGCCCCGATGGTCTTCCGGCAGCAGGTTTCGAGCGATGGTGACCTTGCCGCCACCGATATGGGTGTGCATGTCAATGGCGCCGGCCATGATGACCTTGCCCCGGCAGTCGAATTCCTGGTCGGGTGAATCGCCATCCACTTGATGGTGAGCAAGAATGCGGCCATCACGCACGAAGATGTCGCGGACTTCGCCATTAATGCCATGCGCTGGGTCGTAAACCTTGCCGCCGGTCAGTTTGGTCAGCATGAATGAAGTTTCCTGTGGAGCAGTTGTGCCTGTTTGGTCGGGTTACACATCAGCCTTCCTCGATCGCCTGCTCGATGGCTTTCAATACCTGGGCGGCTCGCGGCAGGTCGGATTGACGCAGTTGATAGAGCGGCAGGGCCACCACGCTGTCGCAGCGGTAGATATGGCCGGGGAAATCGATGCCGGGGACGCCGACGGGGATGAAAACGTCCGGCTCCTGTTTTAGGCTAATACCCGAACGGCCGATCACAACCGTGGGCACCGAAGTCTCGGGTGGGGCTGTGTCACTGAGGCTGGATACCCAGCAGAGCACATCTGACTCGCCATTGGCCAATAGCTTGCCGGCCTCATTGTGTACCGGATCGTATTCGGGGTAGCCCCGGACATAGCTGATCCGGGTCGGGTAGCCGGTGATCCAGGCCGCTACCTGGCTGGCGGTGCGGTCGCCATTCTGACCGCCCAGGGGTAGACCGGCGCAGCGGGTGTCCTTGTTGAGGGCGACCACCGCCTTGCAGAGTTGCTGCACGGTCAATTCGGCGTGGTCGAAATCGAGCATGCCCGCCGCCCAGGTGACCACGCTGTACTGGGCTGCCCTGAGCCGGTCGATGACCGACTGCAATTCACTGACGGCGATGCCGCCGACGGCCTCGGCCTGCAACCGCGCCCCGCCGGCCAGAGCCGACAGGGCGGCGGCGACCAATGGCAGTTCTGCGGCGGCACAGGGCAGCACTTTGGGCGGCCTTCCATCAGGTGAAGTTGCGGCGTTACCGCTCGGAGCTTGGCCAATAAAAATGATTTCCCGCTGGCTGACATCCCCACCGAACAGGGTCTCATCCACCCAGATGAACCGCTCGAAAAACCGGGGAAACGCCGCCTCGATATCGGCGCCGAACACGACCAGCACCTCGACGCGATTTTTCACCTCGGCCAGCGTGGTCGTCATCCAGCCAGAATCGGATAAGACCAGCAGGTTGCGCAACCCGGCGGGAGCCTTGAGTTGATCAAAGACCCCCCGGCAACGTTCAATCAGCGACAGCGCGGCGCGGGTTTCGTTGACATCGGTGCCAAAGCCGCTGAACACCGGCAAATGCGCTTCCTTCAGCAGCCCGGCGGCCCGTTGGATCGCCTGCTCCAGAGAGGCCGGCTGCCCGGCGATGCGCGGGGTGGTATCCGTGACGGGGCACTCGAAACCGGCCCGGGTCACCGCATCGCCGTTCTCAAGCAGACGGACTTCAAGCCCATCCACGGCAATCCTCAGGTCATCGCTGGCAATGCCACAAAATGGGCTGGGAACATTGTCGAAGACGCTGGGCGGTTTTTCGTTCATGCCCTTCTCTCAGGAAGTGTTGCACTGATTGGCAATGGATGAAGGTTGATCACACGGTGAGCGAACCCAAAGAGGCGAAAAGAATAGGTTTTCCCCGGGGTTTTTTCAACCTTGCAACCCGCAGCAAGACTTGGGCTATCGCTATGAATGCCATTGATGCCAGCATGTTGATCAACGCGCGACGGCCAGGATCACAACACCCAGCCCCACCATGGAAATCCCCAGCCACTGAACGGCCGATGGACGCTCGCCCAGGAACAGAACCGCAAAAAGGGCAACCAGCACCACACTGAACTTATCGACCGGCGCGACCCGGGACGCTTCACCCCATTTGAGGGCGCGAAAATAACAGACCCAGGATACCCCCGTGGCCAAGCCGGACAGCGAGAGAAAAAACCAGGTTCGGTAAGACAGCTCAAGCGGATTTTTCCATTTGCCGACCAGGACGACGAAGCCTGCCAACACCACTACAATGACGGCCGTGCGGATCAATGTGGCCAGATCCGAATCGATCTCCTCAAGGCCCAGCTTGGCAAAAATGGCCGTCAGCGCAGCAAAAATCGCCGAAAGCAACGCCCAGAAAAACCCATCGGACACGGATGCCATACACCACTCCCGCCGCGATCAACCACCCAAACGCCATCAAGTCTAGCCGATATCATGCTAATGAATGCCCCGCTTGGGACCGGCCATGCGACATGACGAATCACATTCAATTGGAGTAACCTCGGCACCCACTGCGAATGTATCCCTACTCCATCATTGAGGTCATGTCGATGAACAACCTTTTCTTGCCGCTCGGACTTTTGATTGCCGTGGCCAGCCTCGCGGGCTGTGGAACCCGGCATTTGCAGGTTCAGAGTGATTACAGCCGAAGTTATGATTTCGGCAAATTAAGCACATGGGACTGGGCACCGCAGGGGGGTACGCTGGAAACTGATGCTGCTACCAAAACGGCGCAACGGATTCAGCTGGACACTCTCGTCAAGGGGCATGTCGAGCAGGCAATGCGGCAGCGCGCCTTCACACGCGTCAGTCAGAAACCGAATTTCCTGGTGGCCTGGTCCTTCGGTGAGTGGGAGTTGGACCGACACAACAACCCCAACGGTGGCTATGGTGCCGTCGGCCTGATGTATCCCGGCCTGCATGCCTCGCTCCTTCCAACGGAAGCAGATGGTCGCGCACCACCCCCCTCGGAAAACCCCTACTCGTCCAAATACGAAGAGGCCAAACTAGACATCGCGGTGATTGATGCCACCACCTCCAAGGTCATCTGGAATGCCACCGTCACCGACGACAGCGATTTTGGCTACTTCAAATCCAGTCAGCGTGATCGCATCGGAGCGGCCGTGGACAGCCTGCTGAGTGGATTCCCGCCGCTGGCCCCGGGCGCTCCCTGAGATTCCATCGCCCTAAACCCTGCGGAGCACTCGCCATGGCAAAGATGAAACCCCCGACTGCCGGAGACCGGCGCCGCTTTATTCACATACTGGGAGCTCTGAGTGCCGGCGCAGCCCTTGGAAATCTGGCCATGAGGGCCTTTGCCGCGACCAGCCAGCGGATTGCGCTGCCATTCGAGAACGGCGAGCGGGAGTTACTCGCCTTTCCACAAAAGCGGCCCCTGATCGTTCAGACGATGCGACCACCGCAACTGGAGACACCCTTTTCCGTATTCAATGAGGGGCTGCTGACACCCAATGATGCCTTTTTCGTCCGCTATCACTGGAGCGGCATACCAACATCGATTGACCCGGCTACCTATCAAATTCGTATCGACGGCAAGGTAAAAACACCCTTGACGCTCACCCTGCAGGAACTGAAGCGGCTGGCCGACCCCGTCGATCTTGTGGCCGTCAACCAGTGTTCCGGCAACAGCCGGGGGTTTTTCGTACCTCGCACCAATGGTGGCCAGCTTGGACATGGGGCGATTGGCAATGCACGTTGGACCGGCGTGCCACTGAAAAAGGTACTGGAAAAAGCCGGGATACAGGCCAGCGCCGTGCAGGTGAGTTTCGACGGGCTGGACCAGCCTCCGCTGGGCGATGGACCGGACTTTGGCAAGGCATTGGACATCGATCACGCCCTCAATGGCGAAGTCATGCTGGCCTGGGGCATGAACGGGGAAGACCTGCCCATGCTGAACGGTTTCCCGATACGGCTGATCGTGCCGGGCTATTTCGGCACTTACTGGGTCAAGCATGTCAGCGAAATCCATGTCCTGGACAATGCGTATGACGGTTACTGGATGAAGACCGGATACCGGATACCCGACAACGACTGTGAATGCGTCCCACCGGGGACTCAAACAGACCAGCTACGTCCCGTGGGTCAGCTGAAGGTTCGCTCATTCCTGACCAGTCTTGTACAGGGCGCCTCCCTTCCGATCGACCGGGAGGTCGTCCTGCGCGGTATCGCTTTCGACCATGGGCAAGGCATCAAAAACGTATCCATCTCAGTCGATGGCGGCCAACACTGGAGAGAAACCAAGTTGGGCGAAAACCTGGGCAAATTTTCGTTCCGGGAATGGACGGCCGCCTTCAAGCCCACGCGCAAGGGACCACTGGACATCAAGGTCCGGGCGGAAAGTCTCAGCGGCGAAGTCCAGCCCCTGCAAGCCAGCTGGAACCCTTCAGGCTATAAGCGCAATGGGGTTGAAACAACTCGCGTCACCGTGGTGTGAGGACTGCCAACATGACTCCCTCAAAATGTCTCCTGATGATCACCCTCTGGCTGGGGACCCTGGGCAGCCTGACAGCGCAGGAGATCACCTTGCCGAAGGAAACCGCCCAGTTCACGCCCAGCGAACTGCCGGGTTACGCGCTGGTGCAAGGCAACTGTCTGATTTGCCATTCGGCCCACTATGTCCAATATCAGCCGCCATCGTCTTCGAGAGAATACTGGGACAAGACGGTTAAAAAGATGAAGCATCCGTTCGGGGCCTTTTTCCCGGACGAAGACATCGCGCCGATGGTCGATTACCTGGTCAAAACCTACGGGGACGAGCGTCCCGAGGCAGCCCCTCGCGCCGTCTGGCCAATCACCCGCTCATACCCCTGAAAATGATGCAACCCAGGATCAGGCATTTGCCTGAGGCTGAAGAGTTTTACACCGATGAGCGTTGCCATATTCGCGAACTATCGAATACGGCCGACGATCCGCACCTTTCGATTGCCCTAGCCCGGGTGATATCGGGCGTCGTCACCCGGTGGCATCAACTGGTCGGCATCACCGAACGCTATGTGATTATGGAAGGTGAAGGACGCATGGAAGTTGGTGAGCTACCGCCTCGCACCGTGCGGCCAGGTGATGTCGTGCTGATTCCACCCGGTTGCCGCCAACGGATCGCCAACACCGGCGACACGGACCTGATCTTCCTTGCGATCTGCAGTCCCCGCTTTACCTCGGAGGCATATCAAGATATCGAGTGCGATCCGCCCGACAATCAACTCGCACGAGTATCCCTTGCCCCAGACAGTTTCCAAGGATCGGCCCGATCAACGCAGCACGGCGATGAATCCCTGATCTTCCCTCTGAACATTTAGCATAACCTCACGCGCCCCCTTTACCGCCCGTCTTAACTCGGCGATGGAACCCGCGGGGCGGCGATTGGCCGCGAGAATGATGTCGCCGGGTTGCAGTCCGGACTGGTAGGCGTATGAGCCGGTGCTCATTTTTTCGATCAGCACACCGCTTTCTCCGCCCGCCCCAGCCACATCTCGCAATATCGTGCCGGCCAGCTTGGGGTGCACCGAGGCACCTTCGGAGTTGATGATCTTGGGTGCGGCAACCTTGGCTTCCCGCATCACAGTGGCCCCCTTGTGGATGACCTCTAACTCGACCTCGTCCCCGATTTTGGCGAGGCCGATGATGTTCCTCACATCCGCACTGTTCTTGACCCGACGGCCATTGATGGATAGCACCACGTCTCCCGGCTCCAGATCGGCCTCTTCCGCCGGCGAGCCTGGCTGAATTCCGGTGATGACCGCCCCCTGGTTCTGCTCAAGCTTGAATGCCTGTGCCAGCTCATGGGTCAGATCCTGCACTGATACCCCAAGCAGCCCGCGCTTGACTTCACCATGCTCGACCAGCGTGTTCATGATGCTCATGGCCATGTTCACCGGAATGGCAAAGCCGATGCCGACATTACCGCCATTCGGTGCCAGGATAGCGGTATTGATACCCACCAGCTGGCCACTCAGGTCGACCAGCGCCCCGCCGGAATTACCCGGATTGATAGAAGCATCGGTCTGAATGAAGTCCTCGTAGCCCTCGATACCCAGGCCGGAACGCCCCAATGCACTGACGATGCCGGACGTCACGGTCTGCCCCAGACCAAACGGATTGCCGACCGCCACGACAAAGTCACCGACCTGGACACGGTCGGAATTGGCGATGGGCACCTGGGTCAGATTATTCGAGTCCACCTTCACCACCGCGACATCCGACTCACGATCGGCCCCCACCAGCTTCGCCTTCAGCTTACGGCCATCGGTCAGGGTGACCGTGATTTCATCGGCCTTGTCGACGACATGATTGTTGGTCAGCACATAGCCACGTCGGGCATCTACGATGACACCGGACCCGAGACTGGAACTCTCCCGCTGGCTCGGCATGTTGGGCACCCCAAAGAAATGCCGGAAGACCGGGTCCCGCATCAAGGGGTGCTCGGCCTGCTGGATTTGCGTCTTGGTGGAAATATTGACGATGCCGGGGGTCACCCGCTTGAGCATCGGCGAGAGACTGGGCAAGGATTGCCCATCAACGGAAAGGGGCAAAGCAGACTCAGCAGGAGCCGTCACCGCCAATAGTCCGGCCACCAGAGCAAACACAAATTCATGAGGGCGCTTCAACATGCCTGTACCTGTCTATTCAAGATTGGGAGATTTGCCGGGCCATGGAGTCGGCCTGATTGGCAGTCATTCATCAAACGTGAGCCATTATGGGGTCATGCCGGCCAGTTTCAATGACCTGGTCAATGCTCAGAGACTCGCCCCCGCCTGGCAGAAAAAGGCCTTGAGATAGTCGGTTTCCGGGATGGCGGGATGCACCGGATGATCGGCGGCCTGACCGCCGCGAGCCAGAAACACCATGTGCCGGTCGAGATGTCTCGCCGAGGCACGCAGCAGATCGTGGAGACTGTCGCGCGACAGGTGGAATGAACATGAGGCCGACACCAGCAGACCTCCCGGCGCCAGCACCTGCAAGGCTGCCTGATTGAGCCGCCGGTAGGCTTCCAGCCCCTTGATGACATCCTTCTTGCGTTTGATGAAAGCCGGTGGATCGAGCACGATCACGTCGTAATGCTGCCGTTCTTCCCTCGCCTGCTTGAGAAAATCAAACACGTCGGCACAGCTGAAAGCCAGCCGGTCCGCCACACCATTGAGCCGGGCATTCTCGGCGGCCAGTTCCAGTGCCGGAGCGGAGGCATCGACGCACTCGACAGAGGCCGCACCCGCCCGCGCGGCGGGCAGACTCCAGGCGCCGGTGTAGGCAAACAGGTCCAGCACCCGCTTGCCGGAACACCAGCGAGCCAGTGCGGCTCGGTTGTCGCGATGATCGAAGAACCAGCCGGTTTTCTGCCCTTCCAAGGGATCGATCAGAAAACGGGCGCCGTTCTCCGTGATTTCCACCCGTTCATCCAGCTGACCGGCAGCGAGACGCGAATAACAGGCCAGCCCCTCCAATGCCCGCAGGCCGGAGGTGTTGCGGATGACCACCGCTCGCGGCGAAAACATTTTTTCCAGCGCCTCGATGACTATATCCTGCAGCCGTTCCATGCCGGCCGTGTTGGTTTGCAGGACAAAGACGTCACCAAAGCGGTCGATCACCAGCCCGGGCAGGCCGTCGCTTTCACCATAGATCAATCGATAATAGGGCTCGCCATAGGCCCACTGACGCACAGCCAAGGCGCGCTCCAGCCGCCGGGTGAAGAAGGCCCGATCGATCGGCTTGCGGACATCCCGCCCCAAAATACGGGCGGCGATGAGCGATTCGGGATTGACGGTGGCCGTGCCCAGCGGCTCGCCTTTTGCGTTCTCGATGACCACCAGATCGCCGGGTGATAAGCCTTTCAGCGGCGTCGCAGCAATGTCCACTTCGTTGCTGAAGACCCATAAATGCCCGCTTCTGAGGCGGCGATCTTCATTTTTTCTGAGTCGAAGCAAGGGCAAATCAGCCATGGTGAATTCCAATAAAGGGGCCTCTAAAAATCGCACTTCGACAAGGCTCAGTGCGAGCGGATATCGATATCAAACAACTTTTTATCCGTTCTTGCTGAGCTTGTCGAAGCTTGAATGGATATTTTTTAGAGGTCCTCATAAAAAAGGCAGCATTCAGGCAAGGCCGTCATTTTAATGGGACGGCGTGCCGCCAGGCCGATGCGGTACAATCGCAGCCCTTTTGATTCTTCTTGGTACAGCGGGCACTTCAGTGGAAATCTTTCATGGCACGACGATCGTTTCGGTGCGTCGCGGCAATCAGGTCGTCATCGGCGGCGATGGCCAGGTCACCCTGGGTAATACCGTGATGAAAGGCAACGCCCGCAAGGTGCGGCGCCTCTATCACGGCAAGGTACTGGCGGGTTTCGCCGGGGCCACGGCGGATGCGTTTACGTTGTTCGAGCGCTTCGAGGGCGAACTGGAAAAGCAGCGCGGCAACCTGACCCGTGCAGCGGTCGAACTGGTCAAGGACTGGCGCACCAATCGCATGCTGCAACGCCTTGAGGCGCTGCTGGCAGTGGCGGACGACAAGGCATCGCTGATCATTTCCGGCAACGGCGATGTCATTGAGCCAGAAAACGGCCTGATTGCCATCGGGTCGGGCGGGCCTTTCGCCCAATCTGCGGCGCGCGCCTTGCTGGAAAACACCGAACTCGGCGCGCGGGAGATCGTGGAGCGGTCGCTGCATATCGCCGGCGACATCTGCATCTACACCAACCATAACCTGACCATTGAAGAGCTGGAAGTGCCAGCGGAGCCAAACAGATCATGACGTCGATGACGCCACGAGACATCGTCCAGGAACTGGACAAGCACATCATCGGCCAGGCCGATGCCAAGCGTGCGGTCGCCATCGCGCTGCGCAATCGCTGGCGACGGTCACAGATTGAGCCGGGGCTGCGGGAAGAAATCACGCCGAAGAACATCCTGATGATCGGCCCTACCGGCGTCGGCAAGACCGAAATCGCCCGCCGACTGGCGCGTCTGGCGAATGCGCCCTTCATCAAGGTCGAGGCGACCAAGTTCACCGAAGTGGGCTATGTGGGCCGCGATGTTGAATCCATCATTCGTGACCTGATCGATGCCGCCATCAAGATGGCGCGTCAGGAAGAGATGGAAAAAGTGAAAGCTCGCGCCGAGGTGGCTGCCGAGGAACGCGTGCTCGATGCCCTGCTGCCCGGCGTTTCCGGCTGGAGCGGTGATGAATCCGGCGAGGAGGAATCGCCCACCCGTCAGAAATTCCGCGAAAAGCTGAGAAAAGGCGATCTGGATGACAAGGACATTGACATCGAGATGAGCGCGGGCCAGGTCGGCGTGGAAATCATGGCACCGCCAGGCATGGAGGAGATGAGCAATCAGCTGCAGAACATGTTTCAAAATTTGCACGCGAATCGCACCAAGACCCGCAAGCTCAAGGTCAAGGAAGCCCTGAAGGCCCTCCAGGAAGAAGAGGCCGACAAGATGATCAACGATGAGGACATCAAGCTCAGCGCGGTCGAGGCGGTCGAGCAGAACGGCATCGTCTTCATCGATGAAATCGACAAGATCTGCAAGCGCGGCGATCACGGCGGGCCGGATGTGTCCCGCGAAGGCGTGCAACGCGATCTGCTGCCATTGGTCGAGGGTTGTACCGTTAGCACCAAGTTCGGCATGGTCAAGACCGACCATATTCTGTTTATCGCTTCCGGTGCCTTCCATCTTTCCAAGCCGTCCGACCTGATTCCCGAAATGCAGGGACGGTTCCCGATCCGCGTGGAGCTGAATGCGCTGGAGGCGTCCGACTTCATCCGCATCCTGACCGAGCCGGATGCGTCGCTCACCGAGCAATACACGGCCTTGTTGAAAACCGAAGGGGTCAACCTGTGCTTTGCCCCGGACGGTATTGCCCGCATTGCCGAGATCAGCTGGGAAGTGAACGAACGCACCGAAAATATCGGCGCCCGCCGCCTGCATACCGTTCTGGAGCGGCTGCTGGAAACCATTTCGTATGATGCCCCGGAAAAAGCGGGCGAGACCGTAACCGTGGATGCGGCCTATGTGGATTGCCAACTGGGCGAGGTAGCCCGCGATGAAGATCTGAGTCGTTACATTCTCTGAATCAGCGCCCCATGACCGTCGTCAATCCGACTGAAATCACGTTACATCAGAAATCCCGCGTGCTGGAGATTGCCTTTGAGGACGGCCGCCGTTTCGAACTGCCTTTCGAGCTGATGCGCGTCTATTCCCCCTCGGCGGAAGTCCGCGGACACGGACCCGGCCAGGAGATTTTGCAGATCGGCAAACAGGACGTCGGCATCAGCGATGTCCGCCCCGTCGGCAACTACGGCATCTGTCCCACGTTTAGCGACGGCCACAATACCGGCATCTACACCTGGGAATTTCTTTACGAGCTGGGCTCCCGGCGCCAATCGCTGTGGGATGACTACCTGGAGCGGCTGAAACAGGCTGGCCAGCCCCGGCCGGATTAAGCGCCACCAACACGCCATCGATGAATCTGTAAACCGCTATCAACGAGACCGACCATGACTGATCAAACGACTCATTTTGGCTTTCGGCAGGTGCCCGAGAGCGACAAGGCCCGGATGGTCAAGTCGGTCTTCGACTCTGTGGCCGGCAAATACGACCTGATGAACGATTTGATGTCGCTGGGTATCCATCGCATCTGGAAGCGCATTGCGCTGCAGCTGAGTCATGTTCGTTACGGAGAAAAGGTTCTGGATCTGGCCGGTGGTACCGGCGACATGACCGCCCTGTTTCGCAACCGTGTCGGCGAGAAGGGCCAGGTCGTGCTGTCGGACATCAATGCCGAAATGCTCACCCGTGGCCGCGATCGGCTGCTGGATGACGGCATTACCAGCGGCGTCGAATTTGCACAGATCGACGCGGAAAAGCTTCCCTTCCCGGACAACTCCTTTGATTGCGTGTGCATCGCTTTTGGTCTGCGCAATGTCACCCATAAGGACGAAGCACTGAAATCCATGTATCGGGTGCTGAAACCGGGTGGACGACTGATCGTTCTGGAATTTTCCGAAGTCCAGGGTGCGGTGTTCAAGAAGACCTACGACCTCTACTCCTTCAAGCTGCTGCCGCTGATGGGCAAGCTGGTGGCCAATGATGAGGAAAGTTACCGCTATCTGGCGGAAAGCATTCGTATGCATCCGAATCAGAACACCTTGAAGCAGATGATGCAGGAAGCCGGTTTTGACCGCTGTGAATACTTCAACCTGACCCATGGTGTCGTGGCTGTGCATCGGGGCTACAAGAGTTGAGTCTGGAGGAGCGAACCCTGCTAGCGGCCAACGTCACCTCCCGTGTGCTGCGAACGCTGACCCGGCATCACCTGGCTGAATCAGTCGACGGCCTGGCCGCACTCAGGAACCTTGAGGGTCAGGTCATCGCGCTGCGACTGGAACCGTTCGGCAAAACACTCTTCCTCTGCCCTACCGATGAAGACATCCAGGTTTTCACGGAAATCAGCGGAACCCCCGATGTCACTATTGCCGGCAATCTGGCAGCCTTCACCCAGGCGGGGCTGGCCAATGGGTCCCAGGAAAGCCTGAAGGCCAGCAGCCTGAAGATCACTGGCAATGCCGAGTCGGCGCGGCAGTTTCAGTCGCTCAGCCAAGCGCTGCGGATTGACTGGCAGCGACTTTTTTCGCGATTACTGGGCTCGAACCTCGCCAGCTCCGTGCTCACGGTGACGGATGCCGGAAAAGACTGGGTTCGGGAGACGATGACCGCACTCAAATTCGATGTATCCGAATATCTTCGCGAGGAGGTCCGCTGGTTGCCCGATCGCTCACAAACCGATGCTCTCCTGTCCGATATCGATCAGCTGCGGTCGGACATGGACCGGCTGACGGCCCGCATCAGTCGGCTAACCTCAACGCTCAACACGCCCCGCTTACCTTCATCCTCTGGCGACACCTCCTCGTGATTCGGCCTGCCACCCTCAGACGACTGCGTCATATTAGAAGCGTCCTGCTGCGACATGGCCTCGATGAACTGGTTGATTTCGATCAGTTATCCGGTCCGATCCGACTGCTCCTGAAAGCCGGGGTGGCAGGTGGCCATCCGGAGAGCCGGGGTATTGCTCGTGGCGTTCGTATCCGTGGGGCACTGGAAGATCTGGGTCCCATCTTCGTCAAGTTTGGCCAAACGCTATCGACGCGGCGCGATCTGTTACCCGACGATATCGCCGAAGAGTTGGTCAAGCTACAGGATCGCGTCCCCCCATTTCCCGGCAGGGAGGCTCGTCAGGTTGTTGAAATCGCCTTGGGCAAGCCGGTGTCGGAATTGTTTGCCGAATTCGACGAGACACCGCTGGCTTCTGCCTCCGTAGCTCAGGTACACACCGCCCAGCTGCATAGCGGCGAGGCCGTGGTGGTCAAGGTGCTGCGACCCGGTATCGAAGAGCGGATTCGCACCGACCTGGGGCTACTGTTTGAGTTGGCCCGTTTGGCGGATCGCTTCTGGAAAGGTGCCAAACGTCTGCGGCCGATCGAGGTCGTCGCCGAGTTTGAAAAAACCATCCTCGATGAACTGGACCTGGTGCGCGAAGCGGCCAATGCCGCGGAAATCCGCCGTCGATTCGAGAACTCGGACATGCTTTACATCCCGAAGGTGTATTTCGATTACACGCGGCGGGACGTGATGGTGATGGAGCGCATTTCCGGCATTCCGATTGGCGATGTCGCGCAGCTGAAGCGCGAAGGCGTCAACCTGAAAACCCTCGCCGAACGCGGCGTCGAGATTTTCTTTACCCAGGTCCTGCGGGACAGCCTGTTTCACGCCGACATGCATCCCGGCAACATTTTTGCCACCCGGGATGCACGCTATATCGCCGTCGATTTCGGTATCGTCGGCAGCATTTCGCACGAGGACAAGCATTACATCGCGGAGAATTTCCGGGCGTTCTTCAACCGGGATTACCGCCGGGTCGCGGAGATGCACATCGAGTCGGGCTGGGTACCCAAGGACACCCAGGTCGTGGAGTTCGAAGCAGCCATTCGCGCCGTTTGTGAACCCATCTTCAACAAGCCGCTCAAGGACATTTCCTACGGCCACCTTCTGCTGCGACTATTTCAGGTGGCCCGCCGATTCGACATGGAAGTCCAGCCACAACTGGTGCTGTTGCAAAAGACGCTGCTCAATATCGAGGGGCTGGGCCGTGATCTTTATCCGGATCTCGACCTCTGGCAGACGGCCAAGCCCTTCCTCGAACGCTGGTTCAAGGATGAACTCGGCCCCATGGCCAGCCTGAACAAATTGCGCGAGGAGCTGCCTCATTGGGCACAACACTGGCCGGACATGCCCATGTTGGCGCACCGCGCTCTGAGCGATACCGCCACCGGTAAGCTCTCTGTCAATTTTCGGTCGGATGAACTGGACGCCCTGCGTCAGGATATCCGCATCAATCAGCGCCGGCTGTTAACGACCTTGACGGGAGGTTCCCTTCTGATTTGCGGGTCAGTGCTGCTGGCGGCGGGCGTCCTGCCCATGGTTGCTTCGCTTTCCACCGTCATCGGCGTGATACTGCTGGCCGTGGCCTGGATCATCTCCTAGTTGGATGTCATCGGGCGGCTTGCCGCATCAGAGCTGATCGATTATCCGCTCACCCGCATCAATCACACGCGACGCCGGCCCGACCAGCTGGTAATCCGGCTGACTGGCCACCTTGGGATTCTTGTCCGGATAGGGCAGCGCATGCGGGAAGTGCCGCATGCAGTTGATACGCGCCCGCTTTTTGTAATCCGACTTGATAACCGTCCAGGGCGCATCGGCGGTGTCGGTGTGGAAGAACATCGCTTTTTTCGCCTCCGTGTAATCGTCCCAGCGATCCAGTGACTTGATATCGATGGGGCTGAGCTTCCAGTATTTGAGCGGGTCGTCACGACGGGCCACAAACCGACGCAGCTGCTCTTCGCGACTAACAGAGAATCAATACTTGAACAGCAGGATGCCGCTGTTGACCAGCATGCGCTCCATGGCCGGTGCCTGACGCAAGAACTCCAGATATTCCAGCGGCTTGCAGAAACCCATGACCGGTTAGACACCCGCACGGTTGTACCAGGAGCGGTCGAAAAAGACGATCTCGCCCGCCGTCGGGAAATGCTCGACATATCGTTGGAAATACCACTGCCCGCGCTCGACCTCGAGTGGGTTTTTCCAGGGCCACCACACGGGCACCCCGGGGATTGAGAGCTCCATGAAACGCTTGATGTCCCGCCCTTGCCCGCCGCGTCCCGTCCTTCGAAAAGGACGATCACGCGTTGCCCCGTCTCCTTAACCCAGCTTTGCACTTTAAGCAGTTCAACCTGAAGCTCCTTTTTTGCCGCTCGTACTCCCTGCGTCACATTCGTGCGGAATAGGGAAGCCCTCCGGCAAAGGAGCTGACTCACTGTCCTCCGGCAATCCCCCGGGGGCCTTCGCCACCATGACTGCCGTGGGCTCATGACTGATGGACTCAATCTCGGCGTGGTCTTGGGGTTGGGATAAACCGCCTCTGTCAAATCTTCTGCCGGAGCCTCTGACACCGGCTTTGCATCCTGGCTGCTTTCGCGCTTGGAGGTTGAGCTGGCTGATTTCACTCGGTTCATAAAATTCCACGCAATGACCAAAGCAACAAGCTTTGGATGCTAGTCCGACATGAACCCCACAACCAGACCAACAGCCCCACGCTGGCGCCGGCCGCCATGGCGATGGGGGCGATTACGGGCCAAGACCAACTCAAGTCAACGACACGACCCCTTCAAAACAAAACCTGTCGATAGGTAAAAAAAGTCAAGGAAGATACTTGAACATGATTGTTAACCCACATAGAATGGTCCCCGCGATTCAGGACAGGGCGCCCCGGCCCCCTTCCGGTCACGATCGGTAACCTCGGTTACTCTTAAAAGGCGGTTGGTCAACGAATTCTCGATGTCAACCGGAAAATAATCAGTAAAGTCTGTTGAGGTAAACAAGCATGGAACAAGAAAAAGATAGCTTTTGGCTCTATATTGGTGCTCTGATCGTTGCCGTCATCATTGGCGTTTTCCTGTTAAAGGCCAGAGAAAACGAAAACAGTGGTTGGGAGAATGGCGCTTACGAGCAATCGAAAGCGGAAGTTGAAAAGCAGATGCAGAAAGCAAAAGCGGCCAAGTAAGAGCGGGGCATCCCAAGGTCTTAGTGATCTGGGACCCGTCTCGATAGAATAATAACTATAAGAAAAAATCGGCTCAAAGCCACACTACAAAACCTTGTTGCGATGCGTCCTACCCCCCCTGGGTCGCGTGCGGTGAAAACCGAAAGCAACAAGGTTTTTTGCTGTCCTGAATCCGGAACTTTCCGACTCCCGCGGTATCGCGTTCCTCTTTTTCAACCCGAATGGGTTTCTGATGGGCGAGCCATTCTCAATGGGGATAACGACCGTACAGGCGGATAGCGTTAGCCAGGTCCGGGCCCGTCCGCTCCGAGAGCTGCTCCCAATTAAACCGCCAGCACCAGTTCCCCTCCATGGTTCCCGGCGCATTCATCCGGTGGCCCTTTCCCAGAGACAGGACATCCTGCATCGGCAGGATGGCGAGTTTTGCAACGGAGGCAAGCGCGCTCTGGACGAGCACATCAGGCATGGCCGCGGAGGGATTTCCGAGATAACGGTAGACGTGCGCGCGTTGCTCGGCTGACAAATCACCAGCCCATGACAGCGTGGTGTCGTTGTCATGAGTGCCGGTATACACCACGTTATTAGGGGTGTGATTATGGGGCAGATAGGGATTATCCGGTCCGCCATCGAAGGCAAACTGCAAGATCAGCATACCTGGTATGTCGAAATGTTCCCGCAAGGCTTCGACTTCCGGGGTGATGATTCCCAGATTTTCGGCAATCAGTGGCAATCGGCCGGATTCGACAGAATTGAACAGCACGGAGAGCAATGCCTCACCCGGCGCCTTGACCCAATGGCCCTCCATCGCCGTTTCGGATTCGGCAGGAATTTCCCAGAAGGCCTCAAACCCTCTGAAGTGATCGATGCGTACCCAGTCATAGAGTGACAGTTGCCCCTTGAATCGATCCAGCCACCACTCAAAACCGTTGGCCTGCATGCGGTCCCAGCGGTAGTGTGGATTGCCCCATCGCTGCCCGGTCGCGGAGAAATAATCGGGCGGAACTCCGGCCACCACACGCGGCTGGCCCTCGGCGGTCAGGTCAAAGTCCGCCTGCCGCGCCCAGACGTCCGCGCTGTCACCGGCCACGAAAATCGGTATGTCGCCAAATAGCAGGATGCCCCGACTGTTCGCGTAAGTCCGCAATTCGTGCCATTGCTGGAAGAACACAAACTGCTCAAAGTTCACCTGCCCGATGCGACGGGCCAGCCTCTTTTTGGCTGCCTTGAGGGCCGAAGCTCGGCGATCACGCAGATCGATGGGCCAATCCTGCCACCCCGTGCCGGCAAGGTCTCCACGTATGGCCATGAACAGGGAGAAGCTCTCCAGCCAGCCTTGATGCTGCCGAATGAAATCCTGGTATTCAGTTGAATTGACCGCATCGGATTGGGTGAAACCATCGAAAGCGAAACCCAGACACTGGCTACGGTATTCGAGGGGTGTCCCTTCGCAACGATCCCTGGTCTGTTGGTCCAGCCAGCCGCGCTCGACCAGCCAGTCAAGGTTGATCATCAGCGGATTTCCGGCATGAGCCGATAGGCACTGGTAAGGTGAACCGTCGGCATGTGTGGGATTGACTGGCAGGGTCTGCCAGACACTGATTCCGCAGTTCACCAGGAAGTCGACGAATCGATAGGCATCCTGCCCGAGATCGCCGTTGCCATAACCCCCGGGCAGCGAGGTAATGTGCAGCAGGATACCTGCGCGACGACGATCAAGAATGCTGTGCGCCTGCATCACGCCGGACTCTCCGCGAATGGTGTGAAGATTGCGCCCAACCCAGGGGAGCAATCAAAAAAAGTCAAAGCTGCTCATGGCAAGAACATCATTTCAAGTGTACATCTTATCCGGAGATGAGCCGATACCGGTGTCGGCATAAACCGCAACCGGTAGCGGGGAAAGCCACTCTGGCCGAGCCCCCCACTCCTTAGCCGTGTGTTTACCGTGCGAAGTGAAGGCGTTGACCCAAATCGTCGGGAGTCACGAGAACGACCCCGCCGGGACTGACATGGAACCGTTTGCGATCTTCCTCAAGATTCTCACCGACGACCGTGTTGGGCGGAATGTGGCATCCACGGTCAATCACCGCCTTGGTAATCCGGCAATGTCGCCCGATATTCACCTCTGGCAGCACTACCGAGTCCTTGACGCTGGAATAGGAGTTCACGCGAACATTACTGAAGAGCAATGAACTGCAGACTTCGGACCCCGAAATGATGCAGCCGCCTGAAACCATGGAATCCACCGCCATACCGCGGCGGTCATCGTCATCGAAAATGAATTTGGCCGGCGGCGTTTGCGCTTGGTAGGTCCAGATGGGCCATTCCCTATCGTAAAGGTTCAACTCGGGATCTACGCCAATCAACTCCATGTTGGCCGCCCAGTAGGAGTCCACCGTTCCAACATCCCGCCAGTAGGCCTGGACGCCACTTTGAGCATCCCGGAAGGGGTAGGCAAACACCCGGCTATTGTTGATGACACTCGGAATGATGTCATGACCAAAGTCATGACTGGATGAAGAATTATCGGCATCCTTGATCAACTGCTCGAACAGGAAGGCCGTGCTGAAGATGTAGATGCCCATGGACGCCAAGGCATGATCCGGACGGTTGGGCATGGGGGGCGGTTCGGACGGCTTCTCGACAAAATCGATCACCCGCTTGGCATCGTCGACATGCATGACCCCGAAACCCTTCGCCTCGTCCAGGGGAACTTCGATGCAGCCAATGGTGAGGTCTGCCTCCCGCTCTACGTGGTAGGCCAGCATCAGGCCGTAGTCCATTTTGTAGACGTGATCGCCCGCCAGGACAACGATGTATTCTGGGTCGCGCTGCCTGAGGATATCCAGATTCTGATAGACCGCGTCGGCGGTCCCGGCGTACCAGCGCTCCTGCATCCGCTGCTGGGCCGGCATGACATCAACGAATTCACCCAGCTCACCACGAAGAAACCCCCAGCCCTGCTGGATATGACGAATCAGCGAGTCGGCCTTGTACTGGGTCAAGACACCGATCTGTCGAATGCCGGAATTGAGGCAGTTGGAAAGCGGGAAATCGATGATGCGGAACTTGCCGCCAAACGGCACCGCCGGCTTGGCGCGCCATTCGGTCAGCGAATGCAGACGGCTACCCCGTCCCCCGGCCAGAACCAGCGCCAGGGTCTGCCGGGTGAGCCGGCTGACAAATCGGGTCTTGTGCATGGACTCTGGCATGACGTTCTCTCCGGGTGTGGTGCATCGCGGGCAATGGCGGCGGAGATTTGTTAAGATTTGGCCTCGATTTTGGGCGTCCGCAGCGTTGACATTCTACTACCAGAGGCCTGTCAAAGTGAACTCGAACGACACGCAACATGTACCCGGCAGCAAGATCGGGGAAGGCCTGAACCCGGAACTCCGGCGCTTGCTGGAAGCCCGTCACCATGACCCCTTCGCCGTGCTCGGGCGGCATCCCACGGATGGCATCGAGATCTTCCGAGCCTTACTGCCCCACGCCGAATCAGCCAGAATCGACGAGGGTCCGCAAATGCAGCGGATTCCCGGCACCGACCTGTTTGAGTGCCGCATCGAGCACGGGAACGACATTCCCCAGCACTACGCGATCTATTGGCAGGACAAGTCCGGACGAACCGGCCATCACGTAGATCCCTATACGTTCTCTCCGCAACTGCCCGACTTTGACCTTTACCTTTTCGGTGAAAGCAAGCATCAGCACATCTACCGTGTTCTTGGCGCGCATTTGCATACCGTGGATGGAATTGAGGGGGTACTGTTTTCAACTTGGGCGCCCAATGCTGAACGCGTCAGCGTGGTCGGCGACTTCAACGCATGGGATGGTCGAACCCATGGTATGCGTTCACGCGGAGGCAGCGGCGTATGGGAACTCTTCATACCGGGACTGCAAGCCGGGTGCCTGTACAAGTTCGAAATTCGCAACCGCCTGCAGAACACTCTCCTGCTGAAGACCGATCCCTATGGCCAGCGTTTTGAACTGCGCCCGGGCACGGCCTCCATCGTGGTTGACCATGATCGCTACAAGTGGGGTGATGCGGAATGGCTGAAATACCGATCCAGCCGAGAGTGGCTCCATGAGCCGATGTCCGTCTACGAAGTTCACCTGGGTTCGTGGCGCCTCGACAAACAGGGCCAATTCCTGAATTACCGAGTGCTGGCCGAGATGCTGGTGGAATATGTCAAGCCACTGGGTTTCACGCATATCGAGTTGCTTCCGATCACCGAACATCCCTTCGATGGTTCATGGGGTTATCAGACTACGGGCTATTTCGCGCCCACCAGCCGTTTCGGATCGCCGGATGATTTCCGCTGGTTTGTCGACTACTGCCATCAGCACGGGATTGGCATCATTCTGGACTGGGTGCCCGCCCATTTCCCCAAGGATGCGCACGGCCTCGCCTGGTTTGACGGCACCCCCCTCTATGAGCACGAAGATCCCCGCCTCGGCGAGCATCGCGACTGGGGTACGTTGATCTACAACTATGGCCGCAATGAAGTTCGCAACTTCCTGATTGGCAGCGCCCTTTACTGGCTGGAAGAATTCCACCTGGACGGTTTGCGGGTCGATGCCGTGGCGTCCATGCTTTACCTGGACTACTCACGCGAGGCGGGCGACTGGATTCCCAACAAGTACGGCGGCAACGAAAATCTTGAAGCCATCGCCTTCCTGCGCGAGCTGAACACCGTCACCCATCAGCAATGCCCCGGCACGCTGGTCATGGCCGAAGAGTCAACCGCCTGGCCCCAGGTCACCCGCCCCACCTGGACCGGGGGCCTTGGCTTCTCGATGAAGTGGAACATGGGCTGGATGCATGACACGCTGGAATACTTCAACAAGGATCCGATCCATCGTCATTACCACCATGATCAGCTGACCTTCGGCCTGCTCTATGCCTTTACCGAGAATTTCATCCTGCCCTTCTCGCACGATGAGGTCGTGCATGGCAAAGGATCCCTGTTGGCACGCATGCCTGGAGATGACTGGCAACGCTTCGCCAATCTGCGGCTGCTCTACACCTACATGCTGACCTACCCGGGCAAAAAGCTCTTGTTCATGGGCTGTGAATTCGGCCAGGGCACGGAATGGAATGCGAACAAGGAACTCGACTGGTATGTGCTCGACTATCCGCTTCATCAGGGAGTTTCCAAGGCCCTCGGCGACCTGAACCGACTCTACGCCGAGATCCCTGCCCTGCATCGGGGCGACTTCAGCCATGAAGGCTTCGAGTGGATAGACTGCCATGATGCCTCGCAATCCGTGCTGAGTTACCTGCGCCGTTCGGGCGATGAATTTGTGGTGGTGATCTTCAACTTCACCCCGGTGCCACGGCACAACTACCGCATCGGCGTACCGGAATCCGGCACCTACCGGGAAATCTTCAATTCCGACTCGACGTACTACGGGGGCGGCAACGTCGGCAATACGCCGATCAAGGCCGAACCCAAGGGCTGGATGGGCCGACCCTACTCGATCAATCTGACGATCCCGCCGCTTGGTGGCATCGTGCTTGCCAAACAGTAACCCGCCGGCCACTGACTGAATGAAGATTCTATTTGTCACCAGCGAAGCCTTTCCGCTGATCAAGACCGGCGGCCTGGCTGATGTGTCCGGCAGCCTGCCGATTGCTCTCAAAGCCCTGGGCCATGATGTCCGCATCCTCATCCCGGGCTACGCTTCCGCCATTGCCGTCGGGGATTTCACGCCACTTCGGCTGCCCGGCACCAGCAAGAGCCCCAGCCTGCTGTCCGGCAAGCTGCCGGGCTCCGAGGTGCCGGTCTATGGCCTCATTGACGAGGCCTACTTTGGCAGGACAGGCAATCCCTATTTGGGGCCTGACGGTAAACCCTGGCCAGACAATGCCGAGCGCTTTTCCCTGCTGTGCCACGTCGCGGTCGACCTAGCGATGAATCGTCTGGGCCTGGAGTGGAAACCCGACGTGGTGCACTGCAATGACTGGCAAACCGGCCTGATTCCGGCACTGCTCAATGACGAACCGCAACGCCCCGCCACGGTGTTCACCATTCATAACCTCGCCTATCAGGGCGTGTTTCGGCATGAGACTTTTGTCCGCCTGAGGCTACCTGGCCGCTTCTGGTCACCGACCGCGCTGGAGTTCTACGACCAACTCAGCTTCATCAAGGGGGGCTTGGTCTTTTCTGACCGCATCAGCACGGTCAGCCCAACCTATGCCCAAGAAATCCAGGGGCAGGAATTCGGCTGCGGACTGGAAGGTCTTCTGAGTCATCGCCGGGATCGTCTGAGCGGCATCCTCAACGGCATCGACATGGAAGCCTGGAATCCGGCCCAGGACCCCTACCTGCCCATCCACTTCGACATCAAGTCGCTCAAGAAGCGCAAGGACCTGAAAGCCGAGCTGCAGAAAAACTTCGGTCTGCCGGTCAATCCTGATCTTCCCCTGCTTGCCTGGGTGGGCCGACTGGTCGAGCAAAAAGGCACTGATCTGTTGCTCGATATCATGCCCCGACTCATGTCCTTGCCTTTGCAGATTGCCATGATCGGCAGTGGCGACACTCGCTTCGAGCAATCCCTGCAGCACTGGGGAAAACTGTTTCCTGATCGATTCGCCATCCGCCTGGGTTACGACGAAGCCGGAGCGCGACTGGTGGAAGCCGGAACTGACCTCTTTGTGATGCCGTCGCGCTTCGAACCCTGCGGGCTCAACCAGCTATACAGCCAGCGCTATGGGGCTATTCCGCTGGTGCGGCGCGCGGGCGGGCTGGCGGATACCGTGGTGGATGCCACTCCGGAGACACTCAAGGCCGGAACGGCGACGGGCATCGTGTTTGACGAGGCCACGCCCGATGCCTTCTTCGAAGCGGTCGAGCGCGCTCTCTCCCTCTACGCCAAACCCGCAACCTGGCGAAAGATCCAGAAAGCGGGCATGGAAAAGGATTTTTCCTGGGAAATCAGCGCACGCCAATATGTCTGTCTCTATGTGCAGGCGCAGTCGGATCGACTTCGCGGCTAGTGAGAGATTGCCGCCAAGCTGAAGGGTTATAACCCGGGAGCATGAATATTCACCGTCTCGGAGTGATGTTGCCTCTGCTGGTTCACCTGCCAGCCCCGGCGCAGGAGATGGCGGTGATCGAGCTCCGCCATCGACCCGCCGACGAAATGATTCCGCTGATCCAGCCTTTTCTTGGCCCGCATGACAGCGTCGTCCCGCACCGTACCAAGCTGATCATCAAGGCGGACCAGGGAACGATCGAGGAAGTCCGCAGCGTGCTGGAAAAGGTCGACGAGCGGCCCCACCGGCTGCAAATCTCCATCATACAAGGCAAGCACCTGACAACCGAAGGACTCAATGGCGGCATTGCTGTCGGCGGTCGAGTGGGCGGTGGCGTCAATGTTCGAGGCGGAATCGCGGCCACCCGACAACAGAGCTCTAACCAGGCCACCCAGCATGTGCAGACCCTGGATGGGCAGGCCGCCACCATCCAGGTCGGCCAGGTCGTTCCCTACGCCACCTATGCCTATGGGTATGGAGGCGTCAACTATCAGCCGGTCACCACGGGCTTTTCCGTGATTCCACGATTGACGGGGCCACAGGAAGCCCTGATTGCCATTGAACCCTGGTCCGACCATCTCAACCGCGGGGGCACCATCAACACGCAGGGGGCATCGACACAGCTCATCGCGCCCCTGGGTGTCTGGGTAGAGGTCGGTGGTCTGACGGAAACCCGGACAAACCAGGGCTTTGGCGTGGGCTACATCAACAGCCAGCAGGACAGCCGGATTTTTCTCAAGGTCGATGATCTTGATGCGGGCCAGCCCTGAGTCTCTAATTCCGAGTTTTTTACTCTACAATCCGTGCCTGACACAGTCTAACGAGAGAGGTCCGTGATGTTGGCTCCCGCGCTCGCGCTTGAAGATTACGCCCTGCTGGATGACGCCGAATGCGAAACCCGCATTGACGCCGCCAAACGCAAACTGAGCGATCGTTGCGTCATCCTCGGCCATCATTACCAGCGGGATGAGGTCTTCCGGCACGCCGACCTCACCGGCGATTCACTGAAGCTCTCCCGCGAGGCGGCAAAATCCGGCGCCGAATACATCGTCTTCTGCGGCGTGCACTTCATGGCCGAAGTGGCGGACATTCTGTCCCGCCCTGACCAAATCGCTATCCTGCCTGACCTCGCCGCCGGCTGTTCGATGGCCGACATGGCCAATCTCCCGGCCGTGGAGCGAAGCTGGCGCGAACTTTCGCAGATACTTGATCCCGACGCGACCATTACCCCGGTCACTTACATCAATTCCGCAGCGGACCTGAAGGCTTTTTGCGGACGCCATGGCGGCATCGTCTGCACCTCCAGCAATGCTCGGAAAATTCTGGAATGGAGCTTCGCCCAGCGGGAAAAAGTCCTGTTCTTCCCCGATCAGCACCTGGGACGCAACACCGGCTACCGCATGGGTATCCCGCTGGATGAAATGGTGACCTGGGACTTCACTCAGCCCATGGGCGGACTGACCGAGGAACAGATTCGGAAGGCCAGGATCATTCTCTGGAAAGGTTTCTGCTCAGTCCATCAGATGTTCCGACCCGAGCAGATCGATCGCTTCCTGGAAAAGCACCCAGACACGAGAGTCATCGCCCACCCGGAATGTTCGTTCGAGGTCTGCGAAAAGGCGCAGTACACCGGCTCCACCGAATACATTCTGAGAACCATCGGCGAGGCCAAAAGCGGCACCCGCTGGCTGGTGGGAACCGAACTCAATATGGTCAACCGGCTGGCCAACGAAATGCGGCCACGAGGGGTCGAGGTGCATTTCATGTCGCCCACGGTCTGCATGTGCTCGACCATGTTCCGCACCGACCCCCAGCATCTGGCCTGGATACTGGAAAACCTGGTCGATGGACACATCATCAACCGTATCGTGGTCCCCGACGAGGACGCTCGGCCCGCCAAGTTGTCGCTGGACCGGATGCTGTCGGTTGCCTGATCAACACCCGACAGACATCAGCGACCGATCATCGATAGCACCATGCAGATTCACCTAGTCGCCGTCGGCAACCGCATGCCCACATGGGTTACCGAAGGCTTTCAGGACTATGCCAAGCGCTTGCCTCGGGAATGTGAACTGGTGCTGCGGGAAATCCCTCCCGGCAAACGCGGCAAGAATGCCGACCTTGCCCGCATTCGCGAGGAAGAAGGTGAGCGAATACTGGCCTCCCTCTCCCGCGACGATCAAGTCATTGCCCTCGAGGTGGGCGGCAAACCCTGGGACACCGTTCAGCTTTCCAATCAGGTCAAGGACTGGATGCGGGACGGGCGTCGGATCGCACTAATGGTCGGCGGTCCCGAGGGGCTCTCGGATGCCTGCCGGGCACATGCGAACCAGCTATGGAGCCTTTCGCCCCTGACATTGCCCCACCCGATTGTGCGGATCATCGTCGCCGAGCAGATCTACCGCGCCTGGAGCCTGCTCAACAACCACCCCTATCACCGTTAAGCCTGGGTCCATGAACCACACGACTCGCTCACCCTCATCCACTCAATTGGTGCTGGCCTCCGCCTCACCCCGACGCCGCGAACTGCTCGATCAACTCGGAGTCCGCTATGAAGTCAAACCCGCCGACCTGACCGAACAGCCGCAGCCTGATGAATTTGCCGAGAACTATGTACAGCGGATAGCCGCTGAAAAATCGCTGGCGGCCTGGTCACTGAATCCGGATGGATTGCCGGTACTGGCCGCCGATACCGAGGTGATTCTGGATGGCGAAATCTTCGGCAAACCCCGAGACGCGGCCCACGCCCTCGATATGCTCAGCCGTCTCTCCGGCCGCGAGCACTGGGTCATGAGCGCCGTGTCGCTGAGGGCATTCGGACAGCACTGGTTCGCGCTCAGCATGAGTCATGTCCGTTTCCGCACGCTCACTCGCGGCGACATCGAGGCTTACTGGGCCACTGGCGAACCTCAGGGCAAGGCCGGCGCCTACGCCATACAGGGCTTGGGAGCTCTCTTTATAGAGCGACTATCCGGAAGCTACTCCGGCGTCATGGGCCTGCCTTTGCGCGAAACTGCGGAACTGCTGAAACAGATCAACATCGACCCCTTGCGATCCTTTCGAGAGAATTTCGCGGGATGAGCGACGAAATTCTGATCAATGTCACGCCACCCGAAACCCGGGTCGCCATCGTTGAAAACGGGGTGCTGCAGGAAGTTCTGATCGAGCGCATGCGACGGCGCGGACTGGTGGGCAATATCTACAAGGGCAAGATTTCTCGTATCCTTCCCGGCATGCAGGCCGCTTTTGTCGACATCGGCCTGGACAAAGCGGCCTTCTTGCATCTGTCGGATCTTTGCGCCCATGAGCGGGAGAAAACCGACACGGATCAGATCGAGTTGATTTTGCGTGATGGTCAGGAACTGGTGGTACAGGTGGTGAAGGATCCCATCGGCACCAAGGGCGCCCGACTGACAACCGAATTGGCGATCCCTTCCGTATATCTGGTTTATATGCCCTACACCCGCACCAGCGGGGTATCGCAACGCATTGAATCCGAAGCGGAACGCACTCGACTGCGTGCCTGTGTCGAGGGTTATCAGAAAGAACACGGCAGCGGGGGCTTCATTGCCCGGACGGCAGCGGAGGGCATCGATGAATCGGCCCTGCGCGCCGACATGGTCTTTCTGGTCAAGCTGTGGAACTCCATCGCCCAACGTCAGCGCACCAGCAAGCCACGCAATCTGCTGCATGAGGATTTGCCGCTTAGCATGCGGGTCCTCCGCGACATGCACTGTGAAAAAGTCGAGAAAATCCGGGTCGACTCTCGGGAGACCTTCACACGGCTCGCAAAGTTCGCCCGGGAGTTCGTCCCCGAACTGTCGTCGCGTCTGGAGCATTATTTAGGGGAGCGTCCCCTGTTCGATCTCTATGCGGTCGAGGACGAGATCCACCGCGCCCTGGAGCGGCGCGTGACACTGAAATCAGGCGGTTACCTGATCTTCGACCAGACGGAGGCCATGACCACCATCGACGTCAATACCGGCGCCTTTGTCGGCGGTCGCAACCTTGAAGAAACCATCTTCAAGACCAACCTCGAAGCCGCACAGGCCATTGCCCGTCAACTGCGACTCCGCAATCTCGGCGGCATCATCATCATCGACTTCATCGACATGTGCGATCGGGAACATCGCCAACAGGTGCTGCTCGCGCTGCAGAAATGCCTGGAGAAAGATCACGCCAAGAGTGCCATCAGCCAGGTTTCGAGCCTGGGTCTGGTCGAAATGACCCGCAAGCGCACCCGCGAAAGCCTCGAACACATCCTCTGCGAGCCTTGCCCTGCCTGTAGCGGTCGCGGCGTCCTGAAAACACCGGAGACCGTCTGTCTCGACATATTCCGTGAAATTCTGCGCGAAATACGCCAATACGAGGTGCAGGAACTCCTGGTCCTGGCCTCCAATGAAGTCGTGGAGCGCCTGCTGGATGAGGAAGCTGACACGCTGTCCGAACTGGAAAGCTTCACCGGTGTCCACATCAAGTTCAGGGTCGAGGCTCAGTACACGCAGGAACAGTACGATGTTGTTCTGGTGTGAGATCCCAACCCGGCTGCCGATGCCAGCTATGCTAAACTTCGAGGCCTTGTCCCACCCTAGGCGGGACCCCGCTCGAGCGACTTTTCCGGAGCCCTTACCAGGCCAAAACAGGCCGGTTTGGCTTGCCGATGCAAGTCGCGCAATAGTCAGATGAGCCACCCGGAAGGCATTATGCCGCGACAGGATTGATGTCATGAGAAAAGCAACACTGGCCGCCATACAGATGGCCTCCAGCCCCAATGTCAGCGGAAATCTGCTGGAAGCCGGTCGCTTAATCGAGACGGCCGCCAAGCAGGGCGCAAAGCTGGTCGTGCTCCCCGAGAACTTCGCCCTGATGGGCGTGAACGAGACCGACAAGCTGGACATCGCCGAATCCGATGGCAACGGCCCGATTCAGGAGTTCCTGTCGAAAACCGCGGAGCGCCACAAGGTCTGGCTGGTGGGCGGCACCATGCCGATTCGGGGCGTTTCGGGCAAAGCCCGTGCCGCTTGCCTGGTCTTCGATGACAAGGGCCATCGAGTCGGACGCTACGACAAGATTCACCTGTTTGATGTCAGCGTGCCGGGGACCGAGGAAAGCTATCAGGAATCATCGACCATTGAAGCCGGCGAGGATGCGCTCGTAGTGGATACCCCCTTTGGTCGCCTGGGCCTCTCCGTTTGCTATGACATTCGCTTTCCGGAGCTTTACCGACAGATGTCGTCGGTGGGCATGGATATTCTGGCGGTACCCTCGGCCTTCACCGCTCGCACCGGAGCGGCGCACTGGGAGATTCTGGTGCGTGCACGCTCGGTCGAAAACCTGTGCTACACCATCGCCGCCAACCAGGGAGGCTTCCATATCAATGGACGCGAAACCTATGGCCACAGCATGATTGTGGATCCCTGGGGCGCGGTACTGGCCAGTCTCTCTCAGGGTTCCGGCGTCGTCACGGCGGACTTCGACCGGGATCGCCTGGCAAAAGTACGGGCCGCCTTTCCAGCACTCGAGCACACCAAGCTGACCTGCCGCTGACACGCCGGTCAAACCCTATTTCTGACTCATCAAGACCGGTCCCATGACATCCGAACCCATCGCCATTGCCCAACAAACCCTGCTGGAACCCGCCGGCCTCGCCACGGGTGACCTCGATCGAGTCATGCAAAACCTGCTGGGTGGCGGAATCGATACGGCCGATATCTATCTCCAGGCGACCCGCTATGAGTCATGGGGACTGGAAGACGGCATCGTCAAGGAAGGTACCCACAGCATCGATCAGGGTGCCGGCATCCGTGCGGTGGCGGGAGAAAAAACCGGTTTTGCCTACAGCGATGACATGACGACTTCCGCACTGATGGAAGCCGCCAAAAGCGCCCGTTCCATTGCCCGTCGGGGGGATGAAGGCACCCGTGAACTGGGCCAGACATCTCGCCCACCCTCCTTGTATTTGCCGATTGATCCGCTGAGGTCCTTGCCGGAAGAGGAAAAAATTGCCTTGCTGAAGCGCCTAGACCAGGAATGTCGCGCGATCGATCCCCGCGTGGAACAGGTGTTTGTCAGCCTGTCCGGCAGCCATGAAGTCATCATGGTCATGGGCCAGGACGGTGCCACACATGGCGATGTACGTCCCCTGGTCCGACTGAATGTCAGCGTGATTGTCGAGGACGGCGGACGCCGCGAGCAAGGCAGCTACGGCGGCGGTGGCCGCACGGATTACCAGTATTTCCTCGAAGGTGACCGGGCATCGGAGTACGCCCGCGAAGCCGTCCGACAAGCACTAGTCAACCTGGACGCCGAGGAGGCCCCCGCCGGCAGCATGACCGTCGTGCTGGGGTCGGGCTGGCCGGGCATCCTGCTGCATGAAGCCATTGGTCACGGTCTGGAGGGCGACTTCAACCGCAAGGGCACCTCGGTCTTTTCCGGCCGGGTCGGGGAAAAGGTCGCTTCGCCGCTCTGCACCGTGGTGGATGATGGCACCCTGCCGGGTCGTCGCGGCTCGCTCACCATTGATGATGAGGGCACGCCGACCGCCTGCACCACACTGATAGAAAATGGCATTCTCAAGGGCTACATGCAGGACAAGCTCAATGCTCGCCTGATGGGGGTCGCGCCCACCGGCAATGGTCGCCGCGAGTCCTATCAGCACCTGCCCATGCCCCGCATGACCAACACCTACATGCTGGCCGGCCCGCATGACCCGGAAGAAATCATCCGGTCCGTCAAGAAAGGTCTGTATGCCAAGAATTTTGGTGGAGGACAGGTAGACATCACGTCGGGCAAGTTCGTCTTCTCGGCCAGCGAGGCCTATCTGATTGAAGACGGCAAACTGACACGCCCCGTCAAGGGGGCGACACTGATCGGCAATGGACCCGAGGTCCTCACCCGGGTCAGCATGGTCGGCAACGATCTCCAGCTTGATAGCGGCGTCGGCACCTGCGGCAAGGATGGCCAAAGTGTGCCGGTGGGTGTCGGTCAGCCCACCCTCAAGGTCGACGGACTTACCGTAGGTGGCACGCGAGTCCAAGGCTAGTCCGCCCTACTTCAAACGACTGCATCATAGGATTTTCTGTGTCTTCAAACCCGATCCCCGCCGCAGAGCAAGCGCAACTCGATCAGCTGAAATCACTGGTTGCCGACTGCATTCAAGAAACCCGAAACCAGGGCGCCACTGGCGCGGAAGTGGGTGTCAGCATGGAATTCGGTCTGTCGGCCACCGCTCGCCTGGGCGAAGTGGAAACGATCGAACATCACCGGAGTCGAGGCCTGGGCCTGACGGTGTACATCGGGCAGCGCAAGGGTTCGGCCAGCACCAGCGACCTGAGCCCGGCCGCCATGCGCGAAACCGTGGCTGCAGCCTGCCGAATAGCCCGCCATGCGGCCGAGGACCCCTGCGCAGGACTCCCCGACATCGGTCTGCTGGCCACCGACTTTCCAGACCTTGATCTTTACTACCCATGGGCGATAGAACCAGAGGCGGCCATTGAGCTGGCGGTCGCCTGCGAGAGCGCGGCACGGAACCATCACACCGACATCAGCAATTCCGAGGGCGCCAGTCTCAATACCTTCGAAGGACTTCGGGTCATGGGTAACAGCCTGGGTTTTCTCCATGGTTATGCCTCCAGCCGCCACAGCCTCAGTGTCTCCGTCATCGGTGAGCGGGGTCAACAAATGCAGCGAGACGACTGGTGGACCGTGGCGCGTGATGCTCGGGACCTGCAATCGCCCGAAGAAGTGGGTCGCATTGCGGCAGAGCGGACAATCCGCCGGCTCGGGGCCAGAAGCCTGAGCACCCGCCAATGCCCTGTCATCTTTGCCGCCGATGTCGCAGCCAGTCTGCTTGGACATTTCATCGGCGCCATTCGCGGTGGCAACCTTTACCGCAAGTCCTCATTCCTGCTGGATCAACTGGGCAAACCGGTGTTCCCCGATTTCGTGCAGATACACGAACAGCCGCATCTGAAAAAAGCGCTTGGCAGCGTGCCCTACGATGCAGAAGGGGTCCGGACCGTCCCGCATCACCTGGTCCGAAACGGCATTCTGGAGTCCTATGTGTTGAGCACTTACTCGGCACGTAAATTGGGCATGACTTCCACCGGCAATGCCGGCGGTGTGCATAACCTCATCATCGATCCCGGCACGCTCGACCAGGCTGGACTCCTGCAAAAAATGGGCACCGGCTTGCTCGTCACCGAACTGATGGGCCAGGGCGTCAATCTGGTGACCGGTGATTATTCGCGCGGAGCAGCCGGTTTCTGGGTGGAAAACGGGACGATCCAGTATCCGGTCGAGGAGTTCACCATTGCCGGCAACCTCCGGGACATGCTCAAAACTTTGGTCGCCGTCGGCAATGACGTGGATCTGCGCGGCAACACCCGAACCGGCTCGATAATGCTGGAACAGCTGACCATCGCTGGCAATTAGCCCGACCTGACCGCTGCCGTTCACTCCCAGGAAGGCCATAACCATGCTCAAGTCACTCATTCCCCTTTGCCTGTTGGCACTATCAACAGCCACGACCGCGGAAACCGCCCCAAGCATCATCAGAGTCGGCGCGTTAGCCTTCGGCACCCTCAACTGGGAACTGGCCGTGATAAAAAGCCAGAAACTGGATACGGCCTATCAGATCCGGATCGAAACGACCGAACTGGCCAGCCCGGAGGCGGGCCGGATCGGGCTGCAAGGCAATAGCATCGACATCATGGTTTCTGACTGGATCTGGGTCGCCCGTCAGCGATCACAGGGCCAGGACTATACCTTTGCTCCCTTTTCCTCCAGCCATGGGGCACTGATGGTCGCGAAGGAATCACCCATTCAGGGCATTGCCGATCTGGCGGGCAAGCGCCTGGGCGTGGCGGGCGGCGGCATGGACAAAAACTGGTTGCTCCTGCAAGCCGTTGCGCAGAAAACGGCGGCGCTGGATCTTGAGAAAAAGGCGACCGTCACCTTTGGCGCACCGCCTCTGCTCAATCAGTCGCTGGTGCAGGGCCAGCTCGACGCGCTGCTGACCTACTGGAATTATGCCGCCAAGCTCGAAGCACAGGGGTACCGGCAGATTCTCGATGGTCGCGGCATCCAGGCGGCGTTGGGCATCGACTGCGATGTCCCGGCACTGGGCTATGTGTTTCGCGAAGGCTGGGCCAAAGCCCATCACGACGCCGTGGACAGTTTCCTGAAAGCGACGGCCGAAGCCAGAAGGCAGATCTGCAACTCGGACAGCATCTGGCAGGAGGTCAGTTCCCTGACTCTGGAAAAGGACACTCAGGTTCAATCAGCGCTGCGCAAACATTATTGCGACGGCCGAATCACCTCCTTTGGAGACAAGGAGATTCTATCCGCCCAACAGATTTTCGAGCGGATCGAACCCTTGAGCACCCACCCGGGGGGTAAAGATACCCGGACTTTGCCGGCCGGTGTTTTCTGGTCAAAAGCGAGCCGATGAGCCGGTCAAAAATCCATATGGCAGAACCTGCTCCTGCGGTTTTTCGCTTTATTAACCGTCTGATAGAATGCTCAACTTATGCCCCGGCGAAAACCTAAGGGGTTCATATTTGATCATGGCAGCCCGCAGCCCATCACGGAATTACTATGCCCATTTCCCGGATTCTTCTCATCACCTTGCTGATTTCCAGCATTATCGTGGCAGCGGTTTTCTACAATCTGGAAACCGATCACTCCGAAGATGAAGCGCCGAGCTCGGTGACCGAGTCCACCCCTTCACCCAAAACTGAGACCGTACCCTCACCCAAGACGCCAGCAGTCTCAACGCGCGACGACTCGCTGCCTCCCGATGAGGTGATGGATGATGATCAGATTGAGAAGGAGCAAATCGCCGAAGCCATGACGCAACTGGGCAGCTCAAATGATGAAGAAAGAATTGAGGCGGTCGAGCAATTGGGCGCCTACCCCAGCCCTGAAACCGAAGCGACCCTGGGGCAGCTACTGACCACGGATGCTAATGCCGAAGTGCGTAATGCCGCGGCATTGAGTCTGGGTTCCTTGGACGAACCATCCGATGCCACTATTGCCGCGCTCATGTCGGCGCTGGAAGATCAAAACGAGGACGTGCGTTTCAGCTCGCTGTCAACGCTCGAGGATTTCATGCTGGGTCTGGAGGAAGACGCCCCTAACCACCAACGTATTCAGGATGGCCTGAAGCTCAAGGCAGCCTCCCGAAGCATCCCAGAGGACCTTAAGGAATCGATCAATGAGGTGCTGAAGGATCAGGAAAATGTCGCGGCTCCCGAAGCCGAGCCGGATAACTGAGCCGCAAATCAAAAATTCGTCCGGGCGCTCTTGTGCAACTTGGGCAAGGCCGCTAGCAGCCGGCGGGTATAGTCGTTTTCGGGATTGAACAGTACTTGGCGGGTTTTTCCCGTTTCGACGATTCTGCCGGAGTGCATGACAGCTACCCGGTCAGCCAATTCCGACACGACCGCAAGATCGTGAGTAATGAAGAGATAGCTGAGTCCGTGGCGGTCCTGCAACTCCTGTAATAACCGAATCACCTGAGCCTGAACAGAGACATCCAGGGCGCTGGTCGGCTCGTCGCAAATCACGAGTCTGGGCTCCACCGCCAGCGCCCTCGCGATACAGAGCCGCTGGCGCTGTCCACCTGAAAACTCATGTGGATAACGGCCCCGGGACGATACCGGCAACCCCACCGCCAGCAACAATGCCTCCACTTTCTCGCGACGCTCAGCCGGCGTCATTCGGAGCCGCTGCGCCCGCAGTCCCTCTTCGAGAATATTGCCAACTACCATCCTGGGATTCATCGACGAATATGGGTCTTGAAACACAATCTGAAGGCCGGCCTGTGCCTCGTGCCTGGCGCCGCCCATCTGACCTGTGATCTTGACGCCATCTAGCCGCACCTCCCCACTCGTCGCCGGGACGAGATTGAGCAGGGCCTTGCCCAGCGTGGTCTTGCCGCAGCCCGACTCGCCCACGAGCGCCAGCGTTTCACCCCGCTCAAGCTGGAACGAGACGCCGTCGACGGCCCGGACCTGATCCACGGTTCGCTGAAAAATTCCCTCTCTGATCGGGTAGTAGACCCTGAAGTCACGCACATCCAGCAGCGGCGGGGCCTGGGCCGGAGCAGACTCTGCTTCGACCGGGGATTCCCGCTGCAAACAGGCTTCCAGCCGAGGCATTGCATTCAACAATTCCCGACTGTAAGGATGTTGTGGTCCATCAAAGAATTCTGGTCCACTGGTTTCAATCAGTACCCCAGCACGCATGGCGGCAATCCGATCCGCCACTTCCGCGACCGTGCCGAAATCGTGGGTAATCAGCCACAAGGCCATGCCGGTCTCCTTCCGTAGGCGACGCAGCAACTCCAGGATCTGCGCCTGCAAGGTCACATCCAGCGCGGTCGTGGGTTCGTCGGCGATCAAGAGTTCCGGCTCACCGGCCAAAGCCTGCGCAATCATGGCTCGCTGGCGCATTCCGCCGGAAAGCTGGTGCGGGTACTCGTCCAGATGGCGGGCCGGATCCGGCAAACCGACCTGATCGAGCAACTCCATCGCCCTTCGCCGCAACCCCGCTCCCTTGAGCCCGCAATGCAGCACCAGGGTCTCGCCGATCTGCCGGCCTATGGTCAATACCGGATTGAGCGAGGTCATCGGATCCTGGAAAACGATGCCGATCTTGCCGCCGCGTATCGAGCTCATGTCCCGTTCAGCGAGACCGAATACATCGGTCCCATTGAGACTTACCCGCCCCCCCTGAAGCTGCCCGTTTTGCGGCAACAAACGCATCACCGACAGCGCCGTAACGGATTTACCCGACCCGGATTCGCCGACCAGGGCAAAGCTCCCGCCCTTGGGAATTTCAAATGACACGCCCGCGACCGCCGGCACCCAATCCTGCCCCTGCCGAAACGCGACACGCAGGTCCGTCACCGACAGTAGCGGTGAACTCGCCGTTGTTGCCATCGTTGACGCGGCAAAGGTCATTCGGCCCGCCGGGGATCGAAAGCGTCCCGCACGGCATCGGCAAAAAGATTGGCTGGCAGCACCAGGGCGAACATGAAGATGAATGCCGAGGCCAGCGACCACCAGACGACCGGTTCGCGGGCCATTTCCAGGCGTGCGCCATTGATCATGTTGCCCCAGGACTCCGTAGTGGGATCGACCCCAATATTGACATAGGACAGCACCGCCTCGGCCAGTACCAGCGAGCTGAAATCCAGCGCAACGGAAATCAGTACAAGATGAAACAGATTGGGCAGAATGTGCCGGAACAGAATCATGCCCTGACTGACGCCCAGCACCCTTGCCGCCTGAACATATTCCAGTTCACGCAGCTTCAGCGTCTCGGCGCGCAGCAACCGGCACAGCCCGGTCCAGGAGGTCATGCCCAGAATGAGACACAGCGCCAGGAGACGAAAATCGGCCCGGGTCGCCAGACTGGCGAATTCCGCCTCATGTCTTGCCATGTAGGACTGCATCACCAGCATGGCCGCCGCGATCAACAACACCCCAGGAACGGAATTGAGCGTCGTGTAGAGATACTGGATGAGGTCATCGACCCACCCGCGGTAGTAACCCGCGAGTATGCCGAGCACCAACGCCAGCGGGAGGGTGGCAACGGTGGTCAAGGTTCCGATCAGAACCCCGGTGCGGATGCTCTTGAGGCTCTGATAAAGGACATCTTCACCGACCTTGCCAGTGCCGAGAACATGATAGGCCTGGCATAGGGCCACCAGCACGCCGGCCAGCAGACTGATCACCAGCAGAGTAAGCAAAACGGCTCGCCAGGGCAGTTCGGTCTCGCCACGCCAAGCCAATCGCAAAAAATCCATCGGATCGGAGCGACGGCGGGTCAGCACCAGCGCGAGAAACCCTGTCAGCAAGGCCCAACCTGCAATCCCGACCACCAGGCCGAGCGCGGTTCGCCGAATCAGGTCACTTGCATGCTGCTGTTCCGGGTTGGCCAGATGACGACCACCAAACTGTAGCCTGGGGTAAGTCCATGCTTCGCGACCATCGGGTTGCCGGATCATCTCACGGGCATGGGCTACCACCGCCAGAGGGGCGGAGTAGGTCTTTTCCTGTGCATCGCGAATCCTGCCCAGTCCGAAATCCAGCAGCGTGACGGGTTCGCCGATCGGGGCAGAGATGGAATTTAGGTGAGCATTCGAACTGACTGGAATGCGAATGGAGTCCAGCAGGGCAATCAGCAGGTACACCAGCAGGATCACCAGCGAAATCATGGCGCTGCGGCTCCGTATCACACTGCGCCATGGCCGACGCAAATGTTCCTGTCGAAGCGTATAGACCACCAGGGCCGCAAGCCCCAGCAGCATCAGCAAAAAGAGGATATCGGTTGGCAGCAGTACAGGCATGATTCAACTCAGCTTCACGCGAGGATCCACCAGCGTGTAGGAGATATCTGTCAGCAACAGCCCAATGATGTAGAGCACCGAGCCCAGAAATACCATGGAGCGGACGATGGCAAAATCCTGCTGATTGATCGCGTCGATGGTGTAACTGCCCAAACCCGGAATGGCAAAGAAGGACTCGGTAATCAGACTCCCGGTGAAAAGCAACGGCAGCACCACGACGACACCGGTGAGTATCGGGATCATGGCGTTTTTCAGCACATGGGAAAACAGGACACGCGCCTCGGAAAGACCCTTGGCACGCGCCGTCCTTACATAATCCTTTTCGACCTCTTCCAGAAACAGAGTCCGGTACCAACGCACCCCAGAACCCAAGCCCGCCATGGTGCCGATCACCACGGGCAAAATGATGAACCTCACAGCATTCCAGCCTCCGTCATAACCGGATATGGGCGTCAATTGCAGGAGCTTGCCGACCAAAAACTGCCCCCCGATGATGTAGAACAACGTGGAGATCGACATCAAGGCCACACAAAGGGCGACGCCCCAGAATTCCAGATAAGTCAGACGAAAAAAAACCAGCAGCAGGGCAAACCCGATATGCACGGCCAGACCCACGATCAGAGACGGGATCGCAATGGCGAGTGAGGGCCACATGCGTTGGCCAATATCGGCGCCAATATCACGCCCCCCATCGGAGCGGCCAAAGCGAAAGAGGAAGAGACCCAGCGACTTCTGATAAAAGATGGTCTGCGTCACCCGCCGGACACCTTCGGCCTGACCATTCCAGAAAAGCGACTGATCGTAACCGCGCTCATGCTTCCATTTTTCGATGGCCTCTGACGTGACATGCTTTTGCCCCAGATGCATACGCGCCATGTCCTCGGGCGTGTTGACAACGAAAAACAACACGAAGGTGAGCACATTGATGCCGAGCAGCAAAGGCAGGGCATAGAGCAGCCGGCGAATGATGTAATCGATCATAGGGCGGAAGACCTCTGACGACGGCGATAGAGCAGCCAGGCGGGAGTGACGAGCGCGACCAGCCCGGCGAACGCCAATCCCAGAGGCCAGTAAACAGGCTGATTCCATCGCAGTCTTCGGGCTGCCCGCAACATACCGTCGATTCGAAGATATTTGAGGCCGTTGTTGGCCATCAAGTTGGGCTTGAAATTCCTGTACCACTCATGCCGCAGACTGAAGCTCTTCGGGTGAACCCCGAAAACCCAGGGTGCATCATGTCGCAGGATGTCCTGCATCTGCCTAATCAGCGCCATTCGCTCAGGTCCATCCGCCTGATTTCTCATGATTCTGAACAGCCGGTCAAACTCCGGATTACGGTAATTAGCGGCATTCTCTCCCCCCGAACCAACCTTGGCATTGTCGCCGAACAACAGGAAGAAGAAATTCTCGGGATCGGGATAATCGGCGTTCCAGCCCCAACGAAACAGCTGGGCATTGCCGTTGGCCATCTTCTGCTGGAACTGATTGTAATCCGTGGTCCGCAAGACAAGCTGAATACCCAGCTTGGCCAGTTGCTTGCGGTACCAGTTGAGCGTCGGTTTATCGTCGACGCCGGAAGAAGTGGTGTCGAGAAACAGCACCAACGGCTTACCAGTCGCATGATCGATTCCGTCCGAATAACCCGCGTCGGCCATCAATTTTTTGGCTTCTTCTATCGGCTTTCTGCGCGGCTCACTATCCACCCAGTCATAGACATAAGGGTTGATGCCCTCTGCCCCGGGCTGAAACCCGAACAGTCCGGGCGGCAACAGTCCTTGCGCCGCGATGCCTCGCCCATTCATGAAGATGGCAATGAATTCCTCCTCATCAATGGCAATGCTGATGGCCTGACGCAATTTCGATTTGGCTTCGCCAAGACCCCCCACCACCGGATCCAGCATATTGAACCCCAGGTAGTGAATCGAGGCGCTGACCGCAGTTTTCAGCTCGATACCTCGCGCTTTCATCTCGGGTGTCAGCTCGGCATTGCCTACCCCGCTGAACTGGATGGCCTGATCGAAATTGTCGGAGGCGAGTCCGGAGGCATCATAATAACCCTGCAGGAATTTGCTCCAGTAGGGAATGGTCTCCTTTTCCAGTAAGAAGATGACTCGGTCGATCAGCGGCAAACGCTGACCGGCATCGGCCAGCAGACCGCTAGACGCATCATCGGGCTCGCCCGCCAGCGGATAACGCTCTTCGTGGAAGTTCGGATTGCGCTCCAGAACCATGCGCCGGTTTGGGTTGTTTTCGACCAACTGATAGGGACCCGAGCCCACCGGATACCAGTCAAGGCTGATATTTCGCTCAACCAGTCCCGGCTGGGAGTAAAAGGCATCGGCCTCCCAAGGCATCGGCGCAAAAAAAGGCATCGCCAACCAGAAGCGAAACTGCGGATATTTGCCATGGAGCCGGATACGTAAGCGATGCTCATCCACCACCTCGACCCCCTCCAGCGGAAAATCGCGAAGATCAAACCAGCCGGCATTGACCGCGCGCCGATCAAACTCCTTGGTAAAACGTTCGCCCAGTTCACGCAGGCCAACGATGTAGTCACCCATCAACTCGGCTATCGGTGAATGGGTTTGCGGATGGACCAGGCGCTTGATCTGATAGAGATAGTCGGCGGCGGTCACGGGTCGATCATCAGTTTCCTTGAAATCGGCCAACGTCCGGATAGATTCGAGCTCTCCGAGTGAGAGCGCATGATAACGGTAATGCCCTGCGGAATCTTGGGCAAAGGCAGGGTGGGGTTGATAACGCAGGTCGTGTCGAAGCCGGATTTCATAGACACTGAAAGCTATCTTCTCGGCCGGAGCATTCTCCGGCAGGGGCTGGCCTTTCGCATCCAGGTAACTTGCTTCGGGTAGCTCCTGGGCTGCGAGCGGTTCCAGTTGATAGGGCCGTTTCAGATAGGCGTACTGCAGAGGCGGTTCGTAGATCTGGGCAATAAACTCGTACTCATTGGCACTGTAGGCCCGTGCCGGGTCAAGGTGCTTGGGTCGCTCCTCAAACGAGGTATAGAGGGTATTGTCCCGGGCTTCAGAGGCCGGATAGGGATTATTGGGCGGGCTTCCGCATCCTGTCATGCTCAGCAATACGGCAAAAAAAACCGCTTTCCTATGGGGCATGCTCGCCTTGGAGAGTAATAACGCCACCCTGGCACCCCTATCAGAAGAAACCGCCCAGCCCATGAATCAAGCCTCCATTATATCCGGACTGGTCCCGGCCTCGATGAAGCCAGTCGCAAATCCCACTTCACCATGGAGCATGACAGCCCTGCATCACGCATGACACTCCCTCCGGTGACTCGCGCTTCTTGTATAATCCGCAGAGGCTTTGTTGAAACCCGCTCATGAATACGGGCGGATGACAGAGCGCCAGGCCTAACTCGAACAATCTTTCCGGGTACTTACACATGTCAAAAAAATTTCTTGTTGCATTCTGCGGTCTCTTGCTGAGCAGCGGTCTGACCGCGGCCGAACTGAAGGTAGGCGTCGTAGACCTGCGCAAGCTGGTTGATCAGTCTTCTCAAAGCCAAAAGTCACAAGCTGAACTGAAAAAGGAATTTCAGCCACGTGAAACCAAACTGGTCAACGAACAGAAGGAGCTGAAAAAGCTTGAGGAAAAACTCGAAAAAGATATCGCGACGATGAGCGAAGCTGACAAGCGGAAGACGGAAAAGGACCTGATCGACCGGGGTCGCGAATTCAAGCGCGCAATGGACGAAATGCGTCAGGATTATGGCCTGCGCGCCAACCAGGAAATGGCGAAGATTCAGAAAGTGGTGCAGGAGGCCATCCAAAGCGTGGCCAAGGAACAGAATTTCGACCTGATTCTGGTGGATGGCGTTGCCTTCGCCAAGGATGGTCTCAACATCACCGACCAAGTCGAGAAAAAGCTGGGCGGAAGCAGCAAGAAGTAAGCCCCAAAGGGAATCGCCCTCCAATTTTCGAAAAACCACCACTCATAGGCCACTTTTTTGGATATCCAAGAAATCAAGGAATATCTCCCCCACCGTTACCCTTTTCTGCTGATCGACAGGGTACTTGAGGTCGAGCCCGGGAAACGGCTGCTTGCCATCAAGAACGTCACTTATAACGAGCCCTTCTTTACGGGCCACTTCCCGGCCGTTCCCATCATGCCGGGCGTGCTCATCATCGAGGCGCTCGCACAGGCAACCGGCTTGCTGGCAGGCCGGTCGGTGGAGGGATTGATGGGGAAGGGTCGGACCTACTACCTGGTAGGGCTAGATAAAGCGCGCTTCAAACGCCCCGTGGTTCCCGGCGACCAGCTGAAACTGGAAGCCTGTTACCTCCGACATAAGCGAAATATCTGGGCCTTCGCGTGTCGCGCCGAGGTGGACGGAGAATTTGTGGCCAGCGCAGAAATTATGTGCGCGGCCGCGGAGCAGAACGCTTGATCCATCCCTCCGCGATCGTTGATCCGGCCGCCATCCTTGCGGAGGATGTCAGTGTCGGCCCTTTCTCCATCATTGGCCATGATGTCGAAATTGGGTCGGGGACTACGGTTGGCCCACATGTTGTTATCAAAGGGCCCAGCCGCATAGGACGGGATAACCGTATCTTCCAGTTTGCTTCGGTGGGCGAGGACCCTCAGGACAAGAAATATCAGGGGGAAATCACACGACTGGAGATCGGTGATCGGAATGTCATCCGTGAATACTGCACCATCCATCGTGGAACGGCTCAGGACCAATCGCTGACCCGGATCGGGAGCGATAACCTGCTGATGGCCTACACCCATGTAGCGCATGATTGCGTTATCGGTGATGGGGTCATCATGGCCAATGGCGCTTCACTTGCGGGACATGTCAGCGTCGACGACCACGCGATCCTGGGCGGATTCTCCCTGGTTCACCAATTCTGCCGGATTGGGCGCCACAGTTTTTCAGGGATGGGCAGTGTGATCAGTCGCGACATCCCCCCTTATGTCATGGTGGGAGGCAGCCCGACCAAACCCCGCGGCATCAATAATGTCGGCATGGAGCGTCGAGGCTATGACGCGGAAGCCATCCTGCAGATCAAGCGGGCGTTCAAGGTGATTTACAAGTCACGCCTCAAGCTCGAGGAGGCCATCGAAAATCTGGCCGCCATGGCCGAGCAATCGCCGGAAATCCTGCCCATGCTCGAATTCCTCCAGCAAAGCGGGCGCAGTATTATCCGCTGAATTCCTGCTGATTGCCTGAGGAAAAAGATGACCGTATCTCAGGAACAGCTGATCGCCGGATTCGATGAAGCAGGCAGAGGCTGTCTCGCTGGCGCGGTGGTTGCCGCCGCCGTCATACTGCCTCATGACGGACTGCCGATAGATGGCCTGACCGACTCCAAGAAACTATCTCCCAACAAACGCCAGTACTTGGCCCGGATTATCGTGGAGCGAGCCGTGGCATGGACGATCGGGCGCGCAGAGCCTGCCGAGATCGACCGACTCAACATTCTGCACGCCACGATGCTGGCCATGCGACGGGCACATGCTTCATTAAAAATTGTCCCTGAGCTTGCGCTGATCGACGGCAATCGTTGCCCAGATCTCCCCTGCCCCAGCCGCGCCATCATTGGCGGTGACCTGACAGAACCCGCCATTTCTGCGGCGTCCATCCTGGCCAAAGTCTTCCGGGACCGCGAAATGACCATCGCTGAAGAGCTATTTCCAGGCTACGGTTTTGCGATCCACAAGGGCTATCCCACGGCACAGCATCGCTCCGCGCTGGCGGCGATGGGCCCCAGCCCGCTGCATCGATTGTCTTTCGCGCCGGTTCGCCAATGCTTGCATGAAAGCGAGCGGCGAGAGGGTTTTGCCTGATGGCGCATATCCTCTCGGTTAATCTGGGCAAGCCGGAATGCATCCCGCTTCAGGATCGAGCGATCGAAACCGGCATTTACAAATTTCCCGTCGCGGGTCCGGTTCATGTGACCAAGGAAGGTCTGGTCGGTGACACTCAGGTAGACCGAAAAAATCATGGTGGCCCCGACAAGGCCATCTATCTCTACACCATGGAAAATTATCAGCATTGGGCCACCGCCCGAGGCGAGACCCATTATGGCCATGGCCATTTTGGCGAGAACCTCACCGTGATCGGCCTGGAGGATGATGCGGTCCACATCGGCGATATTTTTTCGGCAGGTGAGACGATCCTGCAAATCACCCAGCCGCGGGTGCCGTGCTTCAAGCTCGGACTGAAATTCGGCGATCCGGATTTCGTGGGCGCATTTCTGACCTCGGGGCGAACCGGGTTCTATCTGCGGGTTATACAGGAAGGCCACATCATTGGCGGGGACACCATCCAGCTGTTGAGCCAGGATAGCCGATCCGTCTCCGTGAGCAACGCCATGCGATCACTGATAAAGTCCCCTGATCAACAACACTGGATTGAAAAGGTTTTGGCCGTGGATGCGCTTTCGTCAGCGTGGCGGGACGACCTCAGCCGCCGCCTAAATTCATATTAGAAGAAAAAAACCGGAATCCCCTATGAACAAGTTATATTTTTTCCCACCCCCCGTGGTCGTCTTGCTGCTGATTGCAGCGGCCCACGCCGCCAACCAGTCTTTTTCTGATCTGGAAATCATTCCGCCCACCATAGGAGGCCTGGCCTGGCTGATCTCTGGCTTGGCTCTGGCGACTTCCGCCGCATGGCACTTCAAACAGATGAAAACCACTGTCCTGCCTTTCGGCAAACCCACAAAATTCGTCAAACGGGGGGCTTACATCTGGACGCGGAACCCGATGTATCTAGGCTTGCTGACAGCACTCATTGGCCTTGCCCTCTCTATGGGAACCCTACCTTTCTGGCTGTTACCGCCCACGTTTTTCCTCATCATCAACCGTTTCCATATTCCCTATGAGGAGAACAGACTCACAAGTCTTTTTGGTACGGATTACATTCGTTATCGGCAAAGCGTTCACCGCTGGCTCTGATCCCCGGACACAAAAAAGCCGGTGCTCCCACGTCAATTGACTTGGGAGCACCGGCTTTTTGATTCCAACAATTAGTCGACGGCTTCGATAGAGATCGTGCGACGAGCCTTCTTAGATGGCTGAGTCTCGTATTCCGGAGTGGGTTCATCAGCCATCGGGCCGCTGGTCCGCGGACCCACCAACGAAACCCATGCCGCCTTAAGGGGGTGCTTCATGGCGTCTTCCACCGCGGAGGCCTCAAAGCCACAGTGAGCCATACAGTTGGCGCATTTGGGGTTCTTTGAATTGCCGTACTTGTCCCACGGGGTCTCCTCCATTAACGCATTGAAGGAAGGCGCGTAGCCCTCGTCCACCAGCAGGTAGCAGGGTTTTTGCCAGCCGAACACATTGCGGGTAGGGTTACCCCAAGGCGTACAGTTGTAACCCTGATTTCCCGCCAGGAAATCGAGATAGAGACTGGAATGGTTCAGCTGCCACTTGCGGCCACGACCCAGCTTGAAGACGTCACGGAACAGTTGCTTGCTGTCACGCATCTTGATGAAGATGTCCTGCTGCGGCGCATGCTCATAACTGAAGCCCGGTGCGATCGTAGTGCCTTCGACCCCCAGCTCCTTGCAGTAATCCAGAAAATCGGCGATTTCTTGGGCGTTCTCACCCTGAAACAGTGTGCAGTTCACCGTGACGCGGAAACCGCGACCGATGGCCAGCTTGATCGCATCCACGGCACGATCAAATACCCCCTGCTGACAGACCGAGGCATCGTGACGGTCTTCGTTCCCATCCAGGTGAATAGAGAAAGTCAGATAAGGCGATGGCTTGTAGTCATCGATACGCTTCTTAAGCAAGAGCGCGTTGGTGCAAAGGTAGACATACTTGCCTCGCTGGATCATCCCCTCCACAACCTGCGGAAGCTCCTTATGCAACAGCGGTTCGCCTCCTGCAATCGAAACGACGGGCGCGCCGCACTCGTCCACGGCGGCCAGACACTCCTCCACACTCAAGCGACGATTGAGGATCTCGTCCGGATAATCGATTTTTCCGCACCCGGCACAGGCCAGGTTGCAACGAAACAACGGCTCAAGCATGAGCACCAAGGGGTATTTTTTCTTACCGGACAGCTTCTGCTTGATGAGGTATTTTGCAATCGTAATCTGCTGCCTTAATGGAACGCCCATGTGTCCTCCACTGGAAAATAACTTAGATCATGAGAGCCAGAAGCTCATGGTTTCTGGTCAGTCTGGAACGCTAATCGGACAAGACTCCATCGGTTCCAGGCAATGAAGGGCGGACCCCCTCAATAAATAAAGTGTAACGGACGCTATGCTATAGCGCAGTTGCTTTTTTCTCAACTATTTTTCGTCAAAAAACAACATTACTTGACGAAAAACACAAAAAAGTTAAAATTCCGCACCAAGCGCAAGGCGTGCGCGTGTCGCCTTCTCGCCTGAGAACGACCCTGAAAGCCAGGCCAATCAAAGACTTGAAGGAAAAAGCTTTCCCCGCATGAGTTCAAGCACCCCGTTGCAAAACAGTAAAAGCATCGAATCGCCGAGCGACGACGTTTTTCAGGATCACCTGCTCCAGGGGGTTTCCCGAACCTTTGCCCTGACGATTCCACAACTGCCTCCCCCACTGGCCAAGCCAGTGGCTAATGCCTATCTCTTGTGTCGCATTGTCGACACCATCGAAGATGAGGTTGAGCTGAACTCTGCCCAAAAACGTCGCTTCTGCCAACAATTCGCCGACGTCGTTCGGGGTAAGCAATCCCCGGCGCCACTGAGCGATACGCTGGCCCCCCTCCTCTCATCCGGCACATTGCCCGCAGAGCATGAACTGATCGGCGTAGTCCCGCGGGTCATCGGCATCACACACCAGTTTGATGCTGAACAGCAGGAAGCCCTGGCGCGCTGTGTCGAGATCATGGCGCAAGGCATGGCCGAATTCCAGGATCGGGACCTGAGCGCGGGGCTCGAGACACTGAAGGAAATGGACCGCTACTGTTACTTCGTGGCCGGGGTGGTGGGTGAAATGCTGACCCAGTTGTTTTGTCACTACTCGCCGGGCATCGCCTGCCATCATGAAGAGATGATGCGGCTGGGCGTCTCCTTTGGCCAAGGCCTGCAGATGACGAACATTCTCAAGGACTTATGGGATGACCATGAACGCCGCGTCTGCTGGCTGCCGCAGGATGTGTTCGATCGTACGGGGGGATTCCGCCTTACCGAGCTCAAACCCGGACATAACGACCCACGGTTCCGCGCCGGATTCATGGAACTGATCGGTATCGCTCACGGCCACTTGAAAAATGCGCTCCGCTACACCCTGCTCATTCCCTCCAATGAAACGGGCATTCGTGAATTCTGCCTGTGGGCCCTGGGCATGGCGGTCCTCACTTTGCGCAAGATCGCTCAGAACCCCGATTTCAGCACGTCCTCGCAGGTAAAGATCACCCGGCGCGCAGTCAAAACCACGATTGCCATAAGCCGAATCTTGCGATCCAGCGATAGAGGCCTCAAAACGGCTTTTGCGTTTGCCGGCAGAGGCTTGCCCCTCACCGAGCAACCCGGCTAGACCCAATTCTAATTTACACATCTGAGAAGCCAACCAAATCAGGGGACATCTCACATCATGTTCAAAGATCATAACGACCCGTCCGAAAATCCGGCCTATACCAAGCCGGTATTCAGTCGGCAGACTGAAGCTCCGGTCGACAAGGCCATCCAACGCGCCCGTGATTTCCTGCTGAAGCAACAGCATGAAGAGGGCTATTGGGTGTTCGAGCTGGAGGCAGATTGCACGATCCCAGCCGAATACATCCTGATGATGCATTTCATGGATGAGATCGACACCGCCCTCCAGGCCAAGATAGCCGTCTATCTCAGGGCACACCAACGAGCAGATGGCAGCTATTCCCTGTTCACTGGCGGGCCTGGGGACACCAGCTGCACGGTCAAGGTTTATTACGCACTAAAGCTGGCAGGTGACGACATCGATGCTCCGCACATGACGATGGCTCGCGACTGGATTCTGAGCCAAGGCGGTGCGGCACAGTCCAATGTATTCACCCGGATCATGCTGGCCATGTTCGAGCAGGTGCCTTGGCGAGCCGTACCGTTCATTCCCGTCGAAATCATGCTGCTACCCAACTGGTTCCCTTTCCATCTGGACAAGGTCGCTTACTGGTCGCGGACGGTGATGGTGCCTTTGTTCATCCTGTGCAGCAACAAAGTTACCGCGCGCAACCCACAAAAAATCGGGGTTCGGGAACTTTTCACCGTCGATCCGGTAAAAGAGCGCAACTACTTCGCGCACGTCAAGACGCCCCTCGGCAAACTGGTGCTTGGCCTGGAGCGGTTCGCATCCACCTTCGAGCCTTATCTGCCGAAGAAGCTGCGAGCCAAGGCCACGACAAAGGCCAGTGAGTGGTTTATCGAACGGCTTAACGGAGTGGATGGACTGGGTGCCATCTTCCCCGCCATGGTCAATGCCTACGAGGCTCTGGACTTGTTGGGCTATCCGCCGGAACATGAATATCGTCGTATTGCACGGGAATCCATCGAGCGCCTCTTGGTCATCAAGGACGACCATGCCTACTGCCAACCCTGCGTTTCCCCCATCTGGGATACCGGCCTGACCAGCCTGGCCTTGCAGGAAGTCAATAAATATGATCAGGACGATCGAACCGAGGCCGCTCTGACCGCAGGCCTACGCTGGCTGGCCAGCAAACAGCTGACCGACCACCCTGGCGACTGGCGCATCCGGCGTCCCGATGTCGAGGGCGGGGGCTGGGCGTTTCAGTTCGAGAACACCCATTATCCGGACGTCGATGACTCCGCGGTCGTGGCTCATGCCCTGCTGCAAGGCAATAACAGCGAGTTCGACGAACACATCCGTCGCGCCGGCAACTGGATTGCCGGCATGCAATCGCATGGCGGCGGCTGGGGCGCTTTCGATGCCGACAACACCTATCATTACCTGAACCATATTCCTTTCGCCGACCACGGTGCGCTACTGGATCCACCCACTTCGGATGTCAGCGGTCGTTGTTTGATGTTCCTGGCCAAGCTGGCCGAACAGCGAGGGGATCTCGGTACCGTCCTGGAAGACGCCCTGACCTACCTTCGCAAAGAGCAGGAAACCGATGGCTCCTGGTTTGGCCGCTGGGGAACCAACTATATTTACGGCACCTGGTCGGTGCTGGTGGGCTTTGAAACAGCCGGCTTACACAAGAACGACCCTGCCATCCGGAGAGCAGCAGCCTGGCTGAAGAGCATCCAGTGCAGCGATGGCGGCTGGGGCGAGGACAACTTCACTTACCACGATCCTAGTGCCGAAAAGCGTGGACGATTTCACACCAGCATGGCGTTCCATACCTCACTTGCCCTGCTGGCACTGATGGCGGCCGGCGAGGCGGATTCTCCCGAAGTCGCAGCCGGCATCGATTACCTGCTTCGCAACCAGGGGCCTGAAGGTCACTGGAACGACAAATACTTCAACGCCCCGGGCTTCCCGAAGGTGTTCTATCTCAAATACCACGGCTACGATAAATTCTTCCCGCTGTGGGCATTGGCTCGTTTCCGTAACGAACGCCATCATTGACAGTGCCATCCATCGGCATTGTCGTCGCTCTGCCGGCCGAAGCACGCAGCCTGGTCCGGCAGCGACTGGGATTCGAAAGCATGCATGAACTCCCGGAAGGTCACTGGCTGACGGTCTCCGGGGCGGGGCCCGTCGCGGCCGATAGAGCCGTCAACCGACTGATCGAGCGTGAAGTCAGCGCACTGATCAGTTGGGGCTGCGCCGCAGCGATCGCCGAACACCTTGTTCCCGGACATCTGGTCCTCGCGGAACATATTCACGGCGAGGATGATCAGCTTCACACCACAGACACCGCCTGGCGCCAACGGCTTGCTGAGAACCTGCCCCCGCAATTGAAGACTCAATCTGGAGCCATCAGGGAAAGCCACCGCGTGGTTGGCACCCGAACCGAGAAGGCATCGCTGCAACAGCAAACCGGAGCGGTGGCGGTCGATATGGAAAGTGGGGCCATTGCCCGCAGGGCACGTGCCCACAACCTGCCTTTCCTGGCGGTTCGCGCCATTGCCGATCCCGCCATGATGGATTTTCCCGGCGCGGTTACCCGCTCGCTCAATCCTCGCGGTGACGTGCGGATACTGGAGTTGCTCAGCCATATCGCACGGCGACCCAGGGAAATCCCCGACCTGATTCGCCTGGGCCAAGCCTTTGGCGCTGCCGTGCGCACCCTGCAGCAGGTCCGCCAACATGCCGGCCCCGACTTCAGCTTCACGCCACCGTCGCTTCAACCATGAGCAACAAGCCAGACCGCCGCCTAGACCGCTTCATGCATGGCTGGGAGACCCACTTCATCAGCCATCCCTGGCTGGTCATCCTCCTGTTTGTGCTGGCCTGCGGTCTGACGCTGCGCTACACGATGGACCACCTCAAGGTCAACACCAACACCGCAGACATGATTTCGCTGGAACTGCCGTTCCAGAAGAACCGCATCGCACTGGAAAAAGCATTTCCTCAAGATATCGGCACTGCCCTGCTGCTGGTCGAAGGCAAAACCCCGGAATCCACAGCGGCGGCCGTCAGAAAGATCGTAGCGCTGGTTAAGCAGGACCCGGCCCATTTCAACGGTGTTCACGTCCCTGATGAAGGTGAATTTTTCGCCCGCAACGGACTGCTTTACCTCGACCTCGAAGATCTCGAAGAGCTGACCAACCAGCTCGCCAATGCCCAGCCTTTCATCGGACGACTCTCGGAGGACAACAGCCTACGCGGCCTATTCGGCATCGTCGGACAGGCCCTGGATGAAGCAGACAAAAATGACCTGACACTTGAGCTTGATCCGCTCTTGAACAGAATTCGCGAGGCGGTCGCCGCCACGACCGCTGACCAACCCTACCAGGTTTCCTGGCGTCAACTCATGACACCGAACGCCAGTAGCGGCTTGGGGGTCACCAAGCGATTCATCCTGGTGAAGCCCATACTGCACTTCGAAGAAGTGATGCCTGCGGAACAATCGATTCAAGCCTTGAATGGCATTCTGGCTTCCGCACTACAGGGTGAACTCGCCGATGTCTCCGTGCGCAAAACCGGCGAAGTCGTTCTGGAACATGAAGAGATGGAAACCATCAGCACCGGCGTCTCAATGGCCAGTATCGCTTCGCTCATCCTGGTCTGCCTGACCTTGTGGATCGCCTACCGCTCCGTCAGGCTCATGTTTGCGACCTTCGTTTCACTGACCATGGGTTTGATCCTGTCCCTGGGTTTCGCCACCGTGGCCATCGGCCAACTCAACCTGATTTCCATCGGCTTTGCAGTGCTGTTCATTGGCATGGGTGATGCCTACTCCTCGCATTTTTGCCTGCGTTACCGCGAACTCATCCTGGAAGGCCAGAATCAACGCAAGGCCTTGCAGGACACCCTCACCTCGACGGGTCCCGCGCTGATACTGAGCGCCATCACCGCCGCCATCGGCCTGTTTGCCTTCATTCCAACGAGCTATTCGGGCGTGGCGGAACTGGGCATTATTGCCGGGGCCAGCATGTTCATTGCGCTGATCACGACCTTTACCGTGCTGCCGGCACTGATGAAAATCATGCCGATCCGGCCACCCAAAAAGGAGCGCAGCCCGGAAATCGCAGCATCCAACCGCTCCAACTGGCCGTTGCGCCATGCCAAGCCGATCCGCATCGTGACAGGGTTGCTGACGATCATCGCGGCATTTCTGATGCTGGGCGTTCAGGTCGATTTCAACCCCATCAATCTCCGCGACCCCAATACCGAATCGGTGCAGACCTTCAAATCTCTCCTGCAATCCGAAGACACGTCGCCGATGACCCTGGCTTCCCTCGCACGGAGTGAAGCGGAAGCCGCCGTGCTGGAGGAGAAATTCCAGCAGCTTCCCACGGTCGACAAGGTCGTGAGCCTGAAGGATCTCATTCCCGATAATCAGGAAGAGAAACTCGCCCTCATCGCTGATCTGTCGGTCATGATGGGGACCCAACTCAGCCAATTTCCAGCACTCGACAAAAGCGGCGCGACCCGGCAAAGCATCACCGAATTCCATCAATCAGTCCGTAATCAGCTGGTTGCGGGAGACAGTCGTCCGGCACTGGTGGGTCTTGATGAGGCCCTGACGGCCTTCGAAACACGACTGGACACCAGCGATGCAGGGACACGACAAGTCCTGCTTGACCGACTGCAGGACAGCCTGCTCAAGCCATTGCCCGCTGTCATCAGTGACCTCGGCAAAAGCCTTTCGGCCCAGTCCATTACCCGCGAAAATCTCCCGAAAGACCTAGTGGATCGCTGGGTCAGTCAGGACGGCCTTTACCGACTTCAGATTTTCCCCAAAAAGGACCTGAATGAACTGGAGAACTTGCGGGAATTCATCATCGAGGCTCAGCGGGTTGATCCCAATGTGACTGATCTGCCGGTGACCTATCTGGAATCCATGAATGAAGTAATCAAGGCGTTCATTCAGGCCTTCAGCATAGCCTTTCTCGCGACCACACTAATCCTGCTGCTGGTACTACGCAATATCAAGGATACCCTGCTCGTGCTGCTGCCACTGATGCTGGCTTCATTATTCACCGCGGCCGCCACGGTGCTTCTTAAGGTGCCTTTCAATTTTGCCAACATCATCGCGCTGCCCCTGCTCTTCGGTCTCGGGGTGGATAGCGGGATTCACATGGCTCACCGTCTTCATGAGATTGAAAGGAACGGTGGCAATCTTCTCGACACTAGTGAGGCCAAGGGCGTTTTCTATGGGGCGCTGACCACGGTATTCAGCTTTGCCAGCCTGGCGCTGACCCATCACGCGGGCACTGCCAGCATGGGGCTGCTGCTGTCCATCGGCCTGATGCTGACTCTGCTTTGCGCGCTTGTCGTCCTGCCGGCGTTCAGCCACATCAAACCCGGCCGTAGTGGTGATCGTGTAAAATCCGTCGCCTGATCAACCACTTCGACCTCACCGAAAGAAGACCGCCATGTCTACTTACATTGCCGATTTACTCACGGATAGCGCCGGCCAGAATTTCACCCTGCATGAGGAACACCTCAACACGCAAATGGTGCGGGTGCTCAAGGCGATCGGTTACGACCGCGTTTACACCAAGGGCAAGGGTCCATATCTGTATGACAACCAAGGCAATGAGTATCTCGATCTGCTGAGCGGCTTCGGGGTCTATGCCCTCGGCCGTAATCACCCGACGGTCGTTCAGGCTTTGCAGGATGTATTGACCAGCGAACTGCCTGACATGGTGCAAATGGATGTTTCGTTGCTGAGCGGTTTGCTCGCCGAGGCCATACTCAAGCGCTGTCCGGATAAGTTGACCAAGATGTTCTTCTGCAACTCCGGCACCGAAGCGGTCGAGGCGGCGATCAAATTCGCACGCTACACCACGCAACGCGACAAGATCGTTTACTGCGATCATGGCTACCATGGCCTGACCATCGGCGCCCTCTCGCTGAACGGCGAAAATGTCTTCCGCGAGGGGTTTGGCCCCCTGCTGCCGGGCTGCCTCTCGGTCCCCTTCAACGACTTGACCGCACTGGAAGAAGCCCTACGCAACAGGGATGTGGCGGCATTCATCGTCGAGCCGATCCAGGGGAAGGGCGTCAACATGCCTAGCGATGAATACCTGCCCGAGGCCGCAAAACTTTGCGCGAAATACGGCACCCTCTTCGTGGCCGATGAAATCCAGACCGGTATCGGTCGAACCGGCAAATTCTGGGCGGTGGAACATTGGGGCGTCGAACCGGACATGATCTGCATGGCCAAGGCCCTTTCCGGTGGGTTCATTCCCGTCGGTGGTGTCGCGATGACCACCCAGGTCATGGAGGCAGTGTTCAACCGCATGGACCGAGCCGTGGTGCATGGCTCAACCTTCTCCAAGAACAACATGGCCATGGCGGCAGGTCTGGCCGCACTCAAGGTCATCGATGAGGAAAATCTGGTCGCCCATGCCGGGCGCATGGGAGATGAGCTCATGGCCGGCATGCAGGCACTGGCCGACAAATACGAGCTGTTCAAGTCCGTGCGCGGCAAGGGACTGATGATCGCCATGGAATTCGGCTCCCCCAAAAGCCTCTCACTGAAAGCCGCCTGGACCATGTTGGAAGCCGCCAACAAGGGCTTGTTCAGTCAGATGATCACCATCCCGCTGTTCAAGAACCACCGGATCCTCAGCCAGGTCGCCGGTCATGGCATGAACGTCGTTAAGTTCCTGCCGCCCCTGGTCATCAACGACAGGGATCGCGACTGGATACTCGGTGCACTGGATGAAGTGATAGCGGATTGCCACAAGGTACCCGGCGCGATTTGGGATCTGGGCAAAACGCTCACTGGCCACGCACTGAAATCCAAGGCAGGCTGATCATTTTTCCATTCTGAATACTGGTTTTAGACGCATGCACCGTTTTTCTGCCTCAAAGGCCAAAAAGACCCTTGTTTGCCTGACATTCATGGCCATGACCCTCGGCTTTGCAACCACCGCAGCGGCCCACGCCGTGGTCACCGAGTCCTCGCTGGCCAGGGAACACGTCCAGGCCAATCACCCGACCACCGTAGTATTGCTATTCAATGCCAATGTGGAGTTGTCGCTGTCCCGGGTTTTCCTGGTCAGCGAAGGGGATATCTTCCATCCCGCGGAGATTGCCCGCGGCAAGAAACCCGGTGAACTGCTGATCAAGTTGCCTGCGTTGACACCGGGCGACTATGCCATCAAGTACAAGGTCTTTGCCGCCGATGGCCACCTGACCGAAAACAATATTCGCTTCCACGTCGCACCCTAGCAGAGACAAGGAGTCACGGCATGTACATGCAAGGTCTGGCCAATTTTATCGACGACTTCCTCGGCGGACTGATCCTCATCAGCTATGCCCTGGTCGTCGGCAGCCTATTCTGGAGCGCCTTCATCCTGAAAGTGTGGTCCGATCGGCCCGCTGTCAGCTCGGCCATTATTCGCAGGGCGCTCTCTGTCATGCTGTTTGGGGCCATTTCGCTGGCGGCGATGCAGGGCGCCAAGCTCGTCATCAAAGGGCTAGTGCTGTGGGGCGTCCTGGGCGAGCTGCCCATGGCCGATTACCTGGGCACCGTGCAATTTCAGGCCGGCCTGGCCCGATTCGTCCTTTCCCTGGGGATTTTTTGGCTGTCGAGCCAGTTGCTGATCGATCCGGATAACCGCAAGCAGTGGAACGGGCTGGCCTTGCTCTGTGTTCCGTTGGTCATCGCCGGTGCCTGGCTGGTGCATGCCGTCGGGCGCTTTGAGAATCGCGAACCGCTCATGTTGATCACACTGCTGCATCAACTGGCCGCGGCCATCTGGTTTGGCGGCGTAGCGCAACTGCTTGCCCTGTGGAGATTGGGCTACCAGGAAGAGGAAGCCCGGCAATTCTGGCCCCCCGCAATCGTGCGCTTTGGACTCATGGGCATGACCTCGGTCGTGCTGCTGTTGCTGACCGGGCTACCTCTGGCCATCAACTATGTGGCCTCATGGAAGGGATTATTCGGCACTGGTTATGGCAGCCTCGTCATCACCAAGGTTTTTCTGCTGTTCGTGGCGCTGGGTTTCGCCCTGATCAACCATCGGGCCGGGAAACGCTGGCGAGACCAACAGGAAAGCGGACCCCTCAAGCGCAAGGTGCCTTATTACATCGAGGCCGAAGCCTTCATTCTGGTAGGCATTCTTTTTATAGCGGCCACGCTGTCGTCACAACCACCCTCGGAAGATATTGCCAACAATCCCGAACTGACGGCGACCGTTTCGGAAGTCGGTGAAATGTTTACCCCGCGTCTTCCCAAAATCGCTTCCCCCAGCCATGAAGAGCTGATTGCAGGCGAGGCCGGTCGGGTTGCGGTTGTGAAAAAAGTGCCCTCCGTAGCTGCCACAGAATGGTCGGACTACAACCACAATATCTCTGGCATATTCCTGACCGTCATGGGCCTGATGGCGATGCTGTCCTACATACCCTCACCGGCGTTTCGGTGGGCTCGCTATTGGCCCATCGGCTTTGTTGGGCTTAGCATCTTCCTCTTCTTCCGCAGTGACGCGGAAACCTGGCCGCTTGGACCCATCGGCTTTTGGGAAAGCACCTTCAGCAATGGCGAGGTCTTCCAGCATCGCATCGCCACCTTGCTGGCGTTCGTGCTGGGCGTACTGGAGATTAGAGCCCGCACCCGAACCGACTCTCCCAAACTCCGCTATATGTTCCCGATCCTGTGCGCTTTCGGCGGCATTCTTTTGCTGACCCACGCCCATGCCGAATTCGAACTAAAGAGCGAGTACATCATCCAGGCGACGCACACCACCATGGGGCTGCTGGCTGTCATCATGGCGGCGGGCCGCTGGCTGGAACTGCGCCTGGCACCGGCCGAAGGCCAGAGTGACGGATCGGTCATCAACGAAGGCACCATCGCCGGCCTGATCGCCATTTTCTCGATGTTCCTCATCGGCAACATCATGATGTTCTACCGGGAACCGCTGTTCTGACGGCGATGTTCCGACTCGACTGCACTCTTTCACCGCCCGACTGACCCGGCATGGAACTGTCGGACACCTCCGCCTACGTCAGCTGGTTTCGGGGATCGGCGCCCTATATCAACGCTCACCGAGGCAAAACCTTCGTCATCTACTTCGGTGGCGAAGCGGTGGCCGACGCGCGGTTCCCCACCCTGCTGCATGATTTTGCACTGTTGAATAGTCTGGGTATTCGCCTGGTCCTGGTGCATGGCATCCGCCCGCAAATTGACGAACGACTGAAAAACCGCAACCAGATGGCTCGCTTCCATGCGGGACTGCGTATCACCGATGGCGGTGCGCTGGAATGCGTCAAGGAAGCCGCCGGAACAGTCCGCGTCGAAATCGAGGCGTTGCTGTCGATGGGTCTGGCCAATTCGCCCATGGCTGGCGCTCGTATCCGGGTGGCCTCGGGCAATTTCGTCACGGCGCGTCCGGTCGGTGTGCGGGACGGGGTAGATTTTCAGCACACGGGGGAAGTGCGTCGGATCGACGCGACAGGCATTCGCGCCGCGCTGGATCGCGGCGATGTCGTCCTGCTCTCAGCCGTGGGTTACTCCCCGACCGGGGAAATTTTCAACCTTCGCTCCGAAGAAGTCGCCACAGCCGCAGCCATCGCGCTCAAGGCCCACAAGCTCCTGCTACTGGGTGAAGAGGACTGCGTTTCCAGCCGGGATGGCCAGCTCATCCGCCAACTCACCACCGACGAGGCACAAGCATTGCTCGACGAACCGGTGAGCTGCAATGCCAGTGTCATTCCCGACATCGAGGCGGCCACCCAAGCCTGCAGCCAGGGTGTCGACCGCGCCCATACGCTCAACTGGCAGACCGACGGTGCCCTCTTACTGGAACTGTTCACGCGCGACGGCATTGGCACGCTAATCAGCCAGGCACCCTTTGAAGCCATGCGGCCTGCGGCCGTGGGCGACGTGCCAGGCATTCTTGACCTGATCGTGCCGCTGGAGAAGCAGGGTGTATTGGTGGCACGCTCCCGAGAGCGGCTGGAAGGCGAAATCACCGATTACACGGTCATTGAACGGGATGGCACGGTCATCGGTTGTGCGGCCTTGCACGACTTCCCCGATGCCCGCATGGGTGAACTCGCCTGCCTGGTTCTGCACCCGGATTATCGGGGATGCCAGCGCGGGGAACGACTGCTGACGCACATGGAACAACTGGCCAAGAGCCATGCGCTGTCGCGTCTTTTTGTGCTCACCACCCGGACGGCTCACTGGTTCCGTGAACGGGGCTTTGAGCCGGCGGACATCGAAGCGCTACCCGATGACCGCCGCAGTGTCTACAACACCCAGCGCAATTCCAAGGTGCTGATCAAGACCTTGTAAGGCAAGCGATTACGGGGTTTTTTTCTGGACGCAGGTGTAGGTGGCCGCATTGCTCTTCATCATCAGCGATACGGGATACTTGCCCTCCCTTACAAACTTTCTCACCTCCTCGATGGTGATGCGCTTGCTCTCCTCCTTGGCAATGCAGTCGCACATTTCGGTGACTTCCGACAGCAGCACACCAGAGCCCTTCATGACCGATTTTTCCCGCTCTATGCATATCTCCGCAAACTTATGCTCGAAGGCATGGTGATCCTCTTCGCTGATGACATGAGCACTGGAAGGACCCGCCAAAGCGGTGAATACGATTAAACCGGTAGCGGCCATCAGGCTGGAGTTTTTTGTTTTTATTCTCATGATGAAATTCCAATTGGGCGTGGAAGCCGGATTTTAGCAGCGTTCATTTGGCCATCAGGACCAGTTCGTTGGCCGCATCGTCGATCGTCATCTTGAAGCGTTGCAGGAAGCTCATGCCGAGCAGGCGACTGCCGCTGAGTTTGCTGTCGGCGATGAAGCTCACCTCGACATTGTCGGCCGAAACGGAATCGATCCGGACACTTCGCAGCAAGCCGATCTTGACCGGGACCGTGCCGCTGGCCGTTTGGCTGGTGCCTTCACGCAGATCCTCGGGAGTAAAGCCCAATTCGGCCATCATCGAAGACGGCAGCACCAGGGTGGAAGCGCCGGTATCGATCATCAGCGGCAGCGTCCGGGCGACGCTGTTAGGACCCACCATCACCACATCCACCTGATGATGCGCGCCCACCCGCTGCGTCTGAATATAAGCGCTGCTGGCGGAACCCTTTGAATTAGCTGTTTCACCCCGCCGACTGATGATGCGGATTTTTCCGATCACGCCCGGACGCGGCTGGGTTACGACGTAATTGTAGCCCTGCAACAAGTGGCGAATCTGATCCTGCACCGAGCCCTCGCCATTACCCGCTGGTTCGTCGCCCAGCCGACCCAACCCCTCGATCACGAACCCTCGCTGGGCACCTAGCTCCCGCAATTGATCCTGTAGCGTCGCCGCAGCCAGGTCATTGAACGCCCAAACGAACAACAGCAGAAATGAGCTCTTACGCAACTTCCAGCCGCCCACCACAGCCCGTTGTAGCCAGCTCGTCAAACCAGTTTTCTCGCCTGCTCGAAAGCAGCACGAAAATCAAGATAGAGCGGGGTTTCGGTGGCCAGCAACGAGGCCAGCAAGGCATTCTGAAGCTTATACTTGATGTCGCCGACGGCCAGCGCGCCGATACCCACCGCTCCCGTAGAATTCACAGCATGCAGTAATGGCTCACCGTTATGGGACCGCTTGATGCCCTCGATACCAAGCGGCGGCACCGCGTTCACGTCTCCCGCCACTTTCAATTGTGTCGCGTCGGACAGCACGCTGGCATTCAGCACCTGAATACCGGCCTTGGCCGTGCAGAAAACGATGTCGGCCTGTGACAGCAATCGTGCCTTGTCGGCGTCGGAACTGGCATAGGTGCCGACCAGCGTTGCACCACACCGGGCGTTGTATTGCTGCGCCTTTTCCAGGGCCACATCGATATTGAAGGGATCGACGATGGTCACGTCAGCGCCCGCCAGCGAGGCAATGACGCCGGTAGCGATACCGACCGGGCCGGTTCCGCCGAAGACCACCGCCTGAGCCCCTTTCAGCTCGTCGCCATGGTGAGTCTTGAGCTGCTTTTCCACACAGGCCACCAGTGCGGCGGCGGTGGTGAATGCGCCGCTGGGGTCGGCCAGCACCGAAACCTCGAAAGGCGGCACCATCGCTTTTTGCGCGACTTCCAGCATGCTAAGGGCCACACCGATATCCCGGCCGCCAATGAAGATGCCGGTGCGCTTTACGCCCGCCGGTCCCCGGGAAAAGATCGCATCCTGCACCAACCCGTTGACCTGCTCCAGCTGCACGTTGTTGTAAGGGAAGATTTGCTCAAATCCCGCATCCACCGCCATGTTGATGTCGAATGGACTCACATGCGGCATCGGGTCCAGCATGTGCAGCACACTACGTTTTTCGGTTTTTTCCATGACATGACCTCTCTTGGGGTGCGGCAGACGGCTGTGCGAATCGGAAGAAACGAGCCCGGGGACAGGGATGAACGGCGACGCTCGCGCCAACCCTGCCCGGCTGCTCGGCTTGCAAAGGAGGGAACTCAGGAGTTCCTGGCAAACTCACGGGCCAGTTCAAAAGCATCATCGAAGCTCAGATAAACCGGCTTATCGGTCTCACGCATCCGCTTGAGCAAGGCACTCTGGGTCTTATACTTCACATTGCCGATGGCCAGAGCGCCGACACCGACCGCCCCGCTCTGCGATCCCGCAATCGGATTGCCGCGATGATGGGCATCCAGCCCGGCAATGCCGGAAGGCGGCACGGCGTTGACGTCAGCCGCGACCTTCAACTGGGGCGCAGCGGCCACCAGTTCGGCACTCAACACCTGAATCCCCGCCGCCGCCGTGGCGAAAACAATGTCGGCATCCTTGATGAGTTCAGCCTTGTTGGCGTCAGCATCTCCCTCGATCTGGGTCTGACCATCGCCGAATTCGGTATCACAGAGTGTGGCAATGGTCTGTGCCTTTTCCAACTGGCGGCCGATGATTTTCACCACGGCACCGGCTTTGGCGGCCAGCGTGGCCGCGATCTGGCCAACAGGCCCCGTTCCCCCGAGGGCCAGGACTTTTTTGCCTTTCAGATCCATGTGGAATTTGGTTGCCAGCTCATGTTCAACAACGGCGACCATGGCGGCCGCCGTGGTGAAGGCGCCGCTGGGATCGGCAAAGACCGACACTCCAAACGGCGGCACCATGGCTTTTGCCGCGCTCCTGACCATGTCCACGGCCATCTTGGCATCCCGCCCGCCAATAAAGATGCCGGTTCTTTTCAATCCGCCCGGGCTACGCGAAAAAATCGCGTCCTGGACCAGCGCCTGAATCTCGCCGGATTCCACATGAAGATAAGGTATGGCCGAGGTCCATCCGGCATCCAGCGCCATATTGACGTCGAAAGGGCTGAGGTTTTTTTCCGGCGTGAACATATGCAGGATGTAGGGCTTTTCCATGGGGATATTCTCTCGACTTTTGACTTTGCAGATGGCCTGTGGGGAAACGACGAAGCGGCATTCACACGGGTGACGCCGCTCCTGGAGCGCGCGAGAATAGCATATTTGTGCCAACACGACGGATCCGCCCGACGCCACATCCTCCGGGGAGTAAGGGCGGATCCGGACAGGATTATTTCCTGACTGTCAATTGTCACCCCTTGCAAAACCTGTACAATCGCCGGCTGATTTTTGGCGTGGTAACTCCTTACAACCGACGAGGTAATTGACCATCGTGAGCAACAGCTATTTCTTTACTTCCGAATCGGTTTCGGAAGGACATCCCGACAAGGTTTCCGACCAGATTTCCGATGCCATCCTGGATGCCATCCTGACGCAGGACAAGCATTCACGCGTCGCAGCGGAGACCCTGTGCAATACCGGGCTGGTCGTTCTGGCGGGTGAAATCACCACCAGCGCCAATGTCGATTACATCAAGGTCGCACGGGATGTGTTGCAACAAATCGGCTACGACAATACCGAGTACGGCATCGACTACAAGGGCTGTGCCGTGCTGGTCGCTTACGACAAGCAGTCACCCGATATCGCCCAGGGCGTGAACAAAGCCTATGACGACGACCTCGGCCAGGGGGCCGGCGATCAGGGCCTGATGTTCGGCTATGCCTGCGACGAAACCCCGACCCTGATGCCGTTGCCGATTTACCTGTCGCATCGGCTGGTCGAACGTCAGGCCCGCCTGCGCCATGATGGCCAATTGACCTGGTTGCGTCCCGACGCCAAAAGCCAGGTGACGGTGCGTTACGTCAACGGCAAGGCCGATTCCATCGACACCGTGGTGCTCTCAACCCAGCATGCGCCCGACGTCTCAGACAAGACCCTGCATGAAGCCGTCATCGAAGACATCATCAAACCGATTCTGCCGCAGGAACTGATTAAGGGCGACGTCAAGTTTTTGGTCAACCCGACCGGACGTTTCGTGGTCGGCGGTCCGCAGGGTGACTGCGGCCTCACTGGACGCAAGATCATCGTTGACACGTACGGCGGCGCAGCCCCGCACGGCGGCGGTGCGTTTTCCGGCAAGGACCCGTCCAAGGTCGACCGCTCGGCGGCGTATGCCGGTCGTTACGTAGCCAAGAATGTGGTAGCAGCGGGCTTGGCGTCGCGCTGCATGATTCAGCTGTCCTATGCCATCGGTGTGGCCAAACCCACCAGCGTGATGGTCGAAACCTACGGCACCGGCAAGGTGTCCGACGACCAGATCACTGATCTGGTACTGGAGCATTTCGACCTGCGGCCGAAAGGCATCGTCAACATGCTGGACCTGCTGCGTCCCATCTACCAGAAGACCGCTGCTTACGGCCACTTTGGCCGCGAGGAGTCGGAATTCACCTGGGAAAGGACCGACAAGGCCTCCGCCCTGCGCGAAGCTGCCGGGCTACCACCCCTGTAAGGAAAACACCGGGGCGACCCTACTGGCGCCCCCCGACTTCCACCGCGACGAGGAGCGCTGCGACGGGGCTTCCCCGCCAGGCTCGACGCGGTGTTTCTTTGAAACGGCGCTCGATTCACCCACTGACTGTCGTGGTGACTCGAGCCTCGTTCTCGCGACAGCCGGTGGCTTGCAACCGAAAGGAGCCATTAACCGATGAACGCTGTACCCAAATCCGCCCCGTTTACTGATTTCAAGGTCGCCGACCTGTCCCTGGCCGAATGGGGCCACAAGGAAATTCGCATCGCCGAAACGGAGATGCCCGGCCTGATGGCCATCCGCGAGGAATATGCCGCCAGCCAGCCTCTGGCCGGCGCCCGCATCACCGGATCGCTGCACATGACCATCCAGACCGCCGTGCTGATCGAAACGCTGTTGGCGCTGGGTGCCGAGGTCCGCTGGGCGTCCTGCAACATCTTCTCCACCCAGGATCATGCCGCCGCCGCCATGGCCGATCAGGGCATTCCGGTCTTCGCCGTGAAGGGCGAGACGCTGGAAGACTACTGGGACTATACCCACCGCATCTTCGAGTGGGCGGATGGTGGCTACTCCAACATGATCCTGGACGATGGCGGCGACGCGACCTTGTTGCTCCATCTCGGGGCCCGTGCCGAGTCGGACCTGTCCGTGCTGTCCAATCCGGGCTCTGAAGAAGAGCGCGTGCTGTTTGCCGCCATCAAGGCCAAACTGGCGACCGATCCGAAATGGTATTCCGTCCGCCTGGCCGCCGTGCGTGGCGTGACCGAGGAAACCACCACCGGCGTCCATCGCCTGTACCAGATGCATGCCCGTGGCGAACTGAAATTCCCCGGCATCAACGTCAACGACTCCGTCACCAAATCCAAGTTCGACAATCTCTACGGCTGCCGCGAATCGCTGGTGGACGGCATTAAGCGCGCAACCGATGTCATGGTCGCCGGCAAGATCGCCGTTGTGGCCGGCTATGGCGATGTCGGCAAGGGCTCCGCGCAGGCGCTGCGAGCACTGTCCGCCCAGGTCTGGGTCACCGAGATCGATCCGATCTGCGCCCTGCAGGCGGCGATGGAAGGCTACCGCGTGGTGACCATGGATTATGCCGCCGACAAGGCCGACATCTTCGTCACCGCCACGGGCAATTACCATGTGATCACGCATGACCACATGGCCAAGATGAAGGACCAGGCCATCGTCTGCAACATCGGCCATTTCGACAACGAGATCGAAGTAGCGGCCATCGAAGGCTATCAGTGGGAAGAAATCAAGCCGCAAGTCGACCACGTCATCTTCCCTGACGGTAAGCGCATCATCCTGTTGGCCAAGGGCCGCTTGGTGAATCTCGGCTGCGGCACGGGCCACCCTTCCTACGTCATGTCCTCCAGTTTCGCCAACCAGACCATCGCCCAGATCGAACTCTGGAAAGAGCGCGATTCCGGCAAGTATCCGGTCGGTGTATACACGCTACCCAAGCATCTGGACGAAAAGGTGGCGCGGTTGCAGCTGAAGAAACTCAACGCACAACTGACCGAGCTGTCTGCCGAGCAGGCGGCCTATATCGGCGTCTCCCAGGAAGGACCCTACAAGCCGGAGCATTACCGCTATTGATGGCATCGGGCGTCTTCTCATCTGAAGGCACCCGACTCTCATTCCACGCGGCGGAACGGCTGTTGCCATTTCCGCCCCATGCTCAATGTGGTCCTTCATGGAATCCCAAAAAAAACACCCCCGCATCTTCAGCATGGAGTTCTTTCCGGCTCGGAGCCCCGAAGCCGAGGAATCCCTCAACCGTGCGCTGACCCGACTGGCACCGCTGAAGCCGCGCTTCTGTTCGGTGACCTTTGGCGCGGCCGGCTCCACGCGGGAAAAGACCTTCGAAACCGTCTGCGACATTCAGCAAAACCGAAACCTGGAAGCCGCCCCGCATATTTCCTGCATTGCATCCACCCGCACGAATATCCGTGAGGTGCTCCATGCCTACAAGAATAACGGCATCCGCCATATTGTCGCCCTGCGCGGGGACATGCCTTCCGGCATGATGTCGGCGGGAGAATTTCGTTACGCCAATGAACTGGTTGCGTTCATCCGCGAAGAAACCGGCGATCACTTTCACATCGAAGTGGCCGCGTATCCGGAGATGCATCCGCAGGCGCAGAACCTGGAAGCCGACCTGAAAAATTTCCAGCGCAAGGTCGATGCCGGCGCCAATAGCGCCATCACCCAGTATTTCTTCAATCCGGAAGCCTATTTCCGCTTTATCGACGATTGCGAAAAGTTGGGCATCACCATCCCGATCGTGCCTGGCATCATGCCGATCACCAACTACACCCAGATTTCCCGTTTCTCGGAAATGTGCGGCGCCGATATTCCACGCTGGATGCGCAAAAGGCTGGAAATGTTTGGTGATGACCGTCAGGCCATTCGTGCGTTCGGGCTGGAGGTGATCTCCGACCTGTGTCGCCGTCTGCTAGAGCAAGGCGCACCGGGCCTGCACTTCTACACGTTGAACCAGGCCGATGCCGTATTGGGAATCTGGAACAATCTGGGGCTCGACAACCGGGCTTGAGACCTGTGTTACCTTAATGTGGCGGAGGTGGCCGTATTCGTCCACTAATGGAACATCTCACGCCTACCGGTTAGACCGCATTCGTTTAAACCAACCAGCGAGGAAAAAGACATGGGCTTGCTCGACTTTGTAAAAGACATTGGTTACTCACTCTTCAGCAGCGGCGACGAAAAGGCCGCCGACAAGATCAAGGATCACATCCTGTCGGACAATCCCGGCGTTGATCCGCTCGAAGTCAAATACCAAGATGGCTTTGTGACCCTGGGCGGAAGCAGCCAGTCGTGGGAGGCCGTCGAGAAAGCCATTCTGATGGCCGGTAACGTCAAGGGCGTCGGTCGGGTGGTGAGCGAGATCCAGGTGTCCGAAGCCGCCAGCAATGCACCGGGCGAACTGGGTGGCGCAGGTACTGGCCAGTATTACGAAATCAAGAGTGGTGACACGCTGTCCGCCATCGCCAAGCAGTTCCTGGGTGATGCCAATGCGTACCCGAAGATCTTCGAAGCCAACCGCGAAGTCATCAAGGACCCTAACAAGATCTTCGTCGGCCAGAAAATCCGCATTCCGGCTTAATTGCCGCGGTAAAATCCCCGGCCGGGCCTGAAAAAAGGTCTGGTCGGGGATTTTCTTTTTCAGGAGCCTCACAATGTCAAATCGAGACTGGTCCGCACGCGATCTCGCCGTCCTCTGGCACCCCTGCACTCAGATGAAGGATCACGAGTCGCTGCCGATGATTCCTATCCGACGGGGACAGGGCGCATGGCTGGAGGACTTCGACGGCAACCGTTATCTGGACGCCATCAGCTCCTGGTGGGTCAACCTGTTTGGCCACGCCAACCCCAACATCAACGCTGCGATCAAACAGCAACTTGATTCGCTGGAGCATGTCATCCTGGCCGGCTTCACCCATGAACCGGCCATCACCTTGGCCGAGCGTCTGCTCGAATTAGCGCCCAACGGCCTGAGCCGCTGCTTCTATGCCGACAATGGCTCGTCCGCCGTCGAAGTGGCGCTGAAGATGAGTTTCCACTTCTGGCGGAACAGCGGGCAGTCCCAAAAGACCCGATTCCTTACGTTGAGCAACAGTTACCATGGCGAAACCCTGGGGGCACTCGCGGTGGGCGACGTCGGGCTATACAAGGACACCTACGCACCGCTGCTGATGACGCCGATCACGGTGGCGAGCCCCGACTGTTACCAGCGGGAACCCGGCGAAAGCTGGGCCGAGCACAGCCGCCGCAAGTTCGAGGAAATGGAGGCCACCCTGGCGCGGTACGCCGACGAAACCGCCGCCGTCATCATAGAGCCGCTGGTCCAGTGCGCCGGTAACATGAGGATGTACGACCCCGTCTACCTGACACTGTTACGGGACGCTTGCGACCGCCATGGCGTGCATCTGATTGCCGATGAAATTGCCGTCGGTTTTGGCCGCACCGGGACCCTTTTCGCCTGCGAGCAGGGCTCCATTCGGCCCGACTTCCTGTGCCTCTCGAAAGGCCTGACCGGCGGTTACTTGCCGCTCTCCTGCGTCCTGACAACGGATGATGTGTATGCAGGTTTCTACGATGAATACGTCAACCAAAGGGCCTTTCTTCATTCACACAGCTACACCGGGAATGCACTGGCCTGCTCGGCCGCGCTGGCGACTTTGGATCTGTTCAACCGGGACAACACCCTCATCCGCAATCGGGAACTATCGGCACAGATGACCGCGGCAACAGCATCCCTGATCGATCACCCCCACGTCGCGGAGGTGCGCCAGACCGGAATGATCCTGGCGATCGAAATGGTCAAGGACAAACCCTCACGCGAGCCCTACCCCTGGCAGGAGCGGCGCGGACTAAAAGTCTATCGACACGGCCTGACCCGCGGCGTTCTGCTGCGGCCACTCGGCAATGTCATTTACTTCATGCCGCCCTACGTCATTTCGCCCGATGAAATCCGCCTGATGGCCGCAGTCGCGACGGAAGGCATCGACCACGCCACCAGGCATTGAGATGCGCATTTCGCGACTCTACGTCAATACGCCTTTATGCGAAGGTGAAAATTTGCGTCTGGAGGAGGAAAGCGCACACTACCTGCGCACCGTGCTCAGGCTGAAAAAAGGATTTCAGCTCACCGTATTCAATGGCGATGGCCATGAGTATGCCGCGCAGGTTGAAGTCGCCAGCCGGGAGGGCGTTTGGCTGGCCATCGGCGCAGGCTGCCTTCGCGACACCGAATCGCCGCTGTTCACGCATCTTGGGCTCGGCATTTCCCGGGGCGAGCGTATGGACTTTGCCCTGCAAAAAGCCGTGGAATTAGGCGTCAGCCGCATCACCCCGCTGTTGACCGAGCACTGCGTCGTTCGGCTGGATGAGGACAAGAAAGGCCACCGCCTGCGCCATTGGCAGCGCATCATTCGCAGCGCCTGCGAACAGAGCGGCCGCAATCAACTGCCCACCCTCGACGAACCGCTGGCATTGGAAGACTGGCTGGAACAGCCGTCCGGGTTGCGTCTGTTCCTTGATCCGCAAGGAACAGCCAGCCTGAACTGCCTCATGCCACCCAAAGGCCGGGTGACCCTACTCTCGGGCCCTGAGGGAGGCTTTGCCGAGCGCGAACGCGACCGCGCTCGGCATGCCGGCTTCACCCCCATCCACCTCGGCCCGCGCATACTCCGCACCGAAACCGCCGTCCTCGCCGCCCTCGCTGCCGTGCAGACTTTGTGGGGGGATTGGGGCTGAAGCGCAAGCTTGAACTTGCTCAGCCCACACTCTCCACCTCAAACCCCACCACACTCCGCTGCTCGCGGCTGAATTCGACGCCAATCAGGTGGATGGGCAGTCCGTCGGCTTGGTATTTGTCGGCATAGCCCTTGTCCTTGATCTGCTGCAAGGCTTTACCCTCGGGGGTGAGTTCAACGACCTTGAATTCGAACAGGTAGATCTGCTGGTTGAAGCGGACGGCCATGTCGAGTCGGCCGTGGTTGTTGGCATCTTCCAGGGTGATGTCGAGACCGAGGGCGGCGAAGT
>JBIIEQ010000067.1:0-17968 GCA_044237765.1 Methylococcaceae bacterium | reverse complement strand
ACGGCTACCGCCCGCAGTTCTACTTCCGCACCACGGACGTCACCGGATCGGTTGATCTGCCCGAAGGTGTCGAAATGGTCATGCCGGGAGACAACGTCAAGGTCACCGTCAAGCTGATCAACCCGATAGCCATGGAAGAAGGTTTGCGCTTCGCGGTTCGCGAGGGCGGTCGCACCGTGGGCGCTGGCGTCGTTTCGAAAGTCATAGCTTAAAGCGAACGGGGGAGTCAGTAATGACTCCCCGCGTACAACAAGGGTTAAAGGTCAGTAGCTCAATTGGTAGAGCAGCGGTCTCCAAAACCGCAGGTTGGGGGTTCGAGACCCTCCTGGCCTGCCATTTTCCCCTTCCGATATCACAACTTGCGAAAGGAATTCCCATGAATGCTAGGGCGGAATCGACTTCCTCCGGGATCGATACAGTCAAGCTGATTATTGCCATCCTCGTGCTTGTGGGTGGGATTGTCGGGTTTTACCATTTTGCGGACAAGGGTCTTGTCTATCGGGTGCTCGGTGTGCTGGCCACTACGCTGTCGGCCATCGGCGTCATGCTGACGACGACCATCGGCAAGTCCTTCATGGGTTTCCTAGCTGAATCGCGAGTTGAAGTCCGGAAGGTGATCTGGCCAACGCGCCAGGAGACGATGCAGTCGACAATGATCGTGGTCGCATTGGTCTTCCTGGTTGGTCTCATTCTGTGGACGTTGGATGCGGTCCTCTTTTGGGGTATCACCCTGCTGACGGGGCAAGGGAAATAGATCTATGACGCTGCGTTGGTATGTGGTCCATGCCTATTCGAACTATGAGAATCAGGTAAAGCGATCCCTCGAAGAGCGGATTGCTCGCTTGGGACTTGGTGAGTTCTTTGGTCAAATCCTCGTGCCTACCGAAGAGGTAGTTGAAATGCGGTTGGGCCAACAGCGAAAAAGTGAGCGCAAATTCTTTCCGGGTTATGTGCTGGTCCAGATGGAGCTGAACGAGCAGACCTGGCATCTGGTAAAGGAAGTTCCCCGCGTACTGGGTTTTATTGGCGGTACCTCGGACCGGCCTGCACCGATCACCGAGAAGGAGGCTGCGGTCATCCTGGGTCGTATGGAAGAGGGGGCTTCCAAGCCAAGGCCTAAGATACTGTTTGAGGTTGGTGAAGTTGTTCGCGTGAACGAAGGGCCATTCAAGGATTTCAATGGTGTGGTCGAAGAGGTCAACTACGAGAAGAGTCGGCTTCGTGTCTCTGTTCTTATTTTTGGGCGCTCCACACCCGTAGAGCTCGATTTCGGTCAGGTAGAAAAAGCCTGATTCATTTAGTGTTCACGTCTGGTGGGCACGCTTTTCAGCAATGGGGAGCCTTACGGCGTTTGACCCACAGGAGTAAAAAATGGCTAAGAAAATAACAGGCTATATCAAGCTGCAAGTCAAGGCAGGCGAAGCCAATCCCAGTCCCCCCATTGGTCCTGCATTGGGTCAGCGTGGCGTCAATATCATGGAGTTCTGCAAGGCCTTCAATGCGGCGACGCAGAATGTTGAAAAGGGTTTGCCATTGCCGGTGGTGATCACCGTCTATGCCGACAAAAGCTTCACCTTCATCACCAAGACTCCGCCAGCGACGGTCCTGATTAAAAAGGCAATCGGATTGGCAAAAGGCAGCAGTACCCCCAATACGAACAAGGTAGGCAAGATTACTCGCGCACAATTGGCGGATATCGCCAAGCTTAAGCAGCCCGATCTGACGGCGGCGGACGAAGATGCGGCGATCAGAACCATCGCCGGTAGTGCCCGTAGCATGGGTCTTGATGTGGAGGGTATCTAAATGGCTAAGCTGACAAAAAGAGCAAAGTTGATCAATGAGAAGGTGCAGGCTGGTAGAGCATATGTCGCGGAAGAAGCCTTTGAAGTATTGAAGGCGTTATCCACTGTTAAGTTCGCTGAAGCCGTTGATGTTGCGGTCATTCTTGGGGTTGATCCGAGAAAGTCAGACCAGGCGGTGCGTGGAGCAACGGTACTTCCGAACGGAACCGGCAAGTCGGCACGCGTTGCGGTGTTCGCTCAAGGGGCGAACGCAGATGCGGCCCGGGAAGCGGGTGCGGATATTGTCGGCATGGACGATCTTGCCGAGCAGATCAAGGCAGGGCAGATGGACTTTGATGTAGTGATCGCGACTCCCGATGCGATGCGCGTGGTCGGTCAGTTGGGTCAGGTGCTGGGCCCGCGGGGGCTGATGCCAAATCCGAAGGTGGGGACGGTAACTGCGGACGTTTCTACGGCCGTAAAAAACGCGAAGGCAGGTCAGGTGCGTTACCGTACGGACAAAAAGGGCATCATTCATTGCACCATAGGCAAGGTGAGCTTCGAGTCTGGCGCGCTTAAGGAGAATCTTGAAGCCCTGTTGGCGGATCTCAAGAAAGCCAAACCTTCAACCTCCAAAGGCATTTACCTCAAGAAAATCACGGTCTCCTCGACTATGGGTCCGGGCCTGATGCTGGATCAGAGCAGCCTCGCTGCCTAAAGAAGAACTTTGGGTTGCCGGTGGCCTGTTCGGGGTCCTCGGTAACCGTCAAAGACCGCAGGTGCACTCAGGTGCTTAATCCCTTCGCCTGCGCAGACGGTGTACTTGAGTCGGCAACCGACGAAAGATGCCGTTAACGCGAATTCCCGTTTGTCGGGGATGTTGTTGTGGCTCTGAAGGAAAAAATCCTTCAGATTTAATCGGAGAAATAGTGTGGCGCTGAGACTTGATGACAAAAAAGCTGTCGTCGAAGAGGTTTCCGCTATCGCTGCAAAGGCACACTCTGCCGTGGCTGCGGAATACCGCGGACTGACGGTGGAGCAGCTTACCGCCCTGCGCAAGTACGCACGTTCATCTAACGTTTACCTCCGGGTTGTGAAAAACACCCTGGCCAGGCGAGCAATAGAAGGGACCGAGTTCGAGTGCATGAAGGACGGTCTGGTTGGCCCGCTGATTCTGGCATTTTCGCTGGAGGATCCGGGCGCTGCGGGACGGGTTGTTGCTGATTTCATCAAGCAGAACGACAAGCTGGTCGTGAAGCAGGTGGCCATCGGCGGCAAACAATACGGCCCTGCAGAGCTTGAGCGTCTGTCGAAACTCCCGACCAAGGATCAGGCTATTGCCATCCTTATGGGCACCATGAAGGCCCCGGTCGAGAAATTCGTTCGTACGCTGGCAGAACCGCACGCGAAGTTGGTTCGTACCGTTGCAGCTATTCGGGATCAAAAGCAGGCAGCCTAACTGGCCGCTCGCCTATAACAGTAAAATTTTCGGAGAAATTCGATGGCACTTTCAAAAGATGACATTTTAGAAGCGATCTCAAACATGTCGGTGATGGAGGTTGTTGACCTCATTTCCGCCATGGAAGAGAAGTTCGGCGTATCTGCTGCTGCAGCGGTTGCAGTGGCCGCTGCTCCTGCCGCTGGCGGAGCTGCCGCAGAAGAAGAAAAGACCGAGTTTGATGTGGTTATGACCAGTTTTGGTGATAACAAGGTCAACGTGATCAAGGTGATTCGTGCCGTAACCGGTCTGGGCCTCAAGGAAGCCAAGGATATGGTTGAAGGCGTTCCTGCCACCGTCAAGGAAGGCGTCAGCAAGGCAGAAGCCGAAGACGTCAAGAAACAGTTGGTTGAAGCCGGCGCTACGGTCGATATCAAGTAATTGACTGCATTGCCAAGCTGATACGTCGGCCACGAAGGCTGGCAGCATAAGCTGCCGGCCTTTTGGCGCTGTAAGCGAGGCAAATTGCAGTCCTGCCGAAGTTGGTCATCTGAACTCTCGGGTCGGTGAGAATTTGCTCCCGATAATTCCGATTGAGGTGTTGGCCCGGCAAGCCAGCGCTAGCGGCTCACATCTTCTGAGCTGTCGCTGAATCCCAGTTAATTTGTTTGAACCCGCAGGTAAGGAATCGATATGGCCTATTCTTTCACCGAGAAGAAACGCATCCGCAACAGTTTTGGCAAGCGTCGAGATGTGCTCGACGTGCCCTATCTGCTGACGACTCAAGTAGATTCCTACAAAAGATTTCTGCAGGCCGAGGTTCCCTTGCCCAAACGGGCCGATGAGGGCCTGCATGCCGCCCTGAAGTCCGTCTTCCCGATCACCAGTCATACGGGTCATGCCGTGCTGGAATATGTCGATTACTGGCTGGGTGAACCCACCTTCGATGTCAAGGAATGCCAGCAACGTGGCGCGCACTATGCGGCCCCGCTGAGAGTGTTGGTGCAGCTGATCCTCTACGACAAGGAATCGCCCGCATCCGCCAAGGTCGTGAAGGAGGTTAAGCGCCAGGAAATCTATATGGGCGAAATTCCGCTCATGACGGATACAGGCACTTTCGTCATCAACGGCACCGAGCGCGTCATTGTCTCCCAGTTGCATCGATCACCGGGTGTGTTCTTCGATCATGATCGAGGCAAGACTCACTCCTCGGGGAAGCTCCTGTTCAATGCCCGCATCATTCCCTACCGTGGGTCATGGCTGGATTTCGAGTTCGATCACAAGGACTGTGTCTATGTGCGTATCGATCGTCGGAGAAAGCTGCCGGCGACTATCTTGCTGCGCGCGCTGGGGTTTGACAACGAACAAATCATCAGCCTGTTCTACGATACAAATCGATTTGTGTTCAAGGGTGAGGAAATCAGTCTTGAACTGATTCCAGATCGTCTGCGAGGTGATATCGCCAGCTTCGATATCAGTGTCGACGGCAAGATTCTGGTGGAGAAAGGCCACCGGATTACCGCGCGTCACATCCGTCAGATCGAAAAGGCTGGCATCAATCAGCTGGAAGTACCGCGTGATTATCTGCTGGGTAAAATCCTGGCCAATAACATCGTCTCGACGGACACGGGCGAGCTGCTGGCGAAGGTCAACGACGAACTAACCGATGATTTGATCAACCGCCTGATGGCGGCGGGCGTCAATTCGGTGGACACCTTGTTCGTGAATGACCTGGATCGCGGTCCATACATGTCCAATGCAATGCGGATCGACTCAACCGAGACGCAGCTGGATGCGCTGGTTGAAATCTACCGCATGATGCGTCCGGGTGAACCGCCTGCGAAAGAAGCGGCCCATACACTGTTTGAAAACCTGTTCTTCTCTTCTGATCGCTACGACCTCTCTGCGGTTGGTCGCATGAAATTCAACCGTCGTCTGGGTCGAGCCGAATCGACCGGAAGCGGGGTGCTGACCAAGGAAGACATCATCGATGTCCTGCGTGAGCTGATCAATATCCGCGACGGTCACGGAACCGTGGATGACATTGATCATCTGGGTAACCGCCGGGTGCGTTCGGTCGGTGAAATGGTCGAAAATCAGTTCCGTCTGGGTCTGGTTCGGGTCGAGCGTGCGGTCAAGGAGCGTCTGTCACTGGCGGACTCGGAAAACCTGATGCCGCAGGAGATCATCAACGCCAAACCGGTGGCCGCCTCCATCAAGGAGTTTTTCGGCTCCAGTCAGTTATCGCAGTTCATGGATCAGAACAACCCGCTGTCCGAGGTCACGCACAAGCGGCGTGTATCGGCTCTCGGTCCGGGCGGTCTTGCCCGTGAACGCGCCGGATTTGAGGTGCGCGACGTACATACCACCCACTATGGCCGGGTGTGCCCGATTGAAACGCCTGAAGGACCGAATATCGGTCTGATCAACTCCTTGTCGGTTTACGCCAGAACCAATCTCTACGGTTTCCTTGAAACACCGTACCGCAAGGTGGTCGATGGTCGAGTGACCGATGAGATCGAATACCTTTCGGCCATCGAAGAAGGCAAGTATTTCATCGCTCAGGCCAGTGCCAAGGTCGATGCCAACGGCAAGTTAGTGGACGATCTTGTGTCCTGCCGACACAAGGATGAATTCACGCTGTCGACAGCTGATCAGATCAATTTCATGGACGTTTCGTCCAAGCAGATCGTGTCGGTGGCTGCGTCCCTGATTCCGTTCCTTGAGCACGATGACGCCAACCGCGCCCTGATGGGCTCGAACATGCAGCGCCAGGCGGTGCCGACGCTGCGTACGGAAAAACCGTTGGTTGGTACCGGGATGGAGCGCATCGTGGCGCGCGATTCTGGCGTCACCGTTGTCGCCAAGCGCGGGGGAACCATCGAATTCCTCGATGCCAGCCGTATCGTGGTTCGCGTCAATGACGATGAAACCGAGGCCGGTGTGCCAGGCGTCGACATTTACAACCTGACTAAATACACCCGTTCCAACCAGAATACTTGTATCAATCAGAAACCCCTGGTCAAGCCGGGTGATCAGGTGGCCAAGGGCGACATCCTGGCGGATGGGCCCTCCACCGACATGGGCGAACTGGCGCTGGGGCAGAATCTTCTGGTCGCATTCATGCCCTGGAATGGTTACAACTTCGAGGACTCCATCCTCATCTCCGAGCGCGTGGTTCAGGAGGATCGTTTCACTACGATTCATATCGAGGAAAAGTCCTGCGTCGCCCGCGATACCAAGCTTGGGCCGGAGGAAATCACTGCAGATATTCCGAATGTTGGCGAAGCAGCGCTGGCGAAGCTGGATGAGTCCGGCATCGTTTACATCGGCGCCGAGGTAAAGGCGGGAGATATCCTGGTCGGCAAGGTCACTCCGAAGGGTGAGACCCAGCTGACTCCCGAGGAAAAGTTGCTGCGTGCCATCTTCGGCGAGAAGGCTTCCGATGTGAAGGACACCTCCTTGCGCGTTCCATCGGGAATGGATGGCACGGTCATTGATGTTCAGGTCTTCACGCGGGACGGCGTACAGAAGGACGAACGGGCCAAACAGATCGAGCAGGCGGAGATCGAGCGGGTCAAGAAGGATCTCAATGATCAGCTTCGGATTATCGAAAAGGACTTCTACCAGCGCATCGAATCGATGGTACTCGGCAAGGTTGCGCAATCAGGCCCCTCCAAGCTGAAATCCGGAACCGTGATCACGGAAGAATACCTGGCGAGCATCAAGCCTTCGCAATGGCTGGATATCAAGCTCAAGGGAGAGGAATCGAATGTCCAGCTGGAGGCGATCGGCGAACAGATTGCCCAACAGCGCGAAGAGATGAACAAGCGCCTCGAGGAAAAGAAGCGCAAGATCGCCATCGGTGACGATCTGCCGCCCGGCGTTCTCAAGATGGTCAAGGTATATCTGGCTGTTAAGCGTCGTATTCAGCCGGGTGACAAGATGGCTGGGCGCCATGGAAACAAGGGTGTCATTTCCCAGATCGTCCCGGTCGAGGATATGCCATTCAGCGCCGATGGGACGCCGGTGGATATCGTTTTGAATCCGCTGGGTGTTCCCTCGCGTATGAACGTGGGGCAGGTGCTGGAAACTCACCTCGGCTGGGCGGCGCGCGGTCTGGGCATCAAGATTGGGAAAATGCTGGAAGCCAAGTCGAAAGTTGACGAAGTCCGGAAGTTCATGCACGAAATTTACAACGCAAGTGGTCGCGCGGAAGACCTGAATCAGCTGAATGATGCTGAAATTCTGGAGCTGGCCGCTAATCTTCGGGGCGGAGTGCCAATGGCTACGCCGGTATTCGATGGCGCCAGTGAAAAAGACATCAAGAACATGCTCCGCCTGGCGGGATTGCCGGAAAGTGGGCAGACCCGTCTGTTCGACGGCCGGACTGGTGAGGCTTTTGATCGCGATGTGACCGTGGGCTGCATGTACATGCTTAAACTGAATCATCTGGTCGATGACAAGATGCATGCTCGTTCAACCGGACCTTACAGTCTGGTTACCCAGCAGCCGTTGGGGGGCAAGGCCCAGTTTGGTGGTCAGCGGTTCGGTGAAATGGAGGTCTGGGCGCTACAAGCTTATGGCGCAGCGTACACATTGCAGGAAATGCTCACGGTCAAATCGGATGATGTGACGGGTCGAACCAAGATCTACAAGAACATAGTTGACGGAGATCATCGAATGGAAGCCGCCATGCCTGAATCGTTCAATGTACTGATCAAGGAAATCCGCTCCTTGGGAATCAATATCGAGTTGGAGCAGGAATAGCCCGCTGTTTGAGTGCCACCCGGAGTGAGTTGCCGCTCCGGGATTCGCAGTGTCCAGATTAGGAGATGACCAGTGAAAGATCTTATTAGTTATTTGAAGCGTCAAAATCAGGTCGAAGATTTCGACAATATCCGTATCAGTCTGGCTTCACCAGACATGATTCGCTCCTGGTCCTATGGGGAAGTGAAGAAGCCTGAAACCATCAACTACCGGACTTTCAAGCCAGAAAGGGACGGGCTGTTCTGCGCGAAGATTTTCGGGCCGGTCAGTGACTATGAGTGTCTTTGTGGCAAATACAAACGCCTCAAGCACCGCGGCGTGATTTGCGAAAAGTGTGGCGTAGAGGTCACCTTGTCCAAGGTTCGTCGCGAGCGGATGGGACATATCGACCTCGCCAGCCCGGTCGCACACATCTGGTTCCTCAAATCCCTGCCTTCCCGTATCGCGCTGCTGCTGGACATGACCTTGCGTGAAATCGAGCGGGTCTTGTATTTCGAATCCTATGTGATCATCGATCCCATGCAGACGCCGCTGGAGCGTGGAAAACTGCTCAATGAGGAAGAGTTCTACGAAGCCACCCAGCAATATGGAGAAGACTTCGTCGCCAAGATGGGGGCCGAAGCTATCCATGAGCTGTTGCGGACCATGGATTTGCCGCATGTCGTGGAATTGCTCCGCGAGGCCATCGATGGCACCAATTCCGAAACCAAGATCAAGAAGTATACGAAGCGCCTCAAGGCGATCGAGTCACTGATTTCATCCAACAACAAGCCCGAGTGGATGATTCTGACGGTATTGCCGGTGTTGCCGCCGGAGCTCCGCCCATTGGTGCCTCTGGATGGCGGCCGTTTCGCCACGTCCGACCTGAACGATCTCTATCGTCGCGTCATCAACCGTAACAACCGTCTCAAGCGCCTGCTGGACCTGAATGCGCCGGACATCATCGTCCGCAATGAAAAGCGCATGCTGCAGGAATCCGTCGATGCGTTGCTGGACAATGGTCGTCGCGGGCGTGCCATTACCGGATCTAACAAGCGTCCTCTAAAGTCGCTGGCTGACATGATCAAGGGCAAGCAGGGGCGTTTCCGCCAGAATCTGCTTGGAAAGCGCGTGGATTATTCGGGTCGCTCGGTCATCGTAGTGGGGCCTACGCTCAAGCTGCATCAGTGCGGTCTTCCCAAGAAGATGGCGCTGGAATTGTTCAAGCCTTTCATTTTCAGCAAGCTGCAATTCCGTGGTCTGGCAACGACCATCAAGGCCGCCAAGAAAATGGTGGAGAAGGAAAGCGCGGAAGTCTGGGATATTCTCGATGAGGTGATTCGCGAGCATCCCGTCATGCTCAACCGTGCACCGACCCTTCATCGTCTGGGTATTCAGGCATTCGAGCCCACGTTGGTCGAAGGCAAGGCAATCCAGTTGCATCCGCTGGTATGTAGTGCTTTCAATGCCGACTTCGACGGCGATCAGATGGCCGTTCATGTCCCGCTGTCGCTGGAGGCCCAGCTTGAAGCGCGGACATTGATGATGGCTACCAACAACATTCTCTCGCCCGCGAACGGGGAGCCCATCATTAATCCCACTCAGGATGTGGTCCTGGGGCTCTACTACATGAGTCGCGAGCGGATCGATGCTAAAGGCACCGGCATGGTGTTTTCGGATGTGGATGAGGTTCAGCGCGCCCTCAATAACCGGGTTGTCGATATACAGGCGAAAGTGACGGTTCGTCTAAACGAGACGATTACTGATGAATTCGGTGCATCGACAAGCCAAGTGAAAAGGGTCGAAACCACGGTGGGTCGCGCCATTATCTGGACGATCGTACCGGAAGGCATTCCCTTCGACATGGCGAACGTCGACATGACCAAGAAGGCGATCTCCCGTCTGATTAATCATTGCTACCGTACGCTGGGAGTCAAATCGACCGTTGTCTTCGCCGATAAGCTGATGTACCTAGGTTTCTCGAACGCCACCCGCGCCGGTGTCTCCTTCGGTGTGGACGATATGGCGATTCCTGCCCGCAAGGAAGAGATCATTGTCGCGGCTGAATCCGAGGTCAAGGAAATTCAGAATCAGTACGCATCTGGTCTTGTGACGGATGGTGAGCGCTATAACAAAGTGGTGGATATCTGGTCACACGCAAATGATCAGGTAGCCAAGGTGATGATGGATGGGCTGGGTACCGAGGAAGTTACCAAGCCGGATGGCACCACGGCGGAGCAGAAGTCGTTCAACTCGGTCTTCATGATGGCCGATTCGGGTGCTCGTGGTTCGGCTGCTCAGATTCGCCAGCTCGCCGGTATGCGTGGGCTGATGGCAAAGCCGGATGGATCGATTATCGAAACACCCATAACGGCCAACTTCCGTGAGGGTCTGGACGTATTGCAGTACTTCATTTCGACCCATGGTGCTCGAAAGGGATTGGCCGACACGGCGCTCAAAACCGCCAACTCCGGCTATCTCACCCGTCGACTGGTCGATGTGGCTCAGGACCTGGTGATCACCGAAGAGGACTGCGGAACGTCCGAGGGTCTGCTCATGTCGCCTTTGATTGAGGGCGGCGATGTGGTTGAGCCCTTGGCTGAACGTGTTCTAGGTCGTGTCGTTGCAGAGGATGTGCTCGATCCGGCGACCCAGGAGCTGCTGATGCCGGCGGGTGCGATGCTCGACGAATCTGCGGTTGACAAGCTGGAGCAACACAGCGTCGACATCGTTCGCGTTCGCTCGGTGATTACTTGCAAGACCCGGCATGGCGTTTGTGCGTCGTGTTACGGTCGCGATCTCGGCCGAGGTCACAGTGTCAACAATGGCGAAGCCATCGGTGTCATTGCGGCACAATCCATTGGTGAGCCGGGTACCCAGCTGACCATGCGTACATTCCATATTGGTGGCGCGGCCTCACGTTCCGCCGCTATCAGCAATGTGGAGGTCAAGTCTGGCGGAGGCATCAAGCTCAACAATATCAAGACGGTTGAGAACAAAGATGGCAATCTGGTCGCGGTTTCACGGTCGGGCGAAGTGAGCGTCATCGATGATCATGGCCGTGAACGTGAACGCTACAAGATTCCATACGGCGCCGTGTCCGTGGTGCGTGAAGGGGATCGCGTCAAGGCTGGTCAGGTCATCGTGACTTGGGATCCGCACACTCATCCGGTTGTCACCGAGGTGCAGGGATTTGCCCGTCTGGTGGACTTTATCGAGGGTGTCACGGTTCGAGAGCAATCGGATGAAGTGACCGGGCTGAGCTCAATGGTGGTAATCGATCCGAAACAGCGGGGTGGGTCCGGTAAGGATCTTCGGCCGATGGTCAAGTTAGTCGACGAAAAGGGTGACGATATTTTCATTCCATCGACTGAAATTGTTGCTCAATACTTCCTGCCGGCGGGTGCCATCATTGGTATCCAGGATGGGGGTCAGGTGCAAGTCGGTGACGTTCTGGCCAGGATTCCGCAGGAATCCAGTAAGACCCGCGACATTACGGGTGGTCTGCCCCGCGTTGCCGATCTTTTTGAGGCAAGAAAAACCAAGGATCCGGCTATTCTGGCGGAAGCCACGGGTACCATCAGTTTTGGTAAGGAAACCAAGGGCAAGCGTCGTGTAATCGTGACTGACGCGCAGAACGTTCAGCATGAAGTACTGATACCGAAGTGGCGCCATATCACGGTATTCGAAGGCGAGCATGTCGAGCAGGGCGAAACCATCGCGGAAGGTGATCTGACGCCGCACGATATCCTGCGGTTGCGGGGTGTTGCCGATCTTGCTTCCTATCTTGTCAAGGAAATTCAAGACGTTTACCGACTGCAGGGCGTCAAGATCAACGATAAGCATATCGAGGTCATCATTCGTCAGATGCTCCGCAAAGTGGAGATCACTGATCCGGGTGATACCACGTTCCTCCGCGGTGAACAGGTTGATCGCGCACGTTTCCACGAAGAAAATGACCGTGTGGAAGCGGAGGGTAAGATACCGGCCTGCTTCGAGCCCATGCTGTTGGGAATTACCAAGGCCTCGCTGTCCACGGAGTCCTTCATCTCCGCGGCGTCCTTCCAGGAGACCACTCGAGTCCTGACTGAAGCTGCCATCCGTGGCTCCAGCGACAAATTGATGGGGCTAAAGGAGAACGTGATTGTCGGCAGATTGATACCTGCGGGTACTGGTCTTGCCTATCATCTCGATAGAAAACGCCGCGCTGAGCAGGGCGATATGGGTGAGGTCGAAGAAAATCCGGTGATGGACACCAGCGAAGTCGAAGAAGCGCTCAAGCAGGCCCTGAGCGAATAATCCGGGTATTTGCATCAATTCATGCTCGCTCCAACGGGCAAGTGATTGATGTGGAGGCGGCAGGTCCCCCCTTCTATTCAGGTGGCCTGTGTGGAAGGAGTTAAAACTGGAGCATCTGGCATGAACAAGGCGATTATCAGATTTTTGGCGGGTATGGTTGTTCTGTGGCTTGGTATCTCTGTGTCCCACGCAGCGGGTAATTCGGCGGCAGGTAAAAAGAAGTTTTATACCTGTGAGGGTTGCCATTCCGTCGCGGGATACACCAACACTTACCCGACCTATCATGTGCCGCGCATTGGTGGTCAACATGCTGATTATGTGGTTTCGGCGCTCAAGGCCTATCGTGAGGATGAGCGCAAGCATGGCAGCATGAAGAGCAACGTGGACAACCTGTCTGAACAGGACATAGAAGATATTGCCGCCTATGTTTCGAAATTTCGCGGCATGAATTCTTCGTTGCCGGTAACGGGCGATATCCAGGCTGGACGAACCAAGGCGGCGATGTGCGCCAGTTGTCACGCTGAGGATGGCAATAGCGAAAACAATATGTTTCCGCGCTTGGCCGGACAGTACGAAAGTTATTTGATCCGTGCACTCCAGGAATACAAGTCAGGGGCGAGAGCAAATCCCATGATGATGGGGTTTGCCTCAACTCTCAGTGAGCAGGAGATGAAGGATGTGGCCGCGTTCTACGCGAGTCAGAGGAGGGGTCTGACCATCCCCCAGGACTGAAAAAGACTTTCAGTTTGGATCTCGAGTATGTGCAGAACTGATTCAGCTAACTTCCGCATGATTCGTCTGCTCTCTCCGGTGAGGAAGGTGCCTCGTGGGTAATGTCAGGCGTATTGTCACCTTGTCAATGTTCCTGTCTCTGATCTCGTTGACACCCTCGGCGAGTTCCAAATCAGAGGTCGGTGAAAAGCTGGTGATGGGCTGGCTGGAAACGGTATTCCTGCAGCCCATGAACATTCAAGCGACCGCCAAGCTGGATACGGGAGCCAAGACCTCCTCGGTACATGCGAGCAAAATCGAGCATTTCAATCAAGGTGGTACGCCCTGGGTCCGCTTCGAATTTGTTGCCTCCAAGGGTAAGGACGCCATCAAGATCGAGAGGCCTCTGGTTCGTAAGGCTGTCATAAAGGAAAGGCTGTCGCGCTCGTCAACGCGAGAAGTAGTGATGCTGAGCATCTGTAAGAACGGCAAGGAGTATGTTACGGAATTTACGCTCAACGACCGAAGCAACTTCAATTATCCCATTCTGCTGGGTCGAAGCTTCCTTGCGGGAGTCGCCTTGGTCGATTCTGCAGACACCTTTCTGTTTAAGGCCGACGGCGATCCATGTGGCGGGAAGGTCTCGGGCTTGAATCCCTGAGATGCTTGTTCGGCAGGATTCTTACAGCTTGCTTCGGGGGTCCTGATTGTGCGTGGAGTTCACGTAAAGTTACTTGCACTCCTTCTTGTTGCCGTGGGGTTTGGCCTTTGCTGGTTCAAGGTCACCCGATTGGGGCTGCCGCTGGTACCTACCGAAAAGGCCAATGTATGGACGGTGGAGGCCCAGATTCAATTCAAAGCCCAGAAGGATTCAGCCGTCAAGGTTCGTTTCTTTATCCCAAGACAGCCCGCCGGCTTCACGGTGGTGGATGAGAACTTTGTCTCTGGTAACTATGGTCTGACGACAGAAGATGACGGCATCCATCGTTCGGCGGAATGGGCTGTCAGGCGAGTCAATGGCTACCAGGTACTGTACTACCGCATCCATTTGTCGAGAGATCCCTCGGTGGAGCCGATGCCGACGGAAACGGTCGTGGCGCCGGAGATTCGTCGTCCCGACTTTCCGGCTGCGCTGCAGTCAGCAGCAAAGGGCCTCATGAGTGAGGTGCTCAAGAAGTCGGCAGACGGCAAGAGTTTTGTTCGGGAATTGCTGGCGCGACTCAATGCGCCCACAGCTGATCCCAACGTGACCCTGCTGCGTCAGGGTATCGAGAGCCCGGAAGATTGGACGCATCGCATCATCGACCTGCTGGCAACGGCGAGTATTCCGGGGCGCAATGCCTATGTGCTGGCGCTCAAGGACGGGATCAGCCATGGTTCCCTTATACCCTGGTTAGAGATCTTTGATGGTAAGCAGTGGATAGCCGTCGATCCTCACACGGGGGATCCGGGCATGTTCGAGGGCGCCGTGCTCTGGCATGTAGGGAGTGACCCGGTGCTCAGCGTAGATGGGGGGAAGAACGTCAAGATCGAGTACTCCGTTACCGAGCGCGCACAGGATAGGACGTTGGTAGCTGAGCAGCGAGCTCGACAAATGGGTTCGCGCATCATGGAGTATTCCCTGTTCAGTTTGCCGGTCAGCGTTCAGAATGTTTACCGCGTCTTGCTCATGGTTCCGATTGGCGCCTTTCTCATTGTCATCCTGCGTAATGTGATCGGATTGAGAACGTTTGGAACCTTTATGCCCATCCTGATTGCTCTAGCCTTCAGGGAAACGGAGTTGCTATGGGGGATGGTGCTGTTTTGCCTGCTCATTGCGATGGGGCTCCTGATTCGTTTCTATCTGGAGTATCTGAAGCTGCTGCTGGTTCCTCGACTGGCATCGGTGCTGATCATAGTCATTATCCTCATGGCTTTGATCAGCATATTCAGTCACAAATTGGGATTTGATCGCGGGCTGTCCGTGGCCTTGTTCCCCATGGTCATCATGGCCATGACCATTGAGCGCATGTCCCTTGCCTGGGAGGAATTGGGTGCCGGTGAAGCTCTGGTGCAAGGTCTAGGCAGTCTCATGGTCGCCGCGCTGGGGTACCTCTGCATGAGCAGTCGATATCTCGAGCATCTGATCTTTGTCTTTCCGGAGTTGCTGCTTGTCGTATTGGCGATGACGCTTTTGCTGGGTCGCTATACCGGATACCGCCTCACGGAACTCTGGCGATTCAGGGCGGCCCTCAAGGGATAGTTCAAATGCTCCTTCCCTGGGATCGTCTACATCAACTCGGCATCATGGGTTTGAATGAGCGTAATGCGGATTTCATACTTCCCTACAACGCCCGGCATAACTACCCTCTGGTTGATAACAAGCTGCTAACCAAGGAATTGGCGGAACAGGCTGGAATTCCTGTGCCAAAGCTTTATGGTGTGGTGGAGATCGTTCACCAGATAGAGGAACTCTCCGAGCAGTTGGTGACTTATGATGACTTTGTGGTAAAGCCTGCCCATGGATCGGGAGGTGAAGGGATTCTGATAGTGACGGGCCGCCATGATGGTCGATACCGCAAAGCCAACGGGGCTTCCATGGATGAGGAGGAATTGGGGCATCATATTTCCAACATTCTGGGCGGCATGTACAGTTTGGGCGGGCTGCCTGATTCTGCTCTGATTGAGTATCGGGTCAAGTTCGATCCCATCTTTTCAAATATCAGTTTTCAGGGCGTCCCTGATATCAGAACGCTCGTGTTTCGTGGTGTCCCTCTTCTGGCTATGATTCGCCTGCCCACCCGCCTCTCAGATGGCAAGGCTAATCTTCATCAGGGAGCGATCGGAGTGGGGATCGATTTGGCAACCGGCCGGACTTTCTCGGGGGTTTGGCATGAGCGACCCGTCCAGCAGCATCCGGATACCGGAGGTAATCTCGCTGGCCGCGTCATCCCCTATTGGGACGAAATTCTTGCGATGACTGCAAAATGCCATGACTTTGCAGGGCTCGGATTCATAGGCGTGGACATCGTGCTCGATGAAGATCAAGGGCCCATGATGCTGGAAATGAATGCACGGCCGGGATTGAGTATCCAGTTGGCCAATCGTATCGGTCTGATCCCCCGATTAAGGCATGTTGAAACTCTGGTTGCAGTCCCGGAGTCCATCGCGGAGCGTGTTCAGCTTGCCAAGACTCTGGCGCGCTATACCTCATGAAAGGGCGGTCGGTGGGTCCCAAAGAGTAGAAGGCCAGTGCACGTTATACTTCGTCGGCGTTGATCCAGGTTGGAGCTGGGTTTTTCGGGGGTGCCGATGTGGTTGTCTGCAAATAAGATGTACGTGGAGAATTTCGGTGGATAAATCTACCTTGCTGCTTATGCAGCTTCTGTTGAGCGTGCTTGCTTTTCATTGGGGAAAAGCCCGTTCCGCTCGCACCGCAGAAGCAAGTGGCCAGAGTCTGCATTCCTTGCCGAGCTACTACGGGTATTACATGGCGCTGTGGAGTGCGCTGCCGGCGCTTCTGCTGATTCTCTTTTGGTCGATGTTTGAATCTACAGTCATTACCCGAAGCGTGCTTTCCCTGTTGCCGGAGTCCATGACTGCTGTTTCACCCGAGCAGCTGAGTCTGGTTGTCAACGATCTCCGTAACGTTGCTCAGGGGGTCGCTACCACCGATAGGGCGTTTCAAGCAGCGGCGGATCGTTATGTGTCTCTACAGGCGGGCAGCAATGGGCTGCTGACTCTGCTGGCCGTTCTTGTCTCGGTTGGAACAGGTACCTTCGCAAGTCGTCAGATTCAGCCGGCTTATCGGGCCAGAAACAAGGTTGAAGGGGTCCTTAACTATTTTCTTATCGCCTGTGCTGCCTTGGCCGTGCTGACGACGGTCGGAATTGTTCTCTCGGTGCTCATCGAGTCCATTCGATTTTTCTCCCAGGTTCCGATTAACGAGTTTTTGTTTGGGCTCAAGTGGAGTCCGCAGATTGCGATGAGGGCAGATCAGGTCGGCTCATCCGGCGCATTTGGTGTGGTTCCACTCATGATGGGGACGGTCCTCATCTCATTGGTGGCCATGTCGGTGTCTGTGCCAATAGGCTTGCTATCCGCCATTTATCTTTCCGAATACGCTGCCACCCGCTTTCGGGCCATAGCCAAGCCATTGCTGGAAATCCTGGCTGGAATACCTACGGTTGTCTATGGCTTCTTCGCGGCGTTAGTGGTAGCGCCATTCGTTCGCGAACTCGGGACAAGTCTGGGGCTGGAGGTGTCCTCCGAGAGCGCTTTGGCGGCAGGGTTGGTGATGGGGATCATGATCATACCGTTTGTGTCGTCCCTATCCGATGACTTCATTAACGCAGTGCCGCAATCCTTACGCGACGGGGCTTATGCGCTGGGCGCAACCCATTCAGAAACCATAAGGCAGGTGGTCATGCCGGCCGCATTGCCCGGAATTGTGGGCGGCGTGCTGTTGGCCATATCGCGAGCCATTGGCGAGACTATGATTGTCGTGATGGCAGCTGGCCTGAGTGCCAATCTGACGTTCAACCCACTGAAGGCGGTGACGACGGTCACAACGCAAATTGTGACCCTCCTCGTGGGGGATCAGGAGTTTGATAGCCCCAAAACGCTGGCAGCCTTTGCTCTAGGGTTGTTGCTCTTTCTGCTGACCCTAGCCCTGAATGTGCTCGCGTTGCGGATTGTCCGGAAATACCGTGAGCAATATGAGTGAGCCAATGCACTGCATGAACTGGCAGAGGTTCTCATCGTCGATTGATTGGTTGGCGGAGGGGTAAGGATGCCAAATGCGCGATATAAATTCTTTTTTGCCATGCATTCAGCCCGGGTAAATCCGCTGAGAACCCCTTGATTGTCGGAGCCATAAGGCTCTGCGACAAAATGTCGCATTTTTTATTGACAGGGTTTTGCTGGGTGGTAGACTGCCCCCCACTCCGAGGAACGGGGTACAGGCAGATTGTCCGACGACAGCCTGACTGGATGTGGCCAGGGACGACCA
>JBIIEQ010000066.1:0-18284 GCA_044237765.1 Methylococcaceae bacterium | reverse complement strand
ATGCGTACCACCGTTTTACGCAATTGTTCGCGCGCGGCTGGCTCCAATTTTCGGGTGTCAATTCGCTCAATTTCCATGAGCAGAATTTTAACATAAGCGTACTGTATTATATGGCCTGGTTAATAACATCATCGCCGGTAATATCTTTTCACGCCTGCGACAGCATCTGCGTGGTTCGCCGTGCCGGGCGTTTGTCGCCGACATGAAGGTCAAGGTCGAGGCCTCACGCGCCTACTATTACCCGGACGTGGTCGTCACCTGCGCTGAACAGGACACCGCCGGCTCAGCGCCTCGGGACTATCTGACCGCGTCGGCCCTGATCGTCGAAGTGCTCTCCGAATTCACCGAAAACATCGACCGCCGCGAGAAAATGCGGGCCTATGCTCTGCTCGACAGCCTGCAGGAATACCTGCTGGTAGACAGCCAAAAGGCCGAGGTCGAGCTCGATATGGCCGTAGAAGACTTCTACGAAGATACCGATCTTTAGAGCTCGGCCTGCAAGCGCCTAGCCGGCGCCGCCAACCTTGCGCTGAACCGCGGTCAGTATGCCGCGCAACAGATGTAATTCCTTTTGCTCTGGCTGAGCGCGGTTGTAGATGCGGCGCAGGCGACGCAGGATGGACATCTCATGCTTGGTGGCGTGTAAGTAACCAATCTCGCGCAGGGTTGATTCCAGATGGCCGTAAAACGACTCCATCTGTTCACCCGTCGCGGGGACATCCATGTCGCCAATGACCGATTCTTTCGCCGGACTCCCCGCCAAGGCAGCCTGGAAGAGCTCGTAAGCCACCACCTGAATCGCCGCCGCCACATTGAGCGAGCTGAATTCGGGGTCGCAAGGAATATGCAAAAGGAAGTGGCAGCGCTCCAGCTCATCATTGGTCAGGCCGGAATGCTCTCGCCCGAACAGGATGGCCGTCCTGACGGGCGAGCGGGTTACTTTTTCCGCACATTCGCGCGGGTCCAGTTGCGGCCAGGAGATACTTCGAAGTCGGGCACTCGCACCGATCACCCGTTCGCAATCGGCGATGGCCTCCTCCAGCGTGTCACACACGGTAGCTCGATCCAGAATATCGTTCGCCCCCGCCGCCCGGGCAATGGCGTCACCGCTGGGGAATTCCTTGGGTGCCACCAGGGCAAGGTCGCTCAGCCCCATGTTCTTCATCGCCCTTGCCGCAGCGCCAATGTTGCCGGGGTGCGTGGTATGGACCATCACGATCCGCACATGGGAAAGGGGCATCGTTAAGAAACCGATCGGGAGTTGAGGAGGCCAAAATATAGCAGAAGTCTGCTACCCTTGTTCATCTGCGGAAAGGTCGTGAAACCGCCGCATCGGGACCCCGAGAGGGTCCGCCCTTTCTTTAAAAACCCACGACAGCGCGAACCCGAATCATGGATCCCATGCTCAATATCGCGGTCCGGGCGGCACGGGCAGCAGGCGACATCATCGTCCGCTCCATGGACCGCGTGGATCTGCTCAATATCACCACCAAGAGCCGCAATGACTTCGTCAGCGAGGTCGACCGCCAGGCCGAATACGAAATTGCCAACATCCTGCAGAGGGCCTACCCCAGCCATGCCATCATGGGAGAGGAGCATGGCGAACAGGGTGTAGCCGGAAGCGACTATGTCTGGGTGATCGACCCGCTGGATGGCACCACCAACTTTTTGCATGGTTTCCACCAGTTCGCGGTCTCCATAGCGCTGTTCCATCGGGGCAAGGTCGACCGTGGCGTCGTCTACGATCCGGTCAAGCAGGAGCTTTTCACCGCCCAGCGCGGCGCCGGCGCCACACTCAACAATCGCCGACTCCGCGTGACCAAGCAGAACGGCCTGTCCGGCGCACTTCTCGGTACCGGCATTCCGTTCAAGGATCAGAGCTACATCGATCCCTATCTGGGCATGCTCAAAAGCCTGCTGAAAGATGCCGCCGGCATCCGCCGTGCCGGTTCCGCAGCACTGGACCTGGCTTACGTGGCCGCCGGACGCTTCGACGGGTTCTGGGAAATCGGCCTGGAAAAATGGGATATGGGGGCCGGCGCGTTGCTGGTGCAGGAAGCCGGTGGCATCGTCACTGACCTGGAAGGCGGCGACCGATATTTCGAGACGGGCGCCATCGTCTGCGCTAATCCCAAGCTGCACGGCCCCATGCTGGAACTGATCCAGCCGCACCTGACCGATCAGTTGCTTTACAAAGCTCGTTGATCCAGCCCAGCCGAATAACCGACTCGGCGCCGAAAAATACCCCCGTGAAACCGAAGCTTAAACGGGGGTACTTGCGGGGCCAACCGGAGAGGTTAACCCGCCAGGTTGGCGGTTAACCTCTCCGCGAGATCATCTGGTGCGGCCTTTCTCGCTCATCCGATCGGCTCCTCCCTCACGGTTTCTGACCCGGTCAGAACCCCGCCGGTCGGCTCCTGCCTTGCGATCTCTGGTCCGGTCAAAGTCCCGGTGCTTCTTATCGCCTCGCTCAGAGTCGCTCCAGTCACGGTCCTTGCTCTTGTGACGCTTGGCCTTATCACCACGGTCATAGTCGTAATCATCGTCATGGCTTCCGCCTTTGCCTTGTCCCTGGGCATGGGGAGGTGGCCCCTGTTCGCCGGCAAAAGAGGGGCGCTTCGCGTTGGCATGTGGGGGCGGGCCCTTGGCAAAGGTGGCGGAAGCAAAGCAGATGAGCGCGATGGCCATCGTATTTCTGACGATCATTGGCAATTTTCTCCGTGGTTAGCCAATAGGAACGAGCAACTTTGAGTCAGTGACTCAAAGTTGTGCGGCGATTATCTCACTCTGTTGAGTTTTCGATACATTGACGCCAGAATTGACTCGAAAACACCTAACCGGGATTGAAGCTCCACTTGCGCGCGCATTCATCAGTTTTAATCGCTAGCATCAGCGCCCTGAACCGACGGTGCAACCCGGGATGAGGCCAGATACTTCAATTATCCTCAAAAGTCTCCCGAAACAGGCTGATCTCCCGGCCATGGTCGGGAAGCATAACGGTCTTGATTTCAATGCCATTGACCTCCGATGAACGTATGAGAATGGCAGGGCCAACCCGACTGATAGGGTGAAAATCACTGCATCCCTCATTTTTTATGACGAAGGCGGGTATTTCGCCTAGCCGAGGGCACGGGGTAACTCATGCAAGACGCAAACCAGTAGTGGGCGATATTGGCCAGGGCCATGATCATCAGCACAACACCTACCACGATATGTGGTGATCACACACTTGCTTTCATAGGGAATAACCAGGGAGAAGGCCGGGTGTGAAGACTTGAGAGCCAGACTTTGCTGACTGGATAACCTTCAACGATGAGCACTGAAACGTCAGCACCGCACGCCAAACTTTTGCGGGACGGTGATTGCCTTCGGCGCCAAATTCATTCCCGTCAACCATTCAGCAACAACAGGGTCTCTGAACGAGGCGCCCGGACTACTCTAAGGCGCTTTCAGAATCTCTTGTATTTTGGCACCAGACGGCGTTATAAGTAACGCCGTACGGAAAACCGCCCGACCCTCGCCCTCCAAGGGGCGGCATGAAAAACGACCCGGTCAGCAGCTAAGGTCTAATCTTTGTTTCTAACCAGGGTAACTCGGATAGGCAACCCCGTAACAGCTTGTTACAAAAAAGAAGTAAGATCGATTGCCTTCCGTGAGAAAGAGGATTCATAAAAGTTAGAGCCTTTCCCAAAAGAGATAAGAACTCGACGGGTCATTCACACGAACGTACGGGCATTAGGAGATTAATTGTGAACAGCCTAATTCAGGCAACAAAAGCCGTCCGATAATAACTGAAAAGAGGTTACGAAATGAAGCTTAGGAAAAAAGAGAAATTTGTATGCGTTATATCCTTCATGTTTTTAGCAAGTTCACCTGCGTTTTCTGCAACAAAGTACAAGATAGGCGACATAGGCCCAGGAGGCGGAATTATCATTCACGTAGAACAGCCTCCTTATAAAAGCAAAAGGGGATTTACCTATATTGAGGTCTCACCGACCGATGTCGTTACAAACGCGCAGTGGTGCAACAACAGCCCCCTTACGATCGGCGGCAATACTTATTGGCAAAATCAACCCATTGGTTCAGGATCTGAGGCAACAGCTACGTTATTGAGCAAATGTTCAAGTGGTGCCGCTCAAGCTGCGAGCTCCTACGTTTCAAGTACTGGAAAGTCTGATTGGTACTTGCCAACAGCAAGTGAAGCTCAATGGATAAGACCAGCCTTAATCAGTGTGGGTAAAGGGATGCCAGATTCAAACATATGGACATCCTCGGAGTTTGACGCCGCATTAGCTTGGGTCACTGATCTAAGAACAGGCGTTCAAAATATGGATTACAAACAGCATCATTGGGCGGTGCGGGCTATACGGAAGTTTCGATAAGCTCCATCGTGATCTGTGTAAAACTAAGGAGTAAACATGAATATTTCCACAATGAACAAGATTGTATTTACCTTCACGGTTATTTTTTCATTAGGCATTTTTGGCATAGCACCGGCTCTAGCTAATTGCCAGGGTAGCCAGGCTATTTGCGCCAATCTCAGTCAGTCCCAATGCAGTACAGGTGCAGCCTATTACGAGGTACAGACCTCTAACCCGAACACCGAGACAACATACTGTACCCAGTGTAGTGCTTGCATTGCAGGCATGAGTGATTGCGTCAAGGGCGCATTGGGCTGCAACTCATGTCAAATATCCACTGGGGGAAGCAGTGGGACCGGTTACCAGTGTGTATCGGCTTATGGAGCTTGTACAACGGGTGGATCAGAGTGTAACTGGTCAGATTAACTACCATCCACATATTGAATCGCCAGAATCATAATGAAAGGCCCTTCAACTGACAAGGGCCTTTTTTAGTTGATGGATTTTCATGAGTGCTGCCTTAATACATCAGAGTAAATGATGCCCAGCAATCGGATTACGAAAATATTAAATCAATTACGTTTTCACTTGAGTTGGGTTAAAAGACTTAGAGGTTAATATGAGTATATTTAACAGAAATGCCAGCATTGGCATACTTATAATTGGATTAACAGTTGTGCCACCATTGCTCGCGGGCGATGATATTAGTCAACAACCTGAGCAACAGAATTATGAGGCAAAGGCGGTTGGCAAAAGAAAACCAAAGAATTACTACCGGAATATGTATACAGTACATTACCGGACTTATATGGGCAAGGTGGTTCACTATGTCGTGGTCCGGAAAAAGGATGGACACAAGCGATTGGTTGCCTACCCTTATGGACAACACCTTGCTGGATTGGGGGTTGAGCAGAAGCCCATTTCGATCGATAAATTCAATCGTAATATGGCAAAGGAGCGCAGGGCTGATCGCAAGAGGTCAAAAGTTATCAATCAGGAAAAAAGAACTGGGCAAGCGCTTATATCTGCCACCACCACCCCTGCGACGACTGGGCTTTCGTTGGGTTACAACAGTTCCACCGGCTATGTTGACAACGGTAATAACTGCTTTAATGCCACGACAAGCTTGTCAGGACCACAGACCAACGAAAACTACAGCTCGACGGGCACATCTTCAAGCTTCTCTCAACAGATAAATGTCTCTGAATCACTCAGTGGTACTTACGAGGCCTTCAAGGCTAGTGAGAGTTTTACATATTCTAATGCCTTCTCAACAACAACCCAGTCAGGTCAAACGTATTTCAATGCATCTGTCCTTTATACCGCTTTTAGCTCACTGAATACCTCTTCCCCATTGACTCAAGCCGGAACCTCAGCCGCCAATCTGAATTCATTTTCAACCACATGCGGCTCACAGTTTGTGGACACGTTAGCGGTTGGCATGTTGGTAACCGGACAATTTTCATGGTCAACGACATCATCTTCAACACAAACATCTATAAATACCGCTATATCCGGCTCCTATGGAGAGCTTGACTCAATCACGGCTGCAGTTGGGGCAAGCTGGAGTCAAAGCAATTCATCATCCACTTTCGGTTACTCTGAGACAATTTATGGAGGTGGATCGGCGGCATCGGATATCACACAGGGCCTATCAAGCTCATCCGCAAATCAGGCGGAGAGCGAGTGCTTTCAAGGCAGCGCCATGGGAATGAGTTTGTCGAGTGTACAAGCCCAATGCAATACCTTTATTGCGGACGTACAATCTTACGCTAATAATTCTTTTACTGACTTTATTAATACAGTTGTACCTGCAGCGACAAGCTCTGGCCAGTACAATGGAATATACCCATTTCCATACGGTGTATCAGGCGTCACTACCGCCGCTTTGGCTTACGAGAACTTACCCAGCGACATACAGTATTCAGATATCCTGCTTCCCTATGTCGACCAACTCAACAACTATACCGAAATCCTAAATCAGATTACAACTCTATACAACAGAGCCACTTTTCTTAACAATCAATTTTCTCTCGTTTATCAAGGGGCAACCAATTATTTGAATCCAAGTCCTGCTCTCAATCTCCAGACAACCTACCTTCAGCCGCTATATGAAGCTTACCTGCAGGACTATAGTGGAATCGTTGGCAATCTCACATCTTGCATGAATGCCTCGAGCACTAATGTGACAAGTGTATGCCAACCCATAATCACCTTATATAGCGAAGGCATACTGAACGCGTTTGATTTCTATGGTAGCAATAGTCCTACGGTTCAAACTATTACGACAAACACAAATCTCCAACAAAACACAATCGCATTACAATACTCTGGCACGAACAATTCCCAAAATGTATATTCATCCGGAGGATCTATTGATACGGGATGCTGTAATTCTAATATCTTGGTGGATGTAGTTTGGGCGCCCCAGGTTGCCCTTAACCCGGATGCACAGATGAAGGGAACCTATCCTTACAGCTATTCAACGCCAAATCTTATAGCTTTTGCTGACCAACCCTGGTCATCGTTCACTTCCAGTGGAACAATCACTAACTATTCAGCAAACACTCAATTAATGCCTACTAACAGCGGCACAACAGGGATGAATATACCGGCTAGTTCGTATGTTGCACAGGATTGCCTTCTTTACAATGATAGCTATACCTGTTCGGGTCCGATGAACTTCTACTACACCGGTGCAGGGTGCACAACGCCGACCTTCAGCCAGTATTGCGTCATTAATGGAAGCATAATTTTCCAGACATCGCCAACTAACATCTCTCAATTACTGCAACTTTCACCCCTTGATTTGTGGTGAGTTTTTTAGTGAGCCCCGTTTAGATTCGAGGGGGTGTCCATCAACAAGCCCCCTTACTTTCTTGTGGACGGCACCATCCTTATGATGTGCCACTTTCGTCGCTCAATTAACTTGCCCGCCCCATTCTCTACCCCGTTTTAACCGCTTCAACTGCTCATCATCTAACGTCAGCTTAAGATCACGCTGGGGGTAGGGGATCTGGATGTCGTGTTGACGGAAGGCGTCATGGATGGTGAACAACAATTCGCTCGCGACGGATTTCACCTTGTCCACATCGTGGACGAAGGCGACCAGCTCCAGATTCAGCGCACTGTCCCCGAAGCCGGTCATAAATACGGCAGGCGCGGGATTGTCCAGGACCCCGAACTGGTCCTCAGCGATGCTCAGTAACAGGGCCCGCGCCTTGGTCACGTCGCCATCGTAGTCAATGCCGATGGGCAGCACCACGCGCCCAACCTTGTCGGCATGGGTACGATTCATGACCGTGCCGGAAATCAGGCTCGAATTCGGGATGAATACCGAGGCCCGGTCAAAGGTGGTGACTTCCGTGGCGCGGACGCTGATTTTCTTGACGTAGCCCTGATGTTCGCCCACAACCACCCAGTCGCCGACCTTGATCGGTCGCTCGATCAGCAGAATCAATCCTGAGACAAAGTTGTTGACGATGTTCTGCAGACCAAAACCGATACCGACTGACAGCGCGCCGGCGATCATGGCGAGACTGGAGAAGTCGATCCCCATCGTCGAAATACCGAACAAGGCAGCGAGGGTGAAACCCGCATAACCCACGGCCGCGCGTATCGAGGTCCTGGCGCCCATGTCGAGACGGGTACGCGGAAAGATTCGCCGGTCGAGGGCCTGCTGAATCAGGCGGGTAGCCGTCAACAGAACCGTGAATAGCAACAGGCCAAGCAGGATTTCCGCGGGCGAAATGGTGATATTGCCCAGCTTGAAGCCCTGAAAAATTTCCCGCAGCCAGAGCATCAGATCCTTGCGGTCCAAGCTCCACAAGAACAGCAGGGCCAGTCCGCCCGCCGTCAAAATAAAGGCTTTCATCGCAACGACGACCCAGAACCCCAGCATCTCAGCGTCCTCGCCGGTGAGCGCCAGTTGCCGGCGCAGGTAGATGCCGGTGCGTGACTCGACGCATAGCAGCTGCGCCACGAATTCATCGCTGATGCGCATCAGCAGGACCAGCAAGGCGAACAGGGCCATGGTCGAGACGCCGTGAATCGCCAGAAGACGCGACAGCCCCACATAGCCGGTCATCGCGGAAACCGGAATGGCGATGATGAGCACACCCAGCAAAAAGCGTTGCCCGCGCCTCATGGCAGTCAGCTGCAGTTCCCCGGGTCTTGTCCAGACTTGATGAGAGAGCAGCCCCGACAACACCAGCGCGACCAGACTGCTGAAAACCAGCAATTCGGTCGCGATAACCTCCAGAGAAACATCCCGGGATTTAAGGCTGCTGCTCAAGACGAAGTGCACGGCAAACAACCAGGCAAGACCGACCACAACCCAGTAAACGCGACGCGCGCCGGCATCCGACAAGGGCGCCAGCCGCAACAAGGAGCGGTTGGGCCTGAGCGCAGCACGCGCAATGCTGACCACGATGACACCCAGCACCACCGCCAGCAGGGCGTCACTGGCCAGTTCGGCGGCGTCCGGGGTCAGCCCATCGCCCGTCACCAGGCTCAGATAGATCGCGAGGGCCGCCATGGAAGGGAGCCAGGCATGGAGCAAGCCGGTCATGGCCGCCGAACGGATGCGGTAGAGGTCCGTTGGCGGACCGGCAGGCAGGTTCCGGACCATGCGCCGGGCCAGCCAGGTCCTGATGGGAAAGGCCAGCAGCAGCGCCAGACCAACACCCATCACGAGGCGCCCCAGCCGATCCCGGGTGTTCTGGCTCCATTCCGGCTTCTGCAGCCCCGTCTTCACCGGCATTACCATGTCGGACCAGAAGGCTTGCCACTCTGGTTGGGCCTTGCTCCATACCGTCTCGCCGAGCGGCGACAGGGATCGTGTCAGAACCCGTTGGGTGAAACGGGATTGGCGGAGACGCTTGATGGTTTCAAAAATACGGCCATACCTGCCCAGTAGCAGGTCGGCCTCCTTTGCACCGCCTTCCGCCATGGCAATCTCTTCGTTGAGCAGTTTGCGGCGGGCCACCACCGTGGCTGCTTCCGGGGGCGCCCCCTCTGCGGGCACTGGACCCAATGTATCGAGGTCATGCCGAATCACCGTGGCCTGTTCGTTCGCCGCATCTCGCATTTGGCGCAGCTTGCCATCCAGCTTGAGCATGTCCTCGCGCAAGGCCAGCAGGCGCTCATCCGTCATCTCCGGATTCGACAACTCCTTCTCGGTGTCTTCCAGTGTCTTCTGCCATGCCTTGATTGGCAGCGGGTTGAATTCACCGGACGTTGCAGGGGCAGCAGCCAGTGGTGAGCCCGAGACGACCAGCCAAAACAGCAGCAAAGTCAGGCAATGACGGAGTGGTAAAGACAGCATGAAATCAGTGGGCAGATAATCAGGTCAGCTGAACAAGCTACACCGCGGCGGGTGTGGGCACAGCAGCCGCTCCAGATCGCCCCAAGCGCAGGGCCCGGCAGCGGTCTCAGTGCTTGAGATGAGGATCCTCGAACCAATGGTACATGGCAGGCACCACCACCAGCGTCAGCAAGGTGGAGGTGATCAGACCGCCGATGACGACAATGGCCAGCGGGCGCTGGACCTCGGAACCCGGGCCGGTCGCAAACAGAAACGGCACCAGGCCCAGCATGGCGACGGTAGCCGTCATCATGACGGGGCGGAAACGCTGGATACAGCCTTCCCGAACCGCCACAAATTGCTCCTTGCCGCCCTGTCGCAGACCGCGGATGTAGGTGACCAGCACAACGCCATTCAGCACGGCGATACCCCACAGGGTAATGAAGCCGACCGAGGCGGGCACCGAGAGATATTCACCCGTCGCAAACAGGGAAATGATGCCGCCCATCGAGGCAAACGGCAGCACCAGGATAATCAGGCCGGCAAAGCGCAGCGAGTTGAAGAGCATGAACAGCAGAAAATAGATGGCGACGATGGTCACCGGAATGATGATCGCCAGCCGTTTGCTGGCCCGCTCCAGATTCTCGAACTGGCCGCCCCATTTGAGGAAATACCCATCCGGCAAGGTCACCTTGTCGGCCACGGCCTGCTGCAATTCGGCGACAAAGCCGCCGAGATCCCGATCACGCACATTGGCGCCGATGACGATGCGTCGCTTGGCCATTTCGCGGCTGATCTGCGCCGGGCCATCAATCACCCGAACCTGCGCCAGGTCTTCCAGCCTGACCAAAGCGCCATTGGGGGATTTCAGCAGAATCTGGCCAATCGCCTCGGGGCTATCGCGAAAGGACTCCGGAAACCGCACCACGGCGGAGAAACGCCGCTCGCCCTCGTAAACTTCGGTGCTCACCCGACCACCAATCGCGGTTTCGATGATGTCGTTGACATCGGACACATTGATGCCGTGGCGGGCGATCGCGCGGCGGTCGATATCGATGGTGAGGAACTGCTGACCACTGAGCCGCTCCACCCGCACATCGGACGCGCCCTGAATGGTATTGAGTACCTTGATGATCTCGTCGGCGGTGCGCTTCAGTTCGCTGAGTTCGTCGCCAAATACCTTGATGGCGATATCCGAACGCACGCCCGTCACCATTTCGTCGACCCGGTCGGAAATCGGTTGGGCCATGACCACCTGCACACCGGGCAGAACCGCCAGTTTCTCGCGGATTTTCTCCATCACGGTGTTTTGATCCCAGCCATCCGGCAATTGATCACGCGGCAACATGGTCGCGATGGGTGTGGATTCATTTTCGGGTTGCACGTCAGTAGGGCTTTCGCTTCTTCCCAACTGGGAGACAACCATCTTAATCCCCGGGACCTCCTTGACCAGGCGCATGGCCTCGGACTCCAACTTGATGGATTCCTGAAGCGACATACTGGGGACCCGGTTGACGCCGGTCACGATGCTCCCTTCCATCATCTCCGGTATGAACGACGTACCCAACAGGGGCAGCAGCGACAAGCTGGCCGCCAACAGGCCAACAGAGATCAGCACCACGGTTTTCGGCCGACCCAAAGCGAAATCCAGCAGACCGAGATAGGGTTTCTTCATCAGCGCAATCAACCAGGTGTCGTGCTCCTTGCCGCCTTTCAGCAGGTAAGAACACAGCACCGGCGAAAGCGTCAGCGACACGATCAGCGAGATGAACAAGGCGATAGCGATGGTATAAGCCAAAGGCCCAAACAGCTTGCCCTCGATGCCTTCCATCGTCATCAGTGGCACAAACACCAGACAGATAATACCGACGCCGAACACCACCGGCGTGCCCACCTCGCGCGTGGCACGGAGCAAAACACGACCCTTGCTGGTGGCATCATTCGCCGCGTGCTCGCCCAAATGGCTGAAGGCGTTCTCCACGACCACCACCGAGCCGTCCACCATCATGCCGATAGCGATCGCCAGCCCGCCCAGCGACATCAGATTGGCGGAAATCCCGTAGTGGTTCATCACCATGAAGGTACACAGGGGCGTGATGATCAACGTTGCCACGACGATCAGGCTGGACCGGATATCGCCCAGAAAGACAAACAGGATAATGACCACCAGGCCGATGCCTTCCATCAATACCTTGCTGACCGTGTGGATGGCAGCATCCACCAATTCCGAGCGATCGTAGAACGGCACAATCTGCAAATCACTGGGCAGCATGCCCTGCTGGTTGATCTCCTGCACCCGTGCCTTGATATCGCTGACGATGCGCTTGGCGTTGCCGCCACGAAACATCAGCACGATCCCACCCACCGATTCGGTCACGCCATTCTTGATGACCGCACCCGAACGCACTGCGTTGCCAATCCCCACTTGCGCCACATCATGGACATGAATGGGGATACCGCCCGATTCCTTGAGGACAATATCGCCGATATCCTCTACCCCGGTGATCAGGCCCACACCACGAATCAGATACTGCTCGTCATAATGCGGCAGTTTGCCGCCGCCACTATTGGCGTTATTGAGTGCCAGGGCGGCATAGACATCCTTGAGCGTAAGTCCATAGTGGCGTAAACGGTCGGGATCGGGCTCGACCTGATACTGCCGCTCATAACCGCCGATGGAATTGATTTCCGCGACACCGGCGACGCCGCGCAGCATCGGGCGGACAACCCAATCCTGGATAGTGCGGCGCTCGGTCAGTTCGGCATCGCTCAGCGCCCTCTCGCCATCACTGGGGAGCTCCAGCGTGTACTGGTAGACCTCGCCGAGTCCAGATGACACCGGCCCCAGCACCGGCGTGACACCCTCAGGCATCCTGGCACCCACCTCGATCAGACGCTCCAGCACCAATTGACGGGCAAAGTAGATATCGGTCTGCTCGGTAAAGACCAGCACGATCTGCGAGAGGGAGTTGCGGTTGACCGAGCGCATTTCTACCAACCCCGGCAGGCCGGTCATGGCGATCTCCAGCGGCACGGTCACGAAACGCTCGACCTCCTCCGGCGAACGGCCCGGTGCCTCAGCCGCAACCTGCACCTGGACATTGGTGACATCCGGAAAGGCATCGACCGACAACTGCTGGAGCTGGAGCACGCCAAAGCCAATCAGCGCCAGGGCGATGACAAGAACGACGATGCGCTGGTTGAGCGCCGCCCGGACAATGGCCTCAATCACGGTCTACTCCAGCTCTTTGAGGTTACGCACGTTGTTGAGATGGAAGGCCCCGTCAACGACGATGCGATCTCCCACCGACAAACCCGCAAGCACCCGCCGGCGTCCGTCCCGATCCGGATCCAGCGTAACGGGACGAAGCTCAAACCGGTCCTTGGCCACCTCGATAAAGACATGATCGCGGTCTGCATCCCGCAAAACCGCCTCGGCGGGGATGGTCAGGACCTTCTCCGAGGAGCGATTGATGATCATATCGGCCAACATTTCCGGCTTGATTTTGCGCTGCGGGTTGTCGACTTCCATGCGCACAGTAACGGTGCGGGTTTCAGGTTTGACCGTATCGGCGATGTAAACGATCTTGCCCATAAATCGCTGTTTAGGCAGCGCCGGGATATTCACCTCGACCCGGCTACCGACCTGAATCACATGCGCATCCTGCTCCGGCGCCTCGGCCGCCACCCAGACTTGGGAAAGATCCGCCACGGTAAAAAGTTCATCAGAAATCTCGGCAATCTGCCCGACCGAGATTTTTCGCTCGATGACCGTTCCCGACAACGTGGCGGTTACCGGGGTCATGGAATTGATCTGACCGCCACTGGTGAGCGTCTGGATGGCGGGCTGGCTCATCCCCATGACGCTGAGCTGGTCCGCCAAGGCACGGAGCTCCACCTCTGCCTCGCTCAGCCCCGCCTCGCGCTCCTTCAGCGTGGCCTCGCTGATGATACCCTCGCTGAACAGCCGTCGTGCGCGTTGCACCGTCAGTTTCTGCAGCCCGACCTGGGTCTTGGCTTTAAGGTAATTCGCCTGGGCATTGCTCAGCTCGTTGCTGTTCAAAAGGGCCAGCACATCCCCCTTGCGCACATCCCGACCGACGAAGGCCCTGATCTCGGCCACGCGGCCGCTGATGCTGGGCCCAATGCGCGCCACCCGGTGCTCATCCAGCGCGACCCTGCCGGGCAGGCGCAGCGCATCGCTGTATTGAGTCATCTCGACCAGCTCTATGGTAATGCGCGCCTTCAGTTCGGGCGTAATCTGCACCGATGCGGTTGCTTTTGGGTCATCGGCAAAGACAGTGACGTTGGCAAAGGCCAGCCATAAGGCCAGAAGTCGGTGCATGGAGTGGTTCAATCCTTGTGCGCGGTCATCATGAACAGGCAAACATTTTATACATTTAGCAAGACTCAGGCCGGCGGCAAGACCACGCGACCCGGAGCCTGCGCCAGTGGGATACCCGCGACAGGCTCGGGGGTCGCGGTGCGCACGTCAAGATGGCTGCGTTGCTCTGCATCCAGTTTGATCAAGTCGCTCCCAGCGGTGGCCTGTCCGTTGATGATCAGACACAAGCCCAACAGCCAGACTCTCCTCATGGCATGACTCCCACCACCTGGTTGTAGACCGAGGTGTCTTTCTGCACGAGGATGGCGCGCTCGGCGGCGTCCCGAATGGCTGATTGGGCACCGGCCTGGATCTTCAAATAGTCGATCAAGGCGATCTCGCCGGCCTCGAAGGCGATGCGGCTCATGCTGATCTGGGTTTCGGCGATGGCTTTGCGCCGTTCGGCTATCTCTAGTGCGGCGCGGTCTACTGCTAGATTGTGTTGTGCCTCATGCAGCGCTTTTTCGAGTTGTCTTCGCAAGGTTTCACGCTGTACGATTTTTTCGTTGAGCGTGAGATTGGCTTGGGCTACCTGCGGGGCGTGCCAGTCATCTCCGCCGATCGGGATCTGGAGCACGATATTGGTGCCGGTCCCGAAGCGGCCTTGGCGTTCAATCTGGGTGCTGTCGGTCCCTACCAGGATCGTTGGCTGGTTGCCTTGTTTGGATAGGCGTGTAAATTCGACCTCGGCTTGGGCTCGTTCTACCGAGGCGCCGGAGGCGGCCAGTGAGGGATGACGTTCGTCGAGTCCTTTTAGGTTGCTGAGCATTTCTTCTAGTCGTTTGGGCGCACGATTCATGCGGGTCAGGTTCTGATAGGCTTTGCGCGCATGCATGACTTCCGCTTCGGCCTGAACCCAGGCGGTTTTCTTTTCGAGTTGGTCACTTTCGGCTAGCAGTTCGTCGGCGCGGGCGAGATCCCCCAGTTCGACGCGCCGCCGTACCACGGCGGTCAGCTTTTCCGCGACCTCGTAGATCTGGCGGGACAATTCCCGGCGATTTTCCATGAGGCGGAGCGTCCACAGGCTATCGCGAACCAGTCCGGCCACTTCATGCTTGAGTGCGTGGATGTAGTGTTCGGCGGCCTGCTTGGATTCTTCGGTGATTTTCTGGCTGGCTTCTTTCTGTCCCCACATCCATAAGGGCACTTGGTAGCCCGACTGGACATTGGTGATGCCATCATCACGACCCAGCAAGGCATCATCGATATATTGCAGATAGATCATGGGGTACCCGGCTATCCAGCTGGAACTGCGCTGCTCCAGCGCCTTGGACTCTTCCTGAAAGGCGGAAATGAGGGCGTTTTGGGGATAGCGCTCAAATGTGGTGTCAACCACTTGGCTGAGCGTGAGACGATCGTCGATCACCAGCTCGTCGAGGTGCTCAACCAGCAATTCCTCGGCTTCGCCGCTGATCGCGACCACAAGGCCGATAACGAATGTGATACCAATTAGACTTTTCATGCAGCAAGACTCAGGATGCCCGAATTGCAGGGGCAGGGTGGGTAAAGGCCGGAGTCATCAGGCGACGATCCCAAGTCCAGCGGAGGTCCACTGGACTCCAGAGAGCATGCAGTTGGTCCAGCCGCATGATCATGGCATGCAAGCTGAACGGATGGTGGTGTTGCATTTTCGGAAAGCCTCAATTCGATATTCGGTCTTGGCGGCCTTGCCTATGGGTTTTGCAATTAGGCTCCACCCATCCGCGAAGCCTTTTGAGTGATCCGCCGGTGGCAAGAGGCGATCACGTGAACTCAGCCATCAAATCCCCAACTCCGCCCAAATCGCATCCACTCGCTGTTGGATATCGGCGTCCATGACGATGGGCAGGCCCCACTCGCGGGTGGTTTCGCCCGGCCATTTGTTGGTAGCGTCGAAGCCGGCCTTGGAGCCCATGCCGGACACCGGCGAGGCGAAGTCAAGGTAATCGATCGGCGTGTTGTCGATCAGCGTCATGTCCCGGGCCGGGTCCATGCGCGTCGTGATGGCCCAGATCACATCTTGCCAGTTGCGGGCATCCACATCGTCGTCCACGACGATGACGAACTTGGTGTACATGAACTGGCGCAGGAAACTCCATACACCGAACATCACGCGCTTGGCATGGCCGGGATACTGTTTCTTCATGCTGACCACGGCCAGACGGTAGGAGCAGCCCTCGGGTGGCAGATAGAAATCGACGATCTCGGGAAACTGCTTCTGCAGGATCGGCACGAACACCTCATTCAGCGCCACGCCCAGCACGGCCGGCTCGTCCGGCGGTCGGCCGGTGTAAGTGCTGTGGTAAATCGGGTCCTTACGCTGGGTGATGCGCTCGATGGTGAAGACCGGGAATTCGTCGACCTCATTGTAATAGCCGGTATGGTCGCCGAACGGGCCTTCCGGTGCCATGTCGCCCGGATAGAGGAAGCCCTCCAGCACGATCTCGGCGCTGGCCGGCACTTGGAGATCGGAGGTCAGGCACTTGGCCACCTCGGTTTTCGAGCCGCGCAACAGGCCGGCAAAAGCATATTCCGACAACGAATCAGGCACCGGCGTCACCGCGCCGAGAATAGTGGCCGGGTCCGCGCCCAGCGCCACCGCCACCGGGAACGGCTCGCCGGGGCGGGCTTCCTGCCAATCGCGGAAATCCAGCGCCCCGCCGCGATGCGCCAGCCAGCGCATGATGGTTTTGTTCTTGCCAATGACCTGTTGGCGATAGATCCCCAGGTTTTGCCGTTCCTTGTTCGGTCCCCGCGTGATGACCAGCGCCCAGGTAATCAGCGGCCCGGCATCGCCCGGCCAACAGGTCTGGATCGGGTAGCGGCCCAGGTCAATCTCGTCGCCGGCCAGTACCACCTCCTGACAGGGCGGATGGCGCACGGTCTTGGCCGGCATGTTCAGCACCTGCTTGAACATCGGCAGCTTGTCGAATATGTCGCGGAAGCCCTTGGGCGGCTCCGGCTCCTTGAGGAACGCCAGTAACCGGCCGACCTCGCGCAAGGCTGCCACCGAGTCCTGGCCCATGCCCAGCGCTACCCGTTCTGGTGTGCCGAACAGATTGCCCAGCAGCGGCACGTTGTAGCCCTTGGGGTTCTCAAACAGCAGCGCCGGGCCACCGGCCTTCAGGGTCCGGTCGCAAATTTCGGTGATCTCCAGATGCGGATCAGCCTCGTAGGCAATTCGCTTCAGCTCGCCGATAGCTTCCAGATGCTGGATGAAGTCGCGCAGGTCGTTGTATTTCATGGATGATTCAAGTGATCGAAGGCTATCAGCCTTGCAGTTGAGTCACGGTCAGACCCATTGCATTCGCTAACGCAGCAAACGTGGCGGTCCGAGGCTTGCTAGTGCCACGCTCCAGTCGTGCCAGCGCGGATTGAGCCATGCCGGCCTTGGCCGACAACTCTTCTTGCGTCAGGCCAAGGTGCTCGCGCCAGGCACGGATCAGAGGGATGTCATTCAACACATGCGCTTCGACGATCGCTTGTGGTATCACATCGCTGATCGCGTCACGCTCCAGCAGCGGCTTGATGCGTTCAAACTCGGCTACGGGTACCAGAACAAACGCCGGTTTTCCATCATGGTGGATGGTTTGGTAATCAGTATGAGCGCTCATCTCGCTTCCTCACTTCTTCAATGCTCACCACTTCGATCGCTTCAAACACATTGAATAGAATCCGGTAATCGCCGACTCGGAGACGATATTCGGTGGTATATCTGGTCAATGCCTTGATGCCCGGAGTTGCAGGAAAATCCGACAATCCCGCCGTTGCCGCCAGAATTCGTCCCTGGATGGCTTTATCTCCCAGCTTTTTTAGCTGTTTGAGAGCCTTTGGCTTCCATGTCACCGTTTTCATGGGCCACTTATAACAAAGTATAACAATATGGCAAGCCCCTGCTTTGGCACCAGCCCACTGGATCCCTGCGGGTGTAAAGCGTTGGCTAGGGATGAGACTTGATTAAATCCACCAAATCCTCTAGCGAAAATAGTGCCAACTTTGCCAGCGGTTCAAGCCGGGCTCGTAAATCCTCCCGCCGCTGAATCAGAATCGGTTGGGTGCCCGCCGCCCGGGCGGCCATCAAACCCGTCTCCGAATCTTCCAGCACCAGGCAGGCAGCCGGGTCGACGTTTAGGCGGCGGGCGGCTTCCAGGAACACATCCGGCTCCGGTTTGCCCAGCGCGACCTGATCGCGGGTAACCATGACCGGAAAGGCGTCGTGCAGCCCCCCCCGCTCCAGACAGAGGCGGGCGTAATG
>JBIIEQ010000124.1:0-5211 GCA_044237765.1 Methylococcaceae bacterium | reverse complement strand
AACGGAATCGCCCGCCTCGCTCAAGTCATCGAGGGGGTGGTGTTCAGGGATGGAGTACAGGACAACATCGAGAAGATTGCCGCCTGAGCAAACCTGCTCAGATACACAACAATTGACCATTTCTCAGTCCGAAGATGACCCGCATCGATGGCGACTCCCTGGCCGACTTCCTCGAAAAGCAATCCACCATCGAGAGTACCCCGCGCGGTAAGGCAGCAAGGAGCGCGTCATGATGGGAGCTTCAACGCCGTGCTTGACAGTCCCCGGCGGACAGGCATACAGTTTGCCCCGTCATCTCCTCAATGAGATGGCCGGGATTGGCGTCCCGCAAAGGAGCGGCATGATTAGCCGCGGTGAAAGCGGCTTTTTTGTGCCTTCAGCTTTGGTACGCTCTATGGCGGACCGGGGCGGGGAGCAGAAATGCTCGCCGATGCTCCTATCGGTACGCCAACCCAAACCGGTCCGTCACCCCATTGGCGTGGGGCGACGGGTTTCAACCCGTTTAGGAGCACGTACCATGTCACACGACAGCACCCCCAAGGGCAACACGCCCTCAGTCCGTCCCGTATCTCTCGAAACCCTGGAAAAGCGTGTCCGTAGGGCGCTTGCCCCTCGCGCATGTTCACTGCTCAAGACCCGTCCAGGCACCCCCGACCGCAACGAGCTTGGTCTCTATGCCGTTGTCGACCACAAGCGCGTCTGCATCGAGAGGGATGCCAGCCTCGAAGCATTGGCCCGCTACCTCGGCGTACTCGACGATAACGAAGCCATCGCAGACACCGTGCCCGAAAAGTGGCTTCCCGTCACCGTCCGCATCGTGGATGAACGAGCCGTGACCGTTGGCCATCGCTTCAGCATCAAAGCCAAGCATGTGAACAAGTCCACCGGCGCAATTCTGAGGGATGGTGCGGTAGAGCTTTGGAGAAATACCGATCAGGCCGCTTGCGCTGAAATCCTGATGGGGCTGCTGTCGGGATGGCAACACATATATGACGCAGGTGGCGAACCGATAGAGTTCAATCGCGACAACCTGATTTTGCTGCTTACGAACTATCCGCAATCTGGCAAGCAGATTGCCGACGCGCTTCTGGATGATTTGGCGAAGCGAGGCACCACTCATGGCGACCTCTAAACGAAAAAGCCCCGGCGAGTCGGCAAACTCAACCAGGGCCATCAACAAAAATCACGTTCACAAGTTAACACATCTGGCAAAGGAAGTGGCCGGGATGGTGCTTGCCAGCATTATCTGGGGCTACATAGTCGGAACAGCGGTCATTGGCATGGTCGAGGGCCGCGTCATCACGAATGAGACTGTCCTGGCGGCAGTGGGAGTTGATGACCATGCAGAGTGAAATCACAGAAGCCCTGAACCACGTCCCCGCTGACGTTGACCGCGATACATGGGTCAAGGTCGGCATGGCCATCAAGTCAATGTTGGGTGATGCTGGTTTCGAGACATTCGACCAGTGGAGCCGGACAGCCAACAACTACGTTGAGCAGGACGCAAAAGACACCTACAAATCTGTTCGGGCCGATGGCGGCATCACCATCAAGACGCTGTTCGCGATGGCAAGAGAGTATGGCTATCAGCCTTCGCGTGATGACCACCAGAAGCCGAGATCACTTACATTGGCCTGGAACTCAGCGACGGAAAACAGGGCCGATGACCACCCTTACCTCAAGATAAAGAACATCAAGGCGCATGGCACCAGGATCAGCGGAAAAACCCTGCTGATCCCGGTCTCTGACCTAGATGGCAAGGTTCAGTCAGCCCAGCTTGTTTTCCTGAATGGCGGCAAGTGGGACAAGAAATTCCAGACAGGCACAAAGCTCAAGGACGATTCCTGCCATGTCATTGGCAGTCTCGATTCATCAACCATTGTCCTGGCTGAAGGACTTGGGGCTGCTGCATCTATCCATGAGGCCACCGGGTACACCGCCGTCATTTGCTTCGGATGTAAGCGACTGGCCAAGGTGGGCCGATCCATCAAGGCCCGCTATCCCGGCGCAAATATCCTGATTGCCGGGGACGATGACACCCAGCACAAGACAAAAAACCCAGGCCGCGATGATGCGATAAAAGCCGGAAAAGAGATCGGTGCAAAAGTCGTGTTTCCATCGTTCAGTTCTGGTTCTGGCACTGACTTTAACGACTTGCACTTGCGTGAAGGCATCGAGGCAGTCCGTCAGCAGATCGATGCGGGGCTGGCCCAGGATGACACCAGCGGCGACCCTACTCAGCCAGAGCCATTACGCGCACCAATGCCACCGGCAGACCCCTACCCGGTAGAAATGCTTGGTGATGTTCTTGGGGCGGCTGCTCAAGCATTGCATGAAGTCATCAAGGCACCTTTGGCACTTTGCTGTCAGAGCGTGCTTGGCGCTGGATCACTTGCCGCACAGTCACACTTCGACGTTAAGTTGCCCTGGGAAACTACAGCCCCGCTATCCCTTTTCCTGCTGACCGTTGGTGAATCAGGCGAGCGCAAGTCCGCGGTTGACGACATTGTTTTGGGCGCTGCCAAGGAGCAGCAAAAGGCTGAAATGTTGGAGTACAACGAATTACTCAAAGACCATGAAGCCGCATCCGCTGCGTGGAATCAGGCAATCGAATCTGCGAAGAAATCTGTTGCTGGCGGCAAGGCCAAGGCAAGCACCGATGAAATCAGGAAGGCGATGGATGGGTGCGGGGAAAAACCAACCCCTCCCATATCGCCTATGAGGTTCGTTACCGATCCGACTGTTGAGGGGCTTTTCAAGCTATTGGCAATAGGCCAGCCGTCAGTGGCTCTATTTAGTGACGAAGGCGGTCTGTTAATCGGCGGCCATGCGCTGAACTCCGATAACGCACTTAAGACGATGGCCCGCTGGTGCAAGTTATGGGATGGATCAGAGTTTGATCGTGTGCGATCCGGCGATGGAAGCGGGATTCTCTACGGTAGGCGGATGGCATTGCATCAGCTCTCACAACCGGATGTCATGGTCAAACTCCTGTCTGACCCGACCGCCAATGGTCAGGTATTTCTGGCGAGATGCCTTACCGCATGGCCATCATCGACAATCGGAACGCGACACACCGTGGCTTACAGCTGGGCTGGTTCGCGCAATGAGCTTAAGCGGCTGTTTGGCAAGCTAAAAGGATTGATGGAGGCCAAGCCACGCACATCTGACCGAGACCCACAAGAACTCGCACCAGTGGCCTTGCCGCTTACGCTTGAGGCTCAGTCCCTTGCTGTTGAGGCAGGCAATATCTTTGAGAGCCTAATGGCTCCTGGCAACGATTTGGCCGAGCTGCGGGATCGCGGGAGCAAGGCACTAGAAAACGCTTGCCGTATTGCTGGGGTTCTGGCTGTAGTTGAGGGCGGCATGGCCACCCGCGAGATTAGCCGATCGCACCTTGAGCGCGGCGTTAATTTGATTCAGTGGTATCTAAATGAAGCCCTACGGATACGCTCCGCCGCTGTTGTGCCGCAATCGGTGATTGACGCCGAGTCCATGTTGGCATGGCTCAAGGACCGTGACTGTAAGGTTTTCAGAACCGCAACCCTGTTGACTCATGGGCCTAGCCAATTGCGCAACAAAAAGCGCCTCGATGACGCAATTGATGAGGCCGTTAAGTGCGGCTATCTGACAGAGCAAGATCCAGGGGCCGTTGTTGACGGGGTTAGGGCGAAACGCTCATGGAGGGTTTTGCATTATGTGGTTTGATGCCTCAAAAATCAGACTAGAACCACCTGCTAATTCAGCTAATCCTGCTAATCGTCAGGATAAATCGACCGAGAAGGGCTGGCCAATTAGCAGGATTAGCGAGATTAGCAGCCCCTCCAATCCCGCCAATGACCCGACAACCATCCTTGTCGAGTGCTGGACTCCATCCGGCATAAGGCGACTGGTCTATGCCGATTCGCATGAACACGCGGAATGGATTCGGGCTTCGAATCCTAAGCCGAGGCAGGTTCGCTGTGCTGATTGCGATCACGCCAACGTCACCAATGGGATTGCCTCATGTGGGGCTGGCGTCGATTCGGGGCTGGCAACTGGAGGATGGTGGGCGACAGATCGGCACCTATGCGGGCAGTTTGAGGAGGCCAGACCATGAAGATATTCACCCCCACATCACCCGATGCTGTCCGCTGCTCCCAATGCAGGCACCAACCTTGCCGCCCATCCAGGTGGTGCGAATCAGCACGCCGGACCGTGCAGGGGCTTCACCAGTGGAGAAAATGCCAGTCGTTCGAGGCTGGATTACCGGAGCCACACGGCAACGCCTTGGAAATCTTCGACCTTGCATCACGCGAGTTTGACGACCTTGAGGCCGCTGAAAGGTATGTCCTCAAGTCGTTTAGGGAATTTGTATGGAAGCAGCGGCAAGCGAGGCAAGCATGACCGCGTGCAAGCAATGCAGCGCTGACCTTCCACCCGGCAAGAAGGTTTATTGCTCCGAGCAATGTTCATGGCGCTGGAACAACGCAAAACGATCCACGGGGCCAATGCCGTCCAAGACTGAGCAGGTCGAGACTCCAGCGATCCACCAGACAGCGCAAAATCTGATTGTCACCGGCCATCTGCCAGCGCCTTATCAGATTGATGCTCACGATCAGCGCCCGTTGTGGGATTTCGTCGGACTGGCCGAGCTGCTCAACCAAAGGCCAGATCAGCTCGTTCAACTATTGCAAGCCAATGGGCCAGCCTATCTGCCCGGCGCGGGTATCCCGTCGAGTTGGCGGATGCTGATTGAGCTGTGATGTCCCACGGATGTTTCACGAAATAATAAAGTTCGGATTCGAAACCTTCGCAGATATGGAACACCGGGGCTGGCACATCTCGCCCCGCACGACCCCGGACGGGACCCGGAGTGTCGATGCGAAACACTCTAGGTTCTGGCTGGAAGCGCCCATTAAGGGTTATGCGGACCTCGATGTTTCGTTAGCGTCTCGATACAAAATTGATTGGTATTCAAAGCAGGCACACCAATGACCGACAGATTACCCACCGGCCACGGCGGTTACCGTCCCGGAGCTGGGCGCAAACCCAACCAACCCAAGCCGGAAAAGCAGGAAGCGCAGGCCGATTACAACCATGCCCGTGCGAGGCGCGAGGAAGCATTAGCCAGCCTTGCTGAAATCGAACTACAGGTAAAGCGAAACGAGCTGATTCCCGCCGATGCCGTTCAGCAATACTGGGAGGGCATGGTGTCGAGAATGCGCGGCA
>JBIIEQ010000123.1:0-5306 GCA_044237765.1 Methylococcaceae bacterium | reverse complement strand
CCATGTTCGAACCTTCCACCCTGAATGAATTGGCCAAGCGTCTGTCCGGGGCCGTTCCGGGCGATCTTCATTTGCTCAAGGGTGACATGGAAAAGACCTTCCAGGCCATTCTGCAAGCCTCCTTCAGCCGGATGAATCTGGTCAGCCGTGAAGAATTCGACGTCCAGCGCAACGTATTGGCAAGAACTCGTGAACAACTGGAAGCACTGGAAGCACGGGTCACCGAGCTGGAGCAGCAGGTTCTTCAGCGCTGATCGCCGACCAGCGCCGTATGTCGCTCGCCATCGTTTACACGCGAGGCCGACAAGGGATTGCAGCTCCGCTCGTCACGGTCGAGGTGCATATCTCCAATGGCCTGCCCGCACTCAACATCGTCGGATTGCCTGAAGCCGCCGTCAAGGAGAGCAAGGATCGGGTTCGCGGCGCGCTTCTAAACTGTCATTTCGAATTCCCCATGCAGCGGGTCACCGTCAACATGGCCCCCGCCGATATCCCCAAGGAAGGCGGCCGTTTCGACCTGCCCATCGCATTGGGCATTCTCGCCGCCTCCGGCCAGCTGCCCCATCGCGCCCTGCAGGACATGGAGTTTCTTGGTGAACTTTCGCTGGGTGGAGAACTGCGCCCGGTCGCCGGGGTGCTGCCTGCTGCACTGCAGGCCCGCGATGCCGGGCGAGCACTGGTCATCCCCACCGGCAATGCCGACGAAGCCGCGCTGGTGGAAGCAGCCAGGGTCTTGCCAGCGAATCACCTGCTGGAAGTCTGTGCTCACATCAACGGCCAGCGGCCCATCATGCCCGCTGCGTTCCAGCCACCCGCCGCTCGCGACAACGACTACCCCGACTTTAGCGAGGTACATGGCCATTTCCAGGTCAAGCGCGCACTGGAGATCGCGGCCGCTGGCCGACACAATCTTTTGATGATGGGTCCGCCTGGCACCGGCAAGTCCATGCTCGCCTCGCGCCTGCCTGGCATCCTGCCTCCACTCTCGGATGATGAGGCACTGGAAAGTGCGGCCATCGCCTCGGTTAGCGATACCCCATTCAACCCGCAGCGCTGGCGGCAACCTCCTTTTCGCTCACCTCACCACACGGCCTCCGCGCCGGCACTGGTCGGTGGCGGCGGCAACCCGAAACCCGGCGAAGTGTCGCTGGCCACCCATGGCGTCCTATTTCTGGACGAGCTGCCGGAATTCGACCGCAAGGTACTGGAGGTGCTGCGGGAACCGCTGGAGACCGGCACCATCACCATTTCCCGCGCCGCGCGCCAGGTTGATTTCCCGGCCCGCTTTCAACTGATCGCGGCCATGAACCCCTGCCCTTGCGGCTATCTGGGGGATGCCTCGGGGCGCTGCCGCTGCACGCCCGACCAGGTTCTGCGCTATCGCGGCCGTATTTCCGGGCCACTCGTCGACCGCATCGACATGCATATCGAAGTCCCCCGCGTCCCCCAGGAGATGTTGCGCAAAGGCAGCCCGGGCGGCGAGGATAGCAGCGCCGTCATCCGCGCACGGGTGATCGCGGCCCGCCATCGCGCCCTGCAGCGGGCAGGTCGGCCCAACGCCCTGCTGTCCCCAACGCTGATCAAGCGCGACTGCGCCCTCAGCGAGGATGGCCACCGCTTACTGGAGCAGGCCATCGACAAGCTGGGCCTGTCTCACCGCGCCTATCACCGCATCCTGAAACTAGCCCGCACCGTCGCCGATCTGGCCGGATCTGAAGACATCGGCATCCAGCACCTCAGCGAGGCCATCGGCTACCGGCGACTGGACCGCTCGGCTCCCAACTCCCGGATCTGACCTCTGCCAGTGCCACAGCTCAACCCCCAACAATACGCGGCCGTCATCGAACTGGAAAAACCCTTGTTGGTCCTGGCCGGTGCCGGCAGCGGCAAGACTCGGGTCATCACCGAAAAGATCGCGTATCTGATCCGCCAGGGGATGGCGGCCCGCAACATCGCCGCCGTCACTTTCACCAACAAGGCCGCGCGGGAAATGAAAAGCCGCGTCGGCAAGCTGGTCGACGACAAAGGCCTGCGCGGGCTGACCGTCTCCACCTTTCATGCGCTCGGACTCGACATCATTCGGCGGGAACACGGCGCACTGGGCTTCAAGAAGGCCATCTCCATCTTTGACGAGCACGACCGCCTGGTGCTGATCAAGGAACTCATCAAGCATGGCCGGCCCGAGTGGGATATCGATCACGCCGAACGTTTCAGCGCGCAGATCAGCCGCTGGAAAAACCGGTTTCTGCTGCCGGAACAGGCCGCCGCCAGCGGGACGGACTTCGTGCCCGGCGCACTGGATATCTACGATCTGTATCTCCGGCAGATGAAATCCTACAACGCCGTGGATTTCGACGACCTCATCCTCCAGCCGGTGCTGCTCTTCCAGGAACACCCCGAGATCCTGGAGAAATGGCGAAACAAGCTGCGCTACCTGCTAGTGGACGAATACCAGGACACCAACCTGACCCAATACCAGATGGTCAAGCTGCTGGCCGGCCAGCTGGGCCGCTTCACGGTGGTGGGCGATGACGATCAGTCGATCTATTCCTGGCGGGGTGCCCAGCCGGAAAATCTGGCCCAGCTGCAACGCGACTTCCCACGACTTGAGGTCATCAAACTGGAGCAGAACTACCGCTCGACCCGCCGTATCCTCGGCGTCGCCAACGCGCTGATCGCCAACAACCCGCATGTCTTCGAAAAGCGCCTGTGGAGCGCGCTCGCTCCTGGTGACCCCTTGCGTGTGCTGCACCACAAAGATGAAATCCTGGAATCACGACAGATTGCGTCCGACCTGATTCATCACAAATTTCGCCACGCCACCCGGTTTCAAGATTACGCCATCCTCTACCGAAGCAACCATCAGGCCCGTATCTTCGAAACCGCACTCAGGGAATCGAGCATCCCCTACTTCATCAGCGGCGGCCAGTCATTCTTTGGATATACGGAGGTCAAGGACATCCTCGCCTACCTGCGCCTGCTGGTGAACCCCGACGACGACGCCGCTTTTCTGCGCATCGTCAACGTGCCACGCCGGGAAATCGGACCCACCACACTGGAAAAACTAGGTGCCTATGCCAACCGCCGGCATATCAGTCTGTTCGCCGCCTGTTACGAGATGGGTCTTGCCACAGAACTGGCCGAGAGCGCCCGACAACGGCTGCAGCACTTTTGCAACCGCATCAACGACGTCGCCGACCGAGCCGAGCGGGGAGACACCTTTGCTGTGATTGACGAGTTCATCGTAACCATCGACTACGACGGCTGGCTACGGGAAACCGCCCCCAGCGAGGAAGCCGCCAAACGCAAAATGGGCCAGGTCCGCGAGTTGCTGGACTGGCTCAAGCGCATTGCCCATGAAGAGGAGACCGAGGGAAAAAGCCTGGCCGAGGTCGTGGCCAAGATCATGCTGCTGGATGTTCTCGACCGTAGCCAGGAGGAACAGGCCGGCGACCGCGTCAACCTGATGACACTGCATGCGGCGAAGGGCCTGGAATTCCCCTATGTCTATCTGGTTGGCATGGAAGAGAACCTGCTGCCGCATGAGACCAGCATCGAGGAAGACAGCATCGAAGAGGAACGGCGCTTAGCCTATGTCGGCATCACCCGCGCCCAGCAGCATCTCACGCTGAGTTACTGCACACACCGCAAACGCCGGGGAGAACTGGTCAGCCGGCAACCCAGTCGTTTCCTCGACGAACTGCCGGAAGCCGACCTCGAATGGCCCGCCCGCAAGGCGCTGGACCCGGAAACCAAAAAGGAACGTGGCCAAGCCTCACTTGCCCAACTGCGCAACCTGTTAAACACCCCCTGATTCCGCTATACTCGTGCCTCACGCGCCCGTAGCTCAGTTGGATAGAGTGTCGCCCTCCGAAGGCGAAGGTCGTACGTTCGAATCGTATCGGGCGCGCCATAAATCAATAACTTAAGCCGAACCCACAGAGAACTATAGATCTCGTAAGTGTGAGGCAAGTGCAAATCAACAAAAACCCGCCGCAAGGCGGTTTTTTGTATGTCAGCTTAAGCGTCTATTAGCCCTACTTCGTCTAGCTCTGAATTGAAACCAGCGCTTATAAGACATGAAGCTCGAAGCCATCGGCTCTGAAATCAAGACGTCAGAAGTCGACGTTTCAGCACACCAGAGGTTCTGCTGGGTTTGTAGCGGTTGGGGGAGACAGCTGTTTTCATTCCTTTTGGAGTGCCACGAAGTCTAGGTCACGCAGTACCGCCCCATCTCTCCTAAATCATGGATTTCTTCGGTATGCAAAACACATTTGCCCGTACACTTATCCTGATTGCCACCGTCAACGTCACCTTCACTGGCTGCTCAGGTTTCGGCTTGGAATCAGGACGTTTGGAGTTGGATGATCTGGCTTCGCTGAAGCCTTCGCGCACCTCCTACGACACCGTGACTTCCCGTTGCGGGCAACCCCTGCGGGAGGTGCAAACCGATAGCGAAATCAGGGCGACCTATGCGGTTGAGCAACAGGCATCTTCGCTATCCAATATCGATGGTAAGGGCTTTGTCCGGGGCGTTGGTGGCTTCGTGAATACCTATCCCACGGGTCAGGTTAAAGTTACCTTGGTGTTTGATGCCAAGACCCGGCTTTACAAAAACCATCAGTGGCAATCCACGAAAGCCATACAGGTTCTTCAAACGACACCGTAATAGTTCGCTGGACCCTGCACAAGTTTTCGCACGGCGGAATATCGCCTCAACCTTGAACACGTCTGGCGTTTCCCAAGCCGCCGTCATGCAGGACATTGCGACAAGCTGCTCTGCGATGATCTTCACGCCTTGATCGCCCTCGAAGCCAGAAAGCAGCACCAAGTATCTCCCGCGAGGCTCACCAATCATGCGGCCGCCTTCAGCTTACACAAACCCGTGATGCGATCACTCTTGCTGCGCTTTTCGCCGCGCTACTGTCTGATGCGCTGGGATTGTTCGCTGACTACCCATATCCACAGTGATGGGCAATCAAAGCCTCAACATCCGAGAACCCAGCCGTATAAGTTCATGGCCAATAAACCCTGCTGATCAAGCCCTGCATCCTTCACTTGGGTGGATTGCCCGGTCCCCAGCTACGCATCTGAACTGAACCGCCCCGGGAAACGAGGAGGCTCCTAACTCTGAGAAGATGGAGCCATGAAAAGCAATAAATCCAACCGTTTTTCCCCCGAAGTGAGAGAACGTGCCGTTCGGATGGTGCAGGAGCATCGAGGCGAGTATCCCTCCCTGTGGGCCTGTATCGAATCGATTGCCCCCAAGATCGGCTGTGTGGCGCAGACCCTGCATGAATGGGTCA
>JBIIEQ010000122.1:0-5344 GCA_044237765.1 Methylococcaceae bacterium | reverse complement strand
TTTAACCGAGTCATCTTATCTTTACTCACGGCGTATTCACTCCTCTCGTAGGCATTGATGACCTTGAAGACCATCAAGAATACGCCGCCTCCATCAGCTGCTCATCCACAACTTTTGAGCATAACTCTGCACGGATGGGGTGGGGGCGGGTATGACCGGGTCGTCAGGATCTCCGTTGAGTGTATCCATGGCCGGGTGTTTTTGTGATCCCCGAAAATGGTCGATCAACGTGTTCCTTGCGATGGACCACACCCAGGCCTTGGCAGATCCCTGGCCATTGAACTGTCGGGCTTTTTTCCAGATTTTCAGCACAATTTCCTGGAACACATCATCTGCATCCTGGAGAGTGCAGCCTCTCGCGATGAAGAATGATTTCATGGGGTGTGCCCAGTCTTGGTAAATGGCATTGAATGCTCGGAGGTGGTTGTCGTGCCCCCCTTTCACGATCAGAGTCAAGATCTGTTCATCCGTCATGGGCGGGTGCTTTGAGTCATAAGTCAGCCACCTATTTCAAGCGACCGGTGCACCGTGGCTGAATCCCTGGTATCTCGGTGCATGGCGCCTCAGGGTATCAGTTTCTCGATGGCACCGAACCGCTCGAAAATACTCAGATCCGTCTGGAAGGGCTCAGGCTCCACATGGAGATCGCCTGAGAATGGATTGGAAAAAAGCACCACCAGATACAAGTTGAGGGCGATCAGCAGGGCCACCAATCCCGTCAGCGTCAGTTGCACCTTGAAGCTGTCCAGGCGAAAGAAGTAGGTAAACGTCACTGTCACAAGGGCTCCTATGCAGAGCACAACCCATTCGATGGCGGGCAGGCTATGCGTGGCGATGGCCGTCCGCATTCGCCGCTGCTCCCGCAGTTGCATGCCCTGTTCGAGCAGGAGCGGGTAGACCGCCTTGAGGTTCTCCGACGCGGGTTCCACATCCGCGATTTGCTTGAACAGCGAGTAGGTCAGGTTGCGCGCGTCCGGATCACTGTGGCCATCATCCATGATGGGCCATTCACGCTCGACTACTTCACGGGCATAGGCTACGCAGAGCGATTGAAAGGCCTGTGCTTTTTCCGCGGGCAGTCGGGAGGCCAGAATGTACATATTTGCCAAGGCGTTGGATTCTTTCTCAACGGTGACGCGGGCGGTGGAAAAGGTCTCCATCGCATCCACCACAACCAACCCCAGCAGGACGGCGTAGAGGGTGCCGGCCACGCCAAAAATATTCCCCGAGACGTCGTGAAATTGCTTGAAGCGATCCAGTTTGAAGCGTGTGCGAAACAGAAAGACGCCCAGTACGGAGGCGGCGACAAACAGGATGATCAGCAATGACCCGAAGGCATAACTCTCAACATCGAAAAAAGTGGCCATGGTTTGGGATCCCATTGATGATTATGTCATTGATGTTCAACCCGCGGAGACGATAACTTACTCTGGAGTGGTGTGCCTCGTTCGGCTCACTCCCGAGGCCCCTAACTGCGAGGTATGCAGTCAGCGATGGATGAAATATCGGGTCAACGCATTGAATTCATTCGGATCTTCCAGTCACAGGAACTGTCTGCTGGCCTCATTTGCGGGAAAAATCTTCAGCCGGCCCCCGGGAATCTGGCTCGCATTCCATCTTTGGGATTGCGGATGGAAGAGGTTGGTCTCGAGTCAAGTCTGTCGTTGTGGTAGGTAACGCTCCAGAATTGTTCGGACAAACATCATGTCGCCCCGAAGGGCATAAAATTCGGCCACCTGTTTACGACTGATTCGTGACTTCTTGAGTTTAGCCTCCATTTGATCCAGGTGTTCGAGGGCTGCCTCAATACGGGCTGTGTCTGGCGCTTCATCCAGTTGAGATTCAATCCGTCGCAGTTCGGTATAGTAACGCTGAAGCCTTTTTTGGCGGCGGACCCCCAAGAACTGAGGGACGGTTTTGATGAGCGAGTAAGCCAGCGCCACAAAGGGGATCAACAGAAGCCACATCCGTTGAATAAAGTCGGAGAGCCAGAAGGGTAGGAATCGATTGAGAGTCGGGGTGCCATAAAGGAAAAATCTATGCGCTACCTCGCTTTCGGGGTAAGTGGGGTCCTTATAGTCTGGAAATTCCCGCCGGTTTGAAAAAAAGCCTTCCCGGCTGGCGATCCGGCTGGATGCCTCCATGAAGAGCATCTGGATGGCGGGATGAAGGTTCTGATCGATAATTATGTTGGTCGTTGTGGCGATAACATCGATATCCCGGCTCGGGTGATTTCGTATCAGGCTAAAACTGCCCATGGGAACCTCAAGCACCCTGAGATAACGGAGCTGTTTTGCATAGGCGCGGGCTCTTGCGAAATGTGCCACGCGGACTTTGGGGTTGTCGAGAAGCTCCTGTATTAACGGGGATTCGACCGATTCAATCATTAAAAGAGCATCAATCTCGTGGCGCTGTAATGCGAGACTGGCCTCTTTTTGTGGCAGAGTCAGCATATTAGAGCCTTGCTCGATTCCGCTAAGACGTAGAAGGTCCAGGGCTTTTTGATGGGTTCCTGAGCCGAGATTGCCAATCGAGACTTTCTTCCTGAGAAGGCTATGGATCGTGGATTGGTCATCCTCTTCCTGTGCCCCCCAATAAAAGAGCCAAAGGGGCTGGTAACCAATGGACCCGAGGGACATCAACTCCTTGTGCGCCTCGTGAGTATCCCGAATTCCGCCTTCAACAAAGGCGGCCTGGATAGGATCCTGATCGTCGCTGACCCTGCGAAGACTATCAAAAGAGCCCTCAGTCTCCACCAACTGAAGGTCGATGCCATTTGCCCGAAAGAAGGCAACATATTTCTGAGCAATGGTGTTTGAGTAGTCAGGGGGGTGTCCGACTGCAAGTCGAACAACCCTTGGTGGCGCAGGTTTTGCCAATGAGAATAGGGCGGCAAGCCCCAAAACAAGAACGACTATTAATGGCCACAGTTTACGGGCCATGTCGATCCAGGACAGAATCTCATCATGTGATGCAATCCTTATCTCTTCGGCGTGGTCTTTAAGATCATCAAGAAGCTTGGATCTCACGGCGTGTCTCTAGAAGCCATTGAATGGGTTGTTGGCAACCACCTTACGTGTGTGCCCCGAACGAGATCAAGTAACCCCTGGGACGCATGCAGGGCAAGGTGTTCCCTGTCATGTTCCAAGTCCTGATCCTTTAACCCATGGGCATTCATCCAGGTTTTGACGCCGGTCTCCCGAAATACATCATCGGCGCCCCGCTGCGCGCAACCTCCCGATAAAAAAAGATGGTTTGGGGTGTGCCCCTGGAAAGTGGACGCGCTCGAACAGGCTTATCCCGGTTTACTCCCAGGGCGGGGCATCACCGGAATAGGCAACGAAATCTGGGTTGCTGGACGGGATGACGACGCCCGCGGATGCCTGTTTCCGGTTCGATGATGACGGATGCTGGGCGTTCTGGGGTTCCGTGGCCGCCGGTGGGGCGTCGGTGTCCGTGGCATGCCAGCGCTGAAACAGGCTCTTGTCGATGCCGTCGGGCACATACCAGCGTTTACGTGCCGGGTCCCAGCGGGCGCCGAGGGCTTTGGCTTCATCTTTCTGGGCGAAGGGAACGGTCAGGTAGAAACGCGCTGTCATGGATCTGGTCGGGGTGGTCGCTTAGATGCTGAAGAGTTCTTGGTTGAGTGTGCCATATCATCCGGGCTATGTGCGGCGTATTGGCAAGGTGATATGGTAAATCGTCATCATGCTGACCCGGCAGATCTCATGATAATTATCGATCAACAACGACCCGTGAGCAGGAGGAAGTCTTGAGTTCATCCCCGGATGTTTGGGTGCTTTACCATGCCGATTGCCTGGATGGATTGGGGGCCGCCTGGGCGGCGTGGAAGGCCCTGGGTGCGACAGCCGTCTATCAACCCGTTCGGCATGGGGATCCGCTCCCCGACATCCCCCCCGGACCCTCTATTTACATCCTCGATTTCTGTTATTACCCGGAGCTGCTGGTTCAACTGGCGGCCCATGCTGAACGCTTGGTGGTCCTGGATCACCATGAGAGTGCCCAGCGCGCCTATGCGCATTATCTTGAGGACCAGCCGGCCATCCCGGCGAACCTGCAGGTCCACTTCGATCTGACACGCAGTGGCTGTGCCCTGGCCTGGCTGCACTTTCATCCGCATCAGCCGATGCCGGATCTGCTGGCCCACATCGAAGATCGCGATCTCTGGCACCACCAACTGCCCGGCACCCGGGAAATCAATCAGGCCCTTTATCTTCGGCTGCCATTAACCCTCGATGCTGTGGAATCGTTAAGTCTGTCGGAGCTGGAGCAGGAGGGCAGGGTGCTCTGCCGTCAGCAACAGCAAAGCGTACAACGCCTCATGCATAGTCGGCATGCCATGCATCTCTGCGGGGTTCAGGGGCTGGCTGTCAATGCGCCACCCCAGTTTGCGAGTGACCTGGGAGAAGCCCTGGCCAAGGAGTCCGGAACCTTCGGCCTTATTTACCGCTTTAATGGTCAACGTCAGCGATGGGAGTGTTCGCTGCGGTCGCGCGGTGAGTTCAATGTCGCCAATCTGGCTACGCAGTTCGGCGGCGGGGGTCATCCCAATGCCGCGGGCTTTACGTTGGATGCGGATCAGGTGCCTTGTCGGGGAGCGCTGGATGTGCGCCTCCCGGAAAGGCAAACGGAATGCCCGCAGGACGTTGTGCTGGCAGGGCAACCTGAGTCGGCTAAGAGGGACTCCCTCCGCGAACAGTGGGTTGCCCTGACGGTGGAGTATCAGCACCGATTTGATCCCTATCGAGGGGCCCGGAAGCGTGCCTACCTGATCGCGGCCGAACGATGTGGTGTATCAGCCGAGTCGGCCAAAGATATTCATGCAGGGCGTCAAGGTTGGTTGGGTAGCCTCTCCGATGATGACCTCAGGGAGCGGCTGGAAAAGCTGCAGACCGATTTGAGTTGAGTTAACCAGCAAGGGAGCCTTGTCGAAACATGCATGGATAATTTGTAGAGGGCCCCCTTAAGCCTGCTGTCATACTGGTGTCCAATGTGCCGCCGGTCATGTTGTTGCGCCCGATCACCGATCCATCACAAGGCGTTCTGCTCGCGCTGGCCAGCACATTGGCGGGCAATCTTTTCATCGTTGGTAGCAGCGCCAATATCATCGTGGTGGATGCGGCACCCCTTGCCTCTGGGTGGTCACCCCACAGACGCCAAGAATATTTGGCCAGACCGTTGATCGCCGGGTGATCTTCGAGAAATGGTCAATTGTTGTGTATCTGAGCAGGTTTGCTCAGGCGGCAATCTTCTCGATGTTGTCCTGTACTCCATCCCTGAACACCACCCCCTCGATGACTTGAGCGAGGCGGGCGATTCCGTT
>JBIIEQ010000065.1:0-18904 GCA_044237765.1 Methylococcaceae bacterium | reverse complement strand
AGGATGTGGGTGATGTCCTTCAATAGCCCCTTGCGATCCAGCGCCCGCGCTTCGATGTCGACCGGGAACCCCTCGGGCTCCGCGCCCCAGGCGACGTCCATCAGCCGGCCATGTTTCTCCGGTGCTAGTTGCAGGATGTTGGGACAGTCCTGCCGGTGGATGGCGATGCCGCGCACCACGGTAACAAAGCCGATGATGGGTTCGCCGGGTTTAGGTTCGCAGCAACGGGCAATGTGGGTCACCAGATTGCGGACGCCCTGGATGGTGATTTCGTCGCTGGCCGGGGCGACCACCGGCTTGCGTCGGCTTGTGACGGGCCTGGCCGCTGCCTTCTGGTTGAGGTCGCCGGGTTTCAGGGCGGTGGCCAGTTGAACGGCGCTGATGTCGGTGCGGCCCAGTGCCAGCAGCAGATCATCCGCCCGCGGCAGATGGAAGTGGCGTGCCAGCTGTTCCAGGTCGGCCTCGCGCACGCCCAGCTTCTGCCGTTCCTGGTCAAAGAGGTGCTTGCCGGCCTTCATGTGCCGTTCATGGTCCTGCTGGCGAAACCAAGCGCGAATCTTGTTGCGGGCATGGGCGGTCTTGACGTAGCCCAGGTGCGGATCAACCCAGCCTAGGCTCGGGCCGCCATACTTGGCGGTAAGGATTTCCACCTTGTCACCCGACTTCAGGGGGTGCGTCAGCGAGGTCATGCGGCCATTGATCTTGGCACCCCGACAACGATGGCCGACTTCGGTGTGGATGCCGTAGGCGAAATCCACCGGTGTGGCGCCCTTGCGCAAGCGAATGACCTGGCCCTTGGGCGTCAGGACGAAAATCTGGTCCTCGAAGACTTCTGAGCGAAATGAATCGAGAATGCCCTGCTCGTCGTCGCGGGACTCCAGCAGTTGCCGCAGCGTATTGACGTTGCGGTCCAGCGCCTGATCCTGCTTGCTGCCCTCCTTGTAGCGCCAGTGGGCGGCGACACCGAATTCGGCGAAGCTGTGCATGTCCTCGGTGCGAATCTGGATTTCCACCGGCCGGCCTTCCGGCCCGATGACTACGGTATGCAGCGACTGATAGCCGTTGGCCTTGGGGTTGGCGATGTAGTCGTCGAATTCCTTGGGAATATGCAGCCAGGCGCTGTGAACCATTCCGAGCACGGTGTAGCAGGTCGAGACATCCTTGACGATGACGCGAACGGCGTGCAGGTCGTAAAGCTCCTCAAGCGGAATGTCCTTGCGTTCGATTTTCTTGTGAATGCTGAAGATGTGTTTGGGCCGGCCGAATACCCGCGCCGGTACCCCCGCCGTCTCCAGCTTTTCCCGCAAATCATGGATGAAATGCTGGACGAAGCTTTCGCGGGCAGCGCGATTGGAGGCCAGCGATTTCGCCAGCCGTTTGTATTCTTCGGGTTCCAGATAACGGAAGGAGAGATCTTCCATCTCCCATTTCAGCTGGCCCACGCCCAGCCGGTTCGCCAGCGGGGTCAGCAAATCCAGGGTTTCCAGTGCGATGTTGCGGCGCAGGACCGGGTCGGGGTGGTCTTTGAGCAGTCGAAGTCTCTGCAATCGATAGGCCAGCTTGACCAGCACGGCCCGGACATCGTTGACCACGGCCAGCAGCATGCTGCGCAGCAGCTCGGCCTGGTCCGGCTCCTTGGTTTCCGCCTTGTGGTACTCATCGAAGGTGTTTAGCCAGTTGACCTTCTGCACCAGTTCGGCGGTTTTGGCGCCGAAACGGCGCTCGATCAGCTGGGCATCGATGCTGTCGCGAATGTAGGGGTCGCTGAGCAGGGCGACCTGAATGGTCGTCGCATCCACACGTAATTGATGCAGGATATGCGCGACATCAATCCCTCGGGGCCGGGTGAGGGTGTCTTCCTCTTGAGCCTTGCGCGCCAGTTCCAGCGCCGCGGCAATATGTTGCCGTTCCGGGTCGCCATACCCCGCGGCCAGGCGGCCGAGCAGGTCGTCATCGGGTTGGGAGGAGATGTCGGCGTGATAATGGGTGTGTCTCATGGGATTTTCGAACCGCAGGCACAATCTGCATTCCGTCGTATGCACTTAGCAGGCCAGCGATGGTATCAAAGTCATGTGATCGTTGTGATCGCTCGTTTTTTGAAGGGGAGGCGTCATCCCTCTCCAGATAGGTCACTGCCCGGGTGAGAGGCTGTGCGAGAATTCGATCTGAAAAGGTTCAACCCGGATACCCCTCATGAGTGAATCGTTGCCCACGGAATTTCTACTGCCACCCTCCTTCTCGGTTGAGACGATGGTCACGTCCGGCCGACTCGATGCCGTGAGCGAGAGCCGTGTGCGGCTGACGCTGCTCGATACCTTCGACCGGCGCCTGCTGAAGGCTGGGGTTTGGCTGGCCATCGAAAAGAATGAGGATGGGCTCTGTCGCTGTGTTTGCCAGTTTGGTCAGGGCCCGCGTGAGGTGCTGCCCTGGCAGGGCAGTCTGCCGGTGTTTTCCAACGATTTGACCCGTCTGGATAGCTATACCCGGCTGGCCCCGATTCTGAACGTTCGGGCCTTGATGCCGCAGATGGAAATTGCCGGGACATGCTCCGAATGGGTGGTTGAAGTGGATGATGGCATCGCGGTGCTGACATTCCGGGTGGAGTCGCTGGCGGTGAAGGAGAAGCGCCGAAGCAGTCCGCTGCAACCAAGGCTGCGGCTGATTCCCGTTAAGGGGCACCGAAAGGAATTTCGAGCGTTAGCGGAGTCCCTGTGTGCCGAACCGAAAATCCAGACGGCCGAAGCCACGATCTATCAAGCGGCGGTGGATACCCTGAGCAACGCCTGGCCGGTGACGGTCATTCCGCCTGCCATCATTGATGATCCTGAACTGCGCGCGGATGTGGCGGTCAAGCGAGTGCTGCGTCAGTTGCTGGAAACGATTCGGATAAATCAGCCCGGTCTTTTGGCGAAGGTCGACACCGAGTTCCTGCATGATTATCGCGTGGCGGTTCGTCGGACCCGTGCGGTATTGGGGCAGATGGGGGCCACCTTGCCACCGCGCTTGCTGCAAAGGTTTCGGGACGGCTTCGCCGATCTGGCTCAGGCGACTAACGGGGCGCGCGATCTGGATGTCTTTCTGCTGGCCTTGGCGTGGCTGGATGCACAATTGCCGGAGGCGATGCAGGGCCAGCTGCTACCGTTGCGCGAAGAGGTGATGAACCAGTGTCACCGTGCACATCAGTCGTTGAATGCGCGACTCAGCTCCACTTCTCATCATCGATTTCTGGACGCCTGGGCGTCTTTTCTCGAACGTCCCCCTCCTCGCCGACCCACGGCGAAAAAAGCTGGCGTGCCCATTCGCGATCTGGCCGCTGCGAAAATATGGAAGCTCTATCGTCGGCTGCTGAGCGAGGGCAAGGCCATCGACCAGGAGAGCCCACCCCAGGCACTGCACACGCTGCGAAAGACGGCCAAGAAGCTGCGCTATCAGATGGAACTGTTTCAGGGGCTTTTCCCTGCCGATGAGATTAAGCCATTGCTGCGGAGGCTCAAGAAGCTGCAGACGCACCTCGGCGATTATCAGGATATGAGCGTCCAGTCCGTCCATCTGCGTGAGTTGGCCGAGCTGCTCCGCAGCCGTGCCGTGCCGGTGGACACCCTGCTGGCCATCGGGGCGTTGCTGGGCCATCTCCATCATCAGGAATCCCATTTGCGCGACCGATTTGAAGCGTGGTTCGATGATTTTTCCAATCGCCGGCATCGCCGGAAGTTCCGTCATCTGTTTCGCCCCGTCGTGACCTCCTCAGTGGAGGACAAGCTGGAGACAAGGGGATAGACTGAGTTGCACCCCCCCATCCCATAATCACAAGAATAATCAGGAGCCTGTATGAAATCACCCAGTCACACCCAATGCCCCAAAATCGTGGTTGTCGGCGGAGGTGCCGGCGGTCTTGAACTGGTGACCCAGCTGGGCAAGAAACTGGGCCGCAAGGGCCGGGCCGAAATTACCCTGATCGACAGCAGCCGGACGCATATCTGGAAGCCCTTGCTGCATGAGGTGGCGGCCGGAACACTCGACTCGCATGATGATGAGCTGGAATACCTCGCCCAAGCCAGCGACAACCATTTCCGTTTCGTCTTAGGCCGCATGAATGGCCTTGATCGACAGCAGAAACAGATTCGTCTGGCGCCCCTCATGAGTGCCGGTGGCGAGCAGATCATGCCCGAACGGAACTTTCCCTATGACATCCTGGTGGTGGCCGTCGGCAGTGTCTGCAATGATTTCGGCATTCCTGGTGTGGCCGAACACTGCATGTTTCTCGATTCGACCGAGGAGGCGGAACAGTTCCAGAATCGTCTTCTCGAAGCTTACCTGCGCGCACAGGCGGCGGGCGGCACCAGCAAGGCGGGCGAGCTGGATGTGGCCATCGTCGGCGGTGGTGCAACGGGGATCGAGTTGTCGGCACAGCTTTATCAGGCGGCTCGGCTGTTGAACGCTTATGGGCTGGACCATATCAAGGCTTCGGATATCAAGATTCACCTTCTGGAAGCAGCGCCGACCTTGCTGGCGGGCCTGCCGGAACGGCTTTCCCGAGCCACGCTCGAGCAACTGCGCAGCCTGGGCATCGACGTCATGCTCGGGGTCAAGGTGGTCGAGGTAACGAATGAGGGTATGCGCACGGAATCCGGCGAGTTCATCAGGGCGGCCGCCCGGGTGTGGGCTGCCGGGGTGAAAGCCCCCGATTTTCTCAAGGACATCGATGGTCTCGAGACCAATCGCATCAACCAGTTGGTCTTGAAGCCGACGCTGCAGACGACGCGGGATGATGACATCTACGCCATCGGTGATTGCGCGGCCTGCGAATGGCCGGGCAAGGGTGTCAATGTGCCGCCACGTGCCCAGTCCGCGCATCAGATGGCCAGCATGGTGCTGGAAAACATCCGCTATCGTCTGGATGGCCGAAAACAGAAGGATTTCAAATACCTCGACTATGGGTCGCTGGTGTCACTGGGCAAATACAGCACGGTCGGCAATTTGATGGGCAATTTGATGGGGTCGGTAATGATTGAGGGCTTCGTCGCCCGCATGGTCTACCTCTCGCTCTACAAGATGCACCAGTTCGCCCTGTTTGGACCGTTCCGGGTTTTGCTGCTGATGATTTCCTCGTTTTTCCGCAATCGCCTCCATCCCCGGATCAAATTGCATTGAAGCGATGATGGTAAGATTTCGGCCATTTTCGGCTGTATTTCACGTTGAGGGAGGACGTTCAGGGGCATGGCAGGACACAGCAAGTGGGCCAATATCCAGCATCGCAAGGGAGCTCAGGATGCACGGCGCGGCAAGCTCTTCACCAAGCTGATTCGCGAGATCACGGTATCGTCCCGCACAGGGGGCGGCGACCCGGTCAACAATCCCCGCTTGCGGGCCGCCATGGACAAGGCGCTCACGGCCAACATGTCCAAGGACACCATAGAGCGCGCCATCAAGAAGGGCGTCGGTGCCGGAGAGGGCGACAATTACGAGGAAATCCGCTACGAGGGCTATGGCTCGGGTGGTATTGCCGTGATGGTCGATTGTCTGACCGATAACCGTGTTCGCACCGTGGCCGAGGTTCGCCATGCTTTCAGCAAGGCCGGCGGCAATCTTGGCACCGATGGTTCGGTGGCCTATCTGTTCTCCAAGACGGGCATTCTCAGTTACCCCGCCGGAGTCGACGAGGACCGGTTGATGGAAGTGTCGCTCGAAGTTGGCGCCGATGATGTCATCAGTCATGAGGATCGTTCCGTCGATGTGCTGGTCGATCCGGCGCAATTCGAGATCGTGCGAGATGCTTTGATGGCCGCTGGCCTGCCGCCCGAAAGTGCGGAAGTCACCATGCGGGCCAGCACCACGGTCGCGCTGGGCGAGGACGATGCGGGCAAGATGTTGCGCCTCCTGGAAAGGCTCGAGGACCTGGACGATGTCCAGAATGTCTATTCCAATGCGGATATCAGCGAGGACATCCTCGCCAGACTGGGATGACCTAGCGCGTGGTCAGCATTCTCGGTATTGATCCCGGTTCCCGGTGCACCGGGTACGGGATCATCCACGATGGCATCAAGGGTCCCGTGCTGGTGGCCTACGGCACGATCCGCACCGACAGCGACGATTTTCCCACCCGGCTGAAGCAGATCTACGACGGCATCTATCAGGTCGCACGGGAGCACCGCCCCAACGAGATGGCCATCGAACAGGTTTTCATGTCGAAAAATGCGGATTCCGCGCTGAAGCTGGGGCAGGCACGCGGCGCGGCCATTTGTGCGGCTATGAACGCGGGTTTGCCAGTCCATGAATACGCTGCGCGACAGGTGAAGCAGGCCCTGGTAGGCAAGGGCAGTGCTGAGAAATCCCAGGTGCAACATATGGTGCGCTTCCTGCTGGGTGTTGATCAGGTTTTACCGGGCGACGCCAGTGATGCCCTCGGCATCGCCATGTGTCATATCCACCACCGACAGACCCACCTGCGCATGGCTCAGGCCGGGCTGGTGAGTCGATGATCGGATTTCTGCGGGGCATGCTTGTTCTCAAGAAGCCACCTTCGCTGCTGGTGGATGTGCGGGGGGTCGGTTACGAGGTAGATGCGCCGATGTCCACTTTTTACGGTCTGCCTGATGTGGGCGGCGAAGTGCTGCTCTATACCCATCTGGCGATCCGCGAGGACGCCCACAGCCTGTTCGGATTTATCTCGGAAAGCGAACGTAGTCTGTTTCGCACGCTCATCAAGGTTAATGGTGTGGGGGCCAAGCTGGCGCTGGGCATCCTCTCCGGCTTGAGTGCGGAAGAATTTCACCGCGCCGTCGAATACCAGGACACCGCCCGACTGGTGCGGCTGCCAGGTGTCGGCAAAAAGACGGCCGAACGCCTGATCATCGAATTGCGGGATCGCTTGCCGGAACTCGGTACAGTCACCTTGCCCGGTGCCGAAACCTTGCCGATGCCTGAGGCGAGCCCGGTGGACGATGCCACGTCTGCCCTGGTGGCGCTTGGGTTCAAGCCGCAGGATGCCGGCCAGCTGGTTAAGAAAATTTCCCCGGAAGGCAAAACCAGCGAAGAAATCATCCGCTTGGCGCTTCAGTCGGTGGCGAAGTAACCGGCTTTTGCTGATTCCGGCTTGAGGTGACGTACGCAATGGCGTACGCTGAAACTTGGTGATGGCTGTTCCGGAAAAGCATGTTATGCAAACACTGACGGTAAGCGAGGCGCGATCCAACCTTTATCGATTGATCGATCAAGCCGCCGAATCACATCAACCCGTTGCCATTGCGGGAAAGCGCGCCAATGCGGTGTTGATCTCCGCCGAGGACTGGGAGTCCATACAAGAAACCTTGTACCTGCTGTCCGTTCCCGGGATGCGGGAATCGATCAAGGCGGGCATGGAGGAACCCCTCGAAGGGAGCGCCAGAGAACTCGACTGGTGAATTGGCAACTGTTTTATACAAAGCAGGCACAGAAGGATGCCAAAAAAATCGCGGCTTCCGGACTCAAGGAGAAGGCAATTACCCTTCTGACTTTGCTGGAAATGAATCCTTTTCAGAATCCACCCCCTTTTGAGCGTCTGGTAGGAGATCTGTCCGGAGCGTTCTCTCGGCGTATCAACATCCAGCATCGGCTGGTATATCAGGTGCTGGAAGAGCAGAACGTTGTGAAAGTCCTGAGACTTTGGACCCATTATGAGTAAGGCCATGCGCCATGGCGCGGATTTCGCTCGCTCAATAACCGTGACTTCCATTCAAGGCTGAGACCCGATGCCACGGGCCTAACCTCCATTTTTCCCTGATGACCCAACCCCGTCTCATTACTCCCGGCGCCGATCGCGAAGACGATGCCGTCGATCGTGCCATCCGACCCAAGCGCCTAGCGGACTACGTCGGCCAGAAGGTCATGCGCGAGCAGATGGATATCTTTATCCAGGCGGCGCGGGGCCGGCAGGAGGCGCTGGATCATGTGCTGATCTTCGGACCACCGGGGCTGGGCAAGACCACGCTGGCCAATATCATCGCCAACGAGATGGAGGTGAACATCCGCCATACCTCCGGGCCGGTTCTGGAAAAGGCGGGCGATGTCGCGGCCTTACTGACCAATCTGCAGGCACACGATGTGTTGTTTATCGACGAAATCCACCGGCTGAGCGCGGTCGTGGAGGAGGTGCTCTATCCGGCGATGGAGGATTACCAGATCGACATCATGATCGGCGAAGGGCCGGCGGCCCGGTCGATCAAGCTGGATATACCGCCTTTCACGCTGGTCGGGGCGACGACACGAGCGGGTCTACTGACCTCGCCGCTGCGTGACCGCTTCGGCATCGTCCATCGCCTGGAGTTTTACACGACCGAGGAACTGGCGCTGATTGTTGCCCGCTCGGCTCGGATTCTAGGCGTCGACATGAACCCGGAAGGTGCGGTGGAAATTGCCCGTCGCTCCCGAGGCACGCCGCGCATCGCCAACCGGCTGTTGCGAAGGGTGCGTGATTTTGCGGAGGTGCTGGGCGATGGCCACATTTCCGCGGATATCGCGGATCGGGCGCTGGAAATGCTGAATGTCGACCGCAATGGTTTCGATCAGCTGGACCGGAAGCTGCTCAACGCCATGATCGAGCGCTTCGATGGCGGGCCGGTCGGGCTGGATAACCTGGCGGCGGCCATCAGCGAAGAGCGGGGTACCATCGAGGATGTGCTGGAGCCGTATCTGATCCAGCAGGGTTTCATCATGCGTACTCCCCGGGGACGGGTGGCGACCAGCATGGCGTATCTGCACCTCGGGCTCAAGCCGCCGCAAACGCCGGCCACCAACGAAGAGCTGTTCTAGCCATGGCGTGTGAGGATTCCCGAAAAACGCCGGCCGAAGCGATATTCGTCTGGCCGGTGCGCATCTATTACGAGGATACCGATGCCGGTGGTGTGGTCTATCACACCAACTACATCAAATTCATGGAGCGAGCCCGGACCGAGTTCCTGCGCAGCCAGGGCATCGAGCTGGATGTGATGGAACAGGAGCACCGCATCGTCTTTGCCATTCGTGCGCTATCGGTCGAATACCGCCGACCGGCCCGTCTGAATGACCTGCTGCAGGTGACCGTGGACTTCGATGCCGTGCGTCCCGCCAGCATGGCATTCAGGCAAACCGTGGTGTGCGACGGTGAATTGCTCTGCGAGGGCAGCGTTCGGGTCGCTTCGATCTGCGCCGATCAATTTCGGCCCAAGGCCATCCCGGATTTCATGCTGGCGCAATTGGCCGAAGTACTGGCGGCATAAGCCCGCAAATAAATGACCGGGCAAATTCTGATTTTCATCTCGATGGCGTGCCGGGCACCGACTGCTTGCACTAAACTTCAACTCCACGCTTACACTCGATTACTCAACCGATGTCATCCGAACTCTCAATCATCCAGTTGATGCTAGATGCCAGTCCTGTCGTGCAGGCGGTGATGGCGATTCTGATCCTGGCCTCTATCGTTTCCTGGGGGTTCATTTTCGGCAAGTATCGGGAAATCAACCGCGCCGAGGAGACCACCGACGAGTTCGAGGAACGGTTCTGGTCGGGCATCGATCTGGCGGATTTGTACCGGCAACTGGCGCGTGAGGATTACGAAACCGAGGGGCTGGAAAATATCTTCATGGCCGGCTTCAAGGAGTTTGCCCGTCTGCGTCAGGAACCCAACATTGGTCCCGACGCCGTGATGGAGGGCGCCCAGCGGGTGATGCGGGTTTCGCTGAACCGGGAGCTCGAACTTCTGGACGAGCGACTGCCGTTTCTGGCTACGGTGGGTTCCACCAGTCCCTATGTCGGGCTGTTCGGCACGGTGTGGGGCATCATGAATGCGTTCCGCTCGCTGGGAACGGCCAAGCAGGCGACGCTCGCCATGGTGGCCCCCGGTATTTCGGAAGCGCTGGTGGCCACGGCCATGGGCTTGTTTGCCGCGATTCCGGCGGTCATGGCCTACAACCGCTACTCCACCGAAATTGGCCGGCTCGCCAGCCGCTATGAGGCCTTTGCCGATGAGTTTCTGAGTCTGCTGCATCGCAAGGCCCACGCCAAATGAACCTCGCCAGCGTTTCCCGTCGGACTCAGCGGCGGCGGCCAATGGCCGAAATCAATGTGGTGCCCTACATCGATGTCACCCTGGTATTGCTGATCATCTTCATGGTCACCGCGCCGATGATGCAGACAGGTGTTGACGTGGAATTGCCGCAGGCGGAAGCGAAGGCGGTCGAGACGCATGAGCAGCTGCCGATCATTATTTCCATCAAGGCGGATGGCTCGTTGTATCTGGATGAAGGCAACCAGGCCGATACCCCCCTCACGGCCCCCGAACTGCCGGGACGAATTCAGGGCGCGCTGACGAAAAAGCCGGGGCTTGCCGTGCTGATCCGTGGCGATCAGAAAGTCGATTATGGACGAGTGGTCACGATCATGGCCGCCCTCAAGCAGGCGGGCGTTCCGAGTGTCGGTCTCATGACGCAACCCGCCAACGAATGATCGCTCACAAGGCACGGCGCCATCCCGGCGCGTTCCTGCTTTCCCTTTTTCTGCACCTGCTGTTGATGGGGTTCATCGTGATGCATTTCGAGCGGGCCAGCCCACCGGAAAGTCCGCCACAGCCAGAGATCATCGAGGCCGTGACGGTTGACGCCAGCGCCGTGGATCGTGCCCGGCACAAGGTGGAACAACAACGCCAGCAGCGTCTGCGTGAACAGAAGGCGGCCGAAGCGAGCCAGCAGGCATTGGCGGCTGAGCGGCAGCGCGAGCAAGCCGAGCAGGAGGCGCGGGCGGCGGCCGAGGAATCCTCTCGACAGGCCGCCATGAAAAACCTGGCCTTGCAGGAGCAGCGGGAGTCCGAGCTGCGTGAAGCCGAGGCTGCTCGTCAACAGCAGAAAGCCCTGGAGACTGAGAGGGTGGCCAAGGCCCAGCGTGAGGCCGAGGCGCGCCAAAAAGCCGAAGAGGCGGCCCGGAACAAGGCCGAGGCTGAAGTTCAGCGCCAGCTGGAAGAAGATGCCACGCGCAAGGCTGAGCTGGCGGCCCGACAGAAGGCGGAGGCTCGGAATAAGGCCGAGGCGCTTCAGCGCAAGAAAGAGGCTCAGGTCAGGCAGCAGCGTGAAGCTGACCTGCGCAAAAAGGCTGAAATAGAAGCCCAACAGAAGGCGGCCGCCGAGGCCGAGGCCAAGAAGGCGCGCGCGAAGGCAGAGCGCGAAGCTGCGTCACGGCGCGAGGCAGAGGAGAAAGCCCGCCGCGAGGCCGAAGCTCGGGCCCGGAAAGCCGACGAGGAAGCCGCTCGCCAGGAGGTCATCGCGCAGGAACAGGCTCAGCGCGAAGCACAGCAGCACGCGCAACAAAGGGCTCTGGAAGCCAACGCTGAAAAGGCCGCGCAATCCTGGGTCAATCGTTATTTCAAACCCCGGGTCGAGGGGGCGTGGTTGAAGCCCGCCTCTGCATCGCCGGGCATGTCCTGTAAAATCCGGGTCCGTTTGCAGCCGGATGGCCGGGTTTCCTCTGTGGATGCGGATTGTGCGGGTGATGCCGCTTTCGAGCGATCCGCCGAGGCAGCGGTGCGGAAAGCCGCGCCGTTCCCCATGCCCACGGATGAAGGGGTCGCCGAGCAATTGCTGGGTCAAGCCGTTTCATTTCGATTCAACCCCAACTGATGTCTACTCAAGGTCATGCCATGATCAGCCAACCTCGTTTCTTCCTGTTGCTGGGTTTTCTTGTACTGGGGCTGGCCGGACTGGCGCGCGCCGAGTTGACGGTGGACATCAACCAGGGCGTTGAGGGCGCGATGCCGATTGCGATTGCGCCGTTTGGTCAGGAGGGGCTTGCGGGGGAGAATCTTGCCCGCATCATTGCCGCCGATCTGGAAAGCAGTGGCCGATTTACGCCACTGGCCGAGGCGCAGATGCCGGAACGCCCGGTGCCGCCGGAAGCCGTCAATTTTCCGGTTTGGCAAAGCGCTGGCCAGGAGCATGTCGTCATCGGCCGGGTTGTTCCCGGTGTCGGCGGAGGTGCCTATGAAGCCACCTTCACCCTGTTCGATGCCATTCGCGGAGCCCCGCTGCTCTCGGACCGGATTCCCTTCAAGGCAGCCGATGCACGGCATACCGCCCATCGCATAGCCGACCTGATCTACCAGCAGCTGACGGGGGATCGTGGCATTTTCAATACCCGGATTGCCTATGTCACGGCCTCCGGCGCCGGCAAAACCCGCGAATATCGCCTGCAGATCGCGGATGCCGATGGTCAGGGCGCCCGGGAGGTGATGAGTTCGTCAGAACCGATCATGTCGCCCGTGTGGTCGCCGGACGGCAAGCGCATGGCCTATGTCTCCTTCGAGGACAGGGCAGCCGCCGTGTATGTACAGAATCTCTCGGCTGGAGAGCGCCGAAAAGTCTCTGCCACACCCGGCATCAACGGCGCACCAGCCTGGTCGCCGGATGGTTCGACCCTGGCGCTGACACTGTCCAAGGATGGCAACCCGGAAATCTACACGCTGGATGTGGTATCGGGCGCGCTGCGTCGCGTCACGCGGGACGATGCGATCGATACGGAAGCTAGTTGGTCGCCGGATGGCCGGTCACTGGTGATGACCTCGGATCGGGGCGGCAAGCCACAGTTGTATCTGGTGCCGGCGACGGGCGGGGAGCCGCAACGGCTGACCTATGAGGGCGACTACAATGCTCGGGGCGTATTCTCGCCCGATGGTCGCAGTCTTGCCATGGTGCATGGCGGAGAGGGCGGTTACCGGATTGCCGTGATGGACATGGGGTCGCGCACTCTCAAGGTGCTGACGCGCGGGCGGCTGGACGAATCTCCCAGCTTCGCACCCAATGGCCATGTCATCCTTTACACCCGCAAGGATGGGGGGCGTGATCAGCTGGCTATGGTCACCGTGGATGGCCAGTCACAGCGCAACATTCCCATTCGGGGGGGCGAGGTCCGTGGCGCGTCCTGGTCGCCTTGAATGGGCCGTTGTCCTAAAATTCAGGAGGGTTGATGGTGAAGAAATTAGCGCTGGGTGGCCTGTTGTTGGGGCTCGCAATCAGTGGCTGCAGCTCAAAGGGCGGATTGGACGAAAACAATGCAGGCGCCTCGGCGGCGCGGCGCGGGCACGCCAAAGCCGGGGGCGCCGGTCATGCCTACGCCGATGTTGGCCGCAATTCGCAGTTCACCGGGCTGGGCGATCTTGATAGTGGCACCGGTCCTTTGTCCAAGCGAGTCATTTACTTCGCCTATGACAGTGACGATGTGCTGCCGGAATACGAACCCGTGGTGACGGCTCATGCCGAATATTTTGCATCTCACGCCGGACAGACGGCCGTGCTCGAAGGGCATGCCGATGAACGGGGTTCATCCGAATACAACATTGCACTCAGCGAGCGCCGGGCCAAATCGGTCGAGCGTAGTTTGCGTCTGCAGGGAGCGGCCGAGGGGCAGTTGCAAATCGTCAGTTACGGTGAGGAGAAACCCGCGGTTTCCGGACATGAGGAAAGTACATGGCAGCAAAACCGCCGAGTCGAAATCGTTTATTCAGGTCATTGAAAGCAAGAATGAAAGTCAAAAATTTTCTAGCGTCGGCAATCATTGCGGGGCTGGTGAGTTCGGAGCCATGTCTGGCGGAAGCACGGGATGACGGGCAGGGGCGGGACGAGGCTGGTTATGCCGCGACAACGCTCGACTCCCGGGTATCAAGGCTTGAGAAACGGCTCACGGGCCAACCGCTGACCGAAATGTCCCGCGACATTGAAAGCTTGCGTGCGGAGATCAAGAAGTTGCGGGGCACGGTCGAGGAATTGCGCAATGGCTTCGACAAGGAAAAAAAGCAGGAGAAGGAGCATTACGCTGTCCTTGAGAATCGAAACGCAGCTCTGGAGGCCAAACTTGCTGCTCTGACGGCTCCGCCGGCTATGCCCGCCGTGCCTTCAACTGCGCCAACTTTCCCGGCGGCCGGGGTTGAGCCTGCTGGCACCACCACAGGCATGGCGCCGACCGATCCGGCCGCCAGTGCCCCCGTGCCGGGGCCTGAAGCCGCCTTCAATGAACCGCCCCCACCTCCACCTCCGCCCCCACCACCAGATCCCAAGATTCGCCAGCGCGATTATGAGCAGGCTTTCGAGACGCTCAAGGCAGGTAAATATACGGATGCTATCGCCGACTTCCAGACCTTCGTCGCCAAGTATCCCAGTGGGGAATTCAGCGACAGCGCCCAGTACTGGCTGGGCGAAGCGCACTACGTCAACCGCGACTATGTGGCCGCGAGGGAATCGTTCCGCAAGATGCTGTCCGAGTATCCCCAGAGCAGCAAGGTACCGGATGCCGAGCTCAAGCTGGCCTACATCGAATATGAGAACGAGCAGTTTGCCAAGGCCAAAGGCATGCTGCACGATCTGGTCAAGCGACATCCTGACAGTAGTGCCGCCCGAATGGCTGAAAAGCGCCTGGAGCGCATGAAGCAGGAGAAACGCTGATTCGTGGAAAGTCTGCGCATCACGGAGATTTTTTACTCGCTGCAAGGTGAGTCGAGGACTGTGGGTTGGCCGACCGTCTTCATCCGGCTAACCGGCTGCCCCTTGCGCTGTGTCTGGTGCGACTCGGCCTATGCCTTTAGCGGCGGTACCCGGCTGACCGTCACGGATATCCTGTCCGAGGTCGCGGCCTATCGTCCCCGTTTCGTCTGCGTGACGGGCGGCGAGCCGCTGGCGCAGCCGGCTTGTCTGGTGTTGCTGGATGCGCTGGTAGAGGCGGGCTATGTCGTCTCGCTGGAAACCTCCGGATCACTCGATGTGTCTGGCGTGAATCCCGAGGTGACAAAGGTGCTTGATCTGAAGCCGCCGGGTTCCGGTGAGGAAGCCGCCAACCGTTACGACAATCTGGCCCATCTGCGGCCCGACGATCAGGTGAAATTCGTCATACGCGATGAGGCGGATTACCGCTGGGCAATGGATAAGCTGAAGGAACATCACCTACCCGAGCGTTGCGAAGTGCTGTTCTCGCCCGTGGCGGGCGAGCAGGACCCCACCGAGCTGGCGGAACGCATTCTGGCCGACCGGCTGGATGTGCGCTTTCAGATGCAACTGCACAAACACCTCTGGGGAGACCGGACTGGCGTATGAACAAACCGGCTGTCGTGTTGCTGTCCGGCGGGCTGGACTCCGCCACTGTGCTGGCAATTGCCCGGGCCGAGGGCTATGCCTGCCACGCCTTGAGTTTTGACTATGGGCAGCGGCATGGTGCCGAACTGCGTGCCGCCGAGCGCGTGGCGGAGGCCCTCGGCGTCATCGACCGCAAGCGGATACATCTCGGGCTGGATGCGATTGGTGGCTCGGCCTTAACCGATGACTCGATTGCCGTGCCTAACCAATTGCAGGAAGGGGTCATACCGGTGACCTACGTGCCGGCCCGGAACACCGTTTTCTTGGCCTTTGCCTTGGGCTATGCTGAGGTGCTGAACGCCACGGACATTTTCATCGGGGTGAACGCGGTTGATTATTCTGGCTATCCCGATTGCCGCCCGGCGTTTGTCGAAGCGTTTCAGACGCTCGCCAATCTCGCTACGAAAGCCGGTGTGGAAGGCGCAAAATTCAGGATTCACACCCCGCTCATTACCCTGTCGAAGGCCGAGATCATCCGCAGGGGCATGGCGCTCGGGGTGGATTACGGCTTGACCGTGTCCTGCTATTCCGCCGATGAGTCAGGCCGCGCCTGCGGCGTTTGCGATGCCTGCCGGCTCCGGGCGGCCGGTTTTGCCGCCGCCGGGGTGCCTGATCCGACCCACTATTTCTGAAGCCTGATCCGGCTTCGGCTCATCAGGGAACGCGATTGGCCGGCTTCACCAGCTGCATGAAAGCCAGGATCAGTATCGGCGCAAGAATGTAACTGCCCGTCACCGCCTGCAATAGCGTGCGTTCGTCATCCAGCCCAGGCTGGACGCTCAGTGCCACCCACCAGGTTACCCCCAATTGAAAGCCCACGATCCCCGCCCAGAATAGCGGCGCGAACAACCCTTGGCCGGGCCAAGTTGCCTGGACCGGTTTCGCTCCTTCGTGCCGGATCAAAGCTCGGTCAATCGCCCGATTGACCAGCAACGTCGCCAGCGCCACCAGGAACCAGCCACAGTAGTTGGCAAACGTCACACCGAAATGCACCCCGGGATTCGGGTAGTGGTAAATCTTGCCCAGAAACCAGAACTCACCCAGATTGGCGATAGGATCGACGATCCAGTCCACCACCATCATCAGAAACGAGCCCAGCATCAGCGTCGCCCAGGAGTGACGAATTTCGCTGGAGGTCACCCGCTGCACATCCCAGCCACGGATCGAGAGCGGTGACATGAAGAACTGCGCGAAAGAAAAGCTGACGTAACTCAGAAACGAAAACGACAATGTGTCGAAAAACGGGACGCCCACAATGACCAGATCGCGGCCCAGCGCCTCGTAGTGGTAGGTGTAATCACCGAACGGAATGCCATGGTTGATGCTGCCCCATTCCGCTGCGAGCGCAATCAGATAGCTGCTCGCTACCCACAGTCCGGTCCGGAGCCAGCCCTGTTCCCGCCATGACAGGGCCAGAAAGAAGACCATGAACAGCGTGACATACGGGCGATGGGTAAAAGACCAGAGGAGAGATTCAATCAAGGTGAGGATGCCTGTGTCAGTTGTGATAACAGTGAATTCGGATTGGTCTATGCCGTCCCTTCATGAGGATTTTCGCCAGCGAATGGACGATCGTCCAGTCTTCGGGTGGACTCATTGAATGGCTGGAGCCGTCTGATTGATCTGAAATCACTTTTACAGTACCAGCGATGGGGAGTATCGTTGCGCATGAAACGACCTGCCCCGAGGGTCGGTTTTCTACAAAGTGGCCCTGCGGTCCCAGAAATAACCAAAGAATGAGGAGATAACGATGTCCAATGGCAATGGCGAGGGTTTGTTCGGTTCGATCCTGAAAACGGTCAAGCATGTGGTGGATACACTGTCCGGCAAGGCGGCGCCGGTGGTGCAGGAAGCGTCCGAGGCGGTGAACGAAGTGGCTAGCGATGCGCGGGAGGCGGCAGACAAAATCGCCAGGACGTCCAGCGAGTTGGTGGGAGAAGCCCGCGAGAAGGTGAGCGGAGTGGTCGACAAGCTGGCCGACGTGGCCGAAGATCTGGTTGAGGACGTCAAGGGATCGGCGCCCGGACTGATGGACAAGGCGCGTGAGGCACTCAGCGAAGTAGCCGAGGACGTCCGCGAGTCCGTCGAAGAAGTGACAGCCGAGGTTCGCGAGAAACTGGACGATGTCAGCAAGACCATGGCCAGCGCGGCGGACAAGGCCAGCGATGCTGCGTCATCCCTGGTAGCGGAAGCCAGGGAGGAACTGGGTGACCTTTCTGGCGCCGCCGAAAAGTTGGCGGACAAAGTGGCTACCACGGCGACCAGTGCGCTGGCCGAGGCAGGCGAGGTGGGGCAGAAGCTGGCGGCCAGGGCCAACGAATTGGCCGGTGAGGCGAAGGACAGTCTGGGTGAACTGCAGGAAAGTGCAGAAAATCTGGCTGCTCGGGCCAAGAATGAGGCGGAGAAGGTCGCGTCAGCAGCCGGCTCTCTTGTCCAGGACGCAAGCGAGACCCTCGAAAAGGCTGGCGAACATCTTCAGGGGTCTGCCGAGAAGGTGGCCGACAAGCTGAAGGACGATTTCAGCAACAAAGCCTAAGGTTTTCTGCCCCGGGCTGGTTTGACTAGCCCGCATAGAGGCCCCGTAAAGGCGCAACGGCCAAGCCGTTGCGCCTTTTGTATATCGGTTATTGGCCGTTCGGCCAGATACGGACAAAGCCCTCGCGGTTCGGCATGCGCACCTCGGGGAGTGTCTTTGCGTTCATCTCGGCGGTTTCGCTGATGAGGCCATTGATATTCATCAGATAGGCGGTGACCGCGTAGACCTGATCGTCATTCAGGCTGCGCGGCGCATTCAGCGGCATGGACCGTCGTACGAAATCGAACACCGTGGTGGCATACGGCCAGTAATTGCCGACGGTCTGATCGGGATGGGGCCCGTTCAGCGCCGAGCCACCTGCCAGTTCGCCGGCGGTGCCGCCGGTACCTTTGGGTCCGTGGCACGCCGCACATTGAGCGTCATAGATGGCTCTGCCTTCCAATGCCGTGCCCTTGCCGGGCGGCAGGCCGCTGCCGTCGGGGAAGACGTTGATGTCCATGGCCGCGATCTCCGCCGCGTTCAGCGGTTTGCCCAGTTTGGGGCCTTCCGGCGCGGCGACGACCGTGGCAGTCAGGGCTATCCAGCCCAGCAGGGCGGGCACGGCCAGCGGCCGGCGCGCTGCAGTGTCACGCATAGACATGGCTCAGGCTCCCGTCCGGCGCGACTGCCCAGGACACGATGGCGTTGTAGTGGAAATAGCCGTTGCGGCCGCGCTCGGCGACCAGCGAGGCGCGTTCCGGTTGCTGATAGCCGGTTTCGTCGATGGCCCGGCTTTTCAGTACCAAGGGCGAGCCATCCCAGCGCCAGGGCAGGCGGAAACGGGTGAAGCTCTTTGACATCACCGGCTCCTGCAGCGCCGCCTCGGCCCAGCTCTTGCCGCCATCGGCCGACACTTCGACCTTGCGGATCTTGCCGCGTCCGCTCCAGGCTAGCCCGGAAATCTGATACAGCCCGGGACCGCGCAGCTTGTAGCCCGGTGACGGCTGGGTGATCAGCGACTTGGCGTCCATCAGGAAGGTGAACTGCCGCGCCTTGCCCGAGGGCTGCAGTTCGGTGTACTTCGATGTCTCGTTGCGGGCCATGACGGGCTCCCTCGCCGCCTGCAGCCGCTGCAGCCACTTGACGTTCAGCACCGCCTCCCAGCCTGGCAGGATCAGCCGCAGCGGATAGCCATTCTCGGGCCGGATGCGCTCGCCGTTCTGGTACAGCGCCACCAAGGTGTCGTCCAGCGCCTTCTCGATCGGTATGC
>JBIIEQ010000121.1:0-5412 GCA_044237765.1 Methylococcaceae bacterium | reverse complement strand
CCAAGGCGCCTTGAGACCCAGGGCTGACGTGAACAACAGATTGGAATCCATCCGGGATGACCTCAACAGCAATGATGAAAGTGCATCAGGCTAAGCTAATTTCCACTGGAAACGGAAGAGCGCCCATAAATCCGTCCCGCTGGACCATTGGCTTGCCCACCAATCAATAGCGTATTCGGATCTGAATCCTTGACGATGAGACCCCCATAACTGGTTGGAAGCCCCGCAATGGACCCTAAATCGAACGCCGTGTAAGAACCTGAAAAGGCCGGCGCTACAGTAACAGCCAACAATTGCGGCGACAGGGCGCTTAGGAGACCGAGTAAAAGGAGTCTGGCATGGAGCATGGTTTAGTTCTCGGAATTCGAAGTAACGCAGGAGAGCGATTCAAGCAGTTAACTAAGTCATCTAATTTCAAACGAAACCACTGGATGCGAGTATTTGCCGCGTTATAAGCCATCAAGAGCAATGCAGTGCCCGTCGGGTTACCGCATCCCACTGGCAAACTCAAGGGCTAGCGCACCCGCGAGGGGCGCGCCGATCAGCCCGGCCTCGAGGTTCAGCGGTGCCAGCGTGAACAAGAGTCCGCCGGCATGACCACCGGCCAGGCCGACGAGGATTGAGCGGGTCAGTCCTCGGTCATGGCCCGACCGCCAGCGAGCGGCCAGCAGGCCGAAGATCAGCGGGGCAGTGTTCATCGGCGGCCTCGCCTCACGGGCATCCGCCCTCGGCCAGATAGCGGTCCGCCGCCCAACCGGTGATGCCCCGATATTCCGACCGGCACCAGCGGGGATGTTGGCGCAAGCGTTCTTTTTGCCGGGCGGGGCTGAGGTTGGTGGTTTCCCGGATGCTCAGTCCGCCCCGGCAACCCAGATTGCGGACGCAATTGGCGCTGGGCGGAATGCCGCCGACCTTGGCGGCTTTGGGGTTGGGTGCGGCGCGGAGATGGAGCACATCGTTCGCCGCTACGCCGGTGATTCGGAAATGATCCGGACCATCCGCTTTGGCGCGGGCGAAACCCGACGCCACGACCAGGACTGCAATCCGGTGCATCAGCGATCCTTCAACTCGTTGATGCGGCTTTCATATTCACCCTTGATGCAGGCTTTCTTATCGTCAGCCTTCCAGCAATCATTGCGGCCCTTCACCCAACCACTCTGCTCGGTGCGCAGTCGTTTTTGTTCAGCTGAAGGCAGATGCTTCATCAGGGTGTTGTAGAGTCGGCCAAGATCGTTGTCGAGCTGGGCAAGCTCATTGTCTTGGCAGATCAATTGTTCAGCCTCGTGGAGATGGCCGGAACATTTGAAGCCGGGCTTTGCCGCGAAGGCTGCTTGGTGGGCCATCAACGACAGGATGGCGAGGGTAAGGGTTGGACGAAGCATGGGCAGAGCCTCTCTTAATGAAGTTCAATTTTGAGTGTGTAATCGGCGGAAGTGCCGCGCCGAGCGACGCCACGATTCAGGTAGGGTCGGATCAGATAGGTGGTGTCGGAAGTGGCACGAACGGAGCCGTAATGAGCAGACGACATTTCTCCGGCAAACACGGCGGCGCCACTCTGGTCCCTGACGTCTTGAACATTGAAATAAGCCGCATCGCTGGGTGTATCCATGGTCACGTCCAGCCGCTGACCGGCACGGACCAACAGAGCATACGAGGCCGACTTGTGACCAACGATGCGGCCCGTGACGATCTGGCTGCCTGCTTTGCCCAAATCGAGGGTTTGCAGGGTCTGATCCACCGACAGCAGACGCTGGGCTGCAGCCGTGTCTATGGCCGGTAGCGCGGGTGTTACCTGCGCCGACGTCGCATTGATCGAGCTCGATGGGCTCTTAGCTTGCGTCACGCAGCCAGAACAAATCAGCATGGTCGCGAAAATGGGCAACGATGATGTGATGATTCTCATGGGCTTGGTGAGTGGGTTTATAACGCGCTGCAATCTAAGGCATCCATCCGCTTTTGGCCAGCATGTAACGGTTACATGCGGTGACTTTTGCGCATAACCCCGTATCATTTCCCCGCCAAACCGCTTTACGCCATGACCGCAGAGATCATCGATAACGGATGCACACACGGTGATCACACCCCGCTAACCCAATAAAGCCGAAATATTACAATCGCTTGACGAAATACTATCGAGCCAGACCTTTAATGGTAGTCCGAAGCTCTGTTTGTTACTGCGCTATCTGGTAGAGAAAAAGCTGGCCGGTGAGGCCACTCTCAAGGCGACCACCTTGAGAATTGAATTCTTTCATCGGAACCCCGGGCACGATGATCAAGCGGACTCCATCGTGCGACGAACCATGTCGCGTCTGAGGGAGCACCTGCAGATCTATTATTCCGGGGAGGGTCAAGAGGCCGCGATTCGATTTGAGTTTCGCAAGGGTCACTATCTTCCGAACTTTACCCTCGCCGGAGAAATCGGAAGATTGAGAACCGGGGTCTCGAAACAAAGGCGCATTCTGCTCGTAGTCGAGCGTTCAGCATTCACCCAGAAACGCGGCGACCTCGATGAACTGTCGATTGGGTTGAGCGAGGAATTGGTCAAGCATCTGAATAACTACAATGAGAATTTGATGGTCGTTGGTTCAACGGCGGGAGGATCCAGATCGCTCACAGCCAATTCACTAAGACTGAACTACCGTCTGAATATCGGTCTTCGCACCCGCCAGGACGATCTGCGAATTACCTTTCAGCTGATTGATAGCTCGAACGGTCAGCTGGTCTGGAGCCAGATTTCTTCGCTCAGACTCAGTGCCAAGGACTTATTTCAGTTGCTGGAGGGAGTGACTCGTCAAGTGGCCTCGACGCTGCTGGACCCTCACGGCATTCTCTACCAGGAGCTGAAACGCAAACCTCCCGAGTGGCTGGGCACTTACCTCGCGGTCTTTCGCTATCACCGCTACCAGGAGGCGTTTTGCGCCGAGTACCACCATCTGGCTCGGGAAAGCCTGGAGGCCGCCTTACGCAACGAGCCCGACTACGCGGATGCTTGGGCGGCGCTGGCGAATGTTTACCTGGGCGAGGCTTTATTTGGCTTCAACCAGACCCTGCCAACCGCGACGGTCGCCAGGAAAACCGTGAAAACGGCGCAAAAGGCGGTGGCACTGGAGCCACGCAACGTGATGGCGAACCACATCCTTGCCATGGGATATTTCTACGACCGGAACGAAGCCCTGTTTCGGAGCGCAGCGGAGAGGGCGCTCAAGCTGGCACCAGACCGCCCGGACAACCTGGCCGTGATAGGCATGCATCTTATGTTGGCGGGTGACTGGGATCAGGGGTTGGCCTTGGTGATCCGTGCGATGGAACTCAATCCTTGCCATCCCAACTGGCATTATTTGGTGCTTTCATTGTTCAGAATTCATCACGGACATTACCATGACGCTCTGTCGACACTTGACCCGTTTGCTGATGTGGATTTTTTTCCAATTCAAATCAACCTGTCTGTTATTCACTCGCTCCTTGGTCAGCAAGTCGAAGCCCGCGATTGCCTTGAGCGTGGTTTCAGAATTTGGCCCGATGCCAGCCAGCGCATGGATGCCATTCTCGATTTCTGGTTTCCATTCGGCGATTTGGCCAATACCTTCAAGTCAGCCCTCGGGGCACTCACCTTATCCTTTGGAGAACCCGAGAAGTCGAGATACGGGGTCGACGATTGAGCCAGAAGCAATGCAAACTTAATTCCGCACAACCATCCGCCCATTGAGGGGTTGGGTCAGTCGGTGATTGTCGTGCTCAAGCGACCTGAGCTGCTCGATCTGCTGAGCCGTGGCTGAAATAGGCCGCTCCAGAACATACCAGTTGATGCCTTCACTACAGGGCGGCGTCGTCAAAGACCCGGCGTAGGTGGTGTATTTCTTGCGGGCATTGGGCAAAAGACTCCAAGGATCCACAACCACTCCACTAGGATTTTCCCCTGGTTCTTTAGGCGTGTTATCGATGATGGTCTGAAGCGTGGCATTCGGCTTACTACCCTCTTCTATCAACACTCCCACCACCGCCGCTTTCCCGTCGTCGCGGATATGGACAAAGTGAAGCTCCGCAGGAAATTGCCTCCCGTTCATAACATGTTCGCTGGGGGTGTGGAAGTGAAACTGAATCAGGGGATATTCCAACCGGCCTATCAGCAATTTACCCCTGTAAGCATCATTCTCCAGGGGAATTTCTTGCACGGCATGGCCATTGTTTACGAAATCAGCGGCGAATTTCTGATACTTGAAAACCAGTCCGTAGGATTTTATTTCCTTGTTTTTTCCGGTCAGATCCACCGGGGATTGCGTGCGCCCGATTCCGCAGACACTGTAGGGATATTTCTGGGGTACCGGGACAGAAGGATCGCTATCTTCTAGCGCCCCCCACTCGGCTTGATCTTCATAATGCCAGGCCGGGTCGGCGCAAAATGCCTTTGACACACCCAAGACCGCCATCAATATCGGGATGATCACGCCGGTGGTTTTCATGAATACTCCTCAGGGCATCAGCACGTATGTTTTCGGCAATACTCCCGAAGCGACGGGGCTGGGGAAGGCTGACCAGCCCCGGCAATATCTGACTTGTCGGCACTTTCCTTGACAGTGACCTCAGGGTTCTGTCCCGAGGTTAATTGGGGCTTTTCCATGTCCGGTTTGGCGCCCGGCGAGGCTGCCGGTTCTGACTCGGCTAAGACGCCCAAAGAACAGACGCTCAGAAGAATCATCAAGCCCATAAGTTTCTTCATGCCCGCTCTCCCCTTCCTGATGACAAACTAACCTTCTTTGCCGGCTGACTCCGGCGGCTTTCTCAGGCGAATACCCAATTCACGCAACTGGAAGTCGGTCACTTCCGCCGGCGCGTCGATCATCGGACACCAGGCCGATTGGGTTTTCGGGAAGGCCATGACCTCACGAATGGAGTTCGCGCCTGCCATCAGCATGACCAAACGATCCATGCCGAAAGCGATGCCACCATGGGGCGGCGCGCCATACTTAAGCGCATTGAGCAGGAAGCCGAATTTTTGCTGGGCTTCATCGTCGCCAATACCGAGCAACTTGAAGACGGCATCCTGCATGTCGGTCTGGTGGATACGCACCGAGCCGCCACCGATTTCCGTGCCGTTCAGCACCATGTCATAGGCACGGGAAATGGCCTTGCCGGGATCGGCCTTGAGTTCTTCCAGCGTACATTTGGGGGCGGTGAAAGGATGGTGCAGGGCAAACCAGCGGTTGTCCTTGTCATCCCATTCGAACATCGGGAAGTCCACCACCCACATCGGCGCCCATTCGCCCTCTACCAGCCCGCGATCATGCCCGACCTTGATCCGCAGCGCACCGATGGCCTCGTTGACCACCTTGGCCTTGTCGGCGCCGAAGAAGACCAGATCGCCGGTCTCGGCCCCGACCCGATCCATGATCGCCAACACGGCCTCCGGCGGCA
>JBIIEQ010000064.1:0-19047 GCA_044237765.1 Methylococcaceae bacterium | reverse complement strand
AACGGAATCGCCCGCCTCGCTCAAGTCATCGAGGGGGTGGTGTTCAGGGATGGAGTACAGGACAACATCGAGAAGATTGCCGCCTGAGCAAACCTGCTCAGATACACAACAATTGACCATTTCTCGGTAATCGCGGAGTGCTTCCAGTCTTTGGTTCAAAGGATTGTTCATGATTGTGCGTTCGTAAACAGTGGTTGTAGACAAAATGAAAGCCGAATTTAAGATCTGCTGAATAATCTCGCGCGCGTTAGGGCGTGAGTGGGCCTTTAACATTGCATACCCTGCACAAGTAAACATTCACGGGGGTTACAGAGGATTTTGACACCACACAGACCATGCAGACCCTGCATCCTTCATTGCCAATAGTCATAAGCCTCTCCCTCATCAATCACTATTCCCTGAAAATAAACGCCGCTCCGATCTCTCGACTTCAAGACATGAAGACCTAAGATATTTCGCAGGGCGTCCAGCAGTAAGCCACTGAATCGGGTCAGCGAGATGGCCTCGCGGTTCGACGCCTTGCACCAGGTCAGATAGCTGGGATAGAGCTTGATATCCCAGCCAACAAAGTACGGCACGCGCTCACCCTCGGTCCGGCCTTCGCGCTTCTCGCCGACATAGACCTTGCCGCCCTCCTTTGGGGCGATCGTAAACATGATCCAGCCGATGACCGGGTTCTGTTCACGGGAGGCTTCCCGCGTGGCCGCAAGAATGCTGATGGGCGGCGTCATAAATGTGGACGTCACCTGATCACGACCCAGCTCCAACGCCCAGTTGATGATGGCCGGAATCTCCGCGTGCAGCCGGACTTCACCACCCTCCGCGACAAATTCCGACCGCTCGTTGGCTGGGATAACGCGATCAAGATTCAAAACCAGCATGCGACGGAACAAGCCAGACGTGTAATCGGTCGCGTGCAGAGTTTCATTGCCAGCCATCAGCACCATGCCCCCAAAGATGAATGAGCCGGATTGCTGAACATTCTTGCGCTCGTTACGAAGTGGATCTTGTCCGGTCAGCGCCTTCAGCACGTTGACACTGCCGCCATATTTGTCAGTATCCGTAATCACCACCAACCGTTTCCCGTAAAGCTTGGCGGTTTCGAACCGGTTTTGTTCAAGGTTCCGAAGATCCGTGGTTTCGCAGTTGTCTCGCCCCATGATCTGTTCAAGCAATCGAATGAACGTCGATTTACCGGTTCTGCCGGGACCCTTCAAGAAAAGGAATCTTTGAAGGTCAGACTGGCCCGTCACGGCTGCTGCGATAAATGCTCTGAGCATTTTTCTTTTCCCTTCATCTTGCCCGGTGGCCGAATTCAGCCAAGTCATGAAAGCCGGACACTGACTATCTTTCCGGTAGTCATGGGGGATGCTCCATGTGGCGGCTGTATTGGGCGTGATGGGCTCAATCCGGCCTGATTTCAGATCCAGCAATCCATTGCGAAAGGGGATTTTGTCGCCTGCCACAACCGGCAAGGGCAGGAGGTTTCCGCGCTTGAGAATCGTGGTCACGCTCTGCATATACGCTGCACGGAAGCCCGCGCCTTCGCAGCCTATATATAGGTCATTGGTGATGGCTTCGTCCGCGATAGACGCATGACAGCTTTGCCAGTGAGTCCCTTGAAAGGAATGCCATACGCCCGCTTCAGCGTTGTATGCGAGTCGTCCCGATTGAGCATCAGCCAATAATCGGGCGGTTTCAGAATCAGCAAGCAGTCGTGATTTTCCGTCATCGTCCTCATAGACAAACGCTCCTTGGCTGATTTTTTGATGTTGGGTATGTGGGCTCTTGGTTGTTTCAAAACCTTCTGGAACCCTCGTGACGGTTGGCTTGTGCAGAGCATGTAGACTTGGAGCGACATTCGCATTCACTCGCGCACGAGGGATCTCTCTATTCAGTGTTTCCTGGAATTGAGTCATCGTATGACCTCCGCGAAAAGCCGCTTGATGACGTGGCCCGCTTGGTCAACTCGTTCTGCATCGTGCTCGTTGAGCGCGCAACCCTCACTGACTTGTTGATACGCCAGATACAGGATCATGGCCTCGGTACACGCCGTTTCCACCACTTCGCGAAAGGGGACGCGGGGAATGTTGCCTGACGCGCATTTGACTTGGGGTGGCCGGCCTCCAGGAAACAAATCACGTAGGCTGAGTCCCATTGATTTGACGATGGCATCCGCCCCGCAACCGGCCCAGCATTTCACCAGCACGGTCCCGTCTTCGATCTCACGTAGATTCAGGCTCGGGGATCGATCGTCATGCGCTGGGCATTGGGCTACCCAGCGATCCGGACCGGTTTGTCTGATGCCCGTCAGACGATCCAGAAGAAGGTATATTGGAGATGACGCCTGGATGATTTTCGGATTAGCCGCCATCGCTCACCTCCGCCGATTGCCTGTCTATTTGGGCACAATCCAGCCGATTGGCGGTGTCGAGGAGTTGCTGCCGGATCTTGCCCAGTAAGAGGTGTATATCCTCCGGCTCGGGTGGGTCGTTCTGGGTCAGAACGGCGGCCTGCAGAACCGCGACCAAAGAGGCCGCGTCCACCAGTTCTTTCCAGACGCCCGCGACTTCGCTTTTGGGTAAGGTGCAAACAGGAGTGGTCATACCTGCCTCCCGCCCTTGCTGGCAATTTCCATTTCTTCTGTGACAGACTCAAGCCGCGACTGAACCGACCGAACCATTTCCGCCAGCATGTATGCACCCTGTTCGGGATCTTGCTGGAGCAAGGTATCGGAAGAATCGGCTATGCCTTCCAGGGCCATGCAGCACCCCATGAGGGGTCCTATAAAGCTGTTGAGGATTCGTTGCGTTTCGGTCTGGTGATGCTCATTGGGCAGAACCACAAGTGCCTCCAACATGCCTCGGATGCCGCCCACCGATAGGTGAATCAGCTCATGATCCGACTTGCCGGGCAGGCTTTCCGCCAAGATCGCGGAAGCCGCGTCCATGATTGATTTCTTCTTAACGGTCATGACGGCAGCCTCCCATCTGGCGAACTACACGCGGATCCAGCGTATCGGCGGCTTGGCGCAAACTTTCGGCAAGGGTGATCAACCGCTCCGGCGTGATCGATAGTGGGTAACGAATAGCCCCTTCGATCATCGCGGCGATGGCATCGCAGCTCAGCAGCGCCTTGTTCAGGGTGTAGTGGTCGAACGGGGTGCAGTTTTGGCGGATTCCATACCTGGTTAGAGTCGGGTTTCTGGACGCTGAGCCAAGATTGGCCCGGGTAGTGGTAGAATTTTGATTGTCGTACATCACGTTCATCCTGTGAAAAGTTGCGATACCGGCCTGGGCGGCTGCAACCGTCCAGGCCTTCTCTTGTGTATGTCGCGGGTCTAAGCGTCCATGGCTTCTTCGTAAAGTTCCAGCGAACCTTCAAAGAACCCCTGAACGAACTGGGGATCCTCAATGTCAGCCGACAGGACCGTGTTTTCGCGGAAGACACGATTCCAAAATTCCACCACCTCATGTGGGCTGTGATGGTTTGATGGGAAGAGCAACTCGTTCAGCTCATCAATTTCTTCCGGGTAGTAGCCATTGGCCGACTCACTCAAGCGCTCTAACTGATCGAACTTGGCGGAATGAGTAACCCACCAGCGCCCAGTCAGTTTGCCCAGCTCGTTTAACCTTTCCTCATGCTCGGCCCGGGAGGCAACAATGCGAGCCTTGATCGAGAGCAGCAGTTCCTCTGTCGGTTCAGCCTGATTGTCGCCATCAATTTCTGCGGTTATGAGCAGCGATTTGCCGGCCCCCAGTGCAGCAAGGCCCAAGGCATTAAGGCCAGGCAAATTAGCCGCTGTGGCGAGGTCAACCGTCTTGGTGGCTTCCTCAATGTCATCATTTCTTTCGTTCATCAAATTCACCTGTTTAAGAAGTACTGGCTGAATTACCAGCCCGCCTGCTCACTAAGCCCAATGGGCAGTAGGTTGCCAACTCATCCCGTCAAGCCTTTCTTGCTCCTGGCCTCCGCCGTGCTCTGCGCGACTCCTTCCTGGATCCACTCGTCCAGGTCTTTCTGGAAATAAAACACCCGGCCGATCTTCACAAAGCGCGGTCCCTTACCGTTCATGCGCAGATTGGCCAGGGTGTACTGACTCAGACCCGTATAGGTCGCGGCGTCCTTCGCGCTCAGGCGGCCATCGGGATAGGTTCGGATTTCATTCGTCACTGTGTTCACCTGCTCGATTCCTCTGTTGTCAGTTTCACTTAAAAAATAGGCTACGCACACTGTTATAACTACAGGGTAACACACGTGTTGTACGTAATACGCAATCCACTGTAAAGCAGTCCATGATGTAAAATCAAGCAAAAATTCACCTTGCTTCATCGGAACATCAATGGCTAAACGAGCGAGCTCTGACGGACCCGTCAAAGGAGCTACCCTAAATTTGCGAATTCGACCGAAAATCAAATACGGTCTTGAGCTTTTGGCTCGGAGGCAACATCGATCCGTAGCAGCAGCTATCGAGACGATGGCTCAAAAAGCGGTCTATGCTGAGTTTGATGACATTCATGAAGACATCTATATCCCCGAATCCATTAGCCATGAGGTGGATCAGCTATTTGATCTTCTCTGGGCACCTACGGAGGCTGGAAGACTGGCGAGACTTCATGAATATGCGCCAGACCTGATGACTTACGATGATGACCGGCGATGGGAAGTGGTCTGTGGAATAAGGGAGTTTTGGGAAATGTATCTGTTCACCCGAGTCCCGCCTGAAGAACTGATAGAGGTTCCTTCGGCTGACGGCGCACTGAGCGTAAACCTGCCAAAGGATGCTGGATGGATCAAGGGCGAGCCTTGGAAGCTGATTGGGGCGCCTGCTAGCAATGAAGGATGGTTCGGTATTGGAAAATTTAATGCCGTTGATGATGCTCATAGACGCAGATACGTAGTGAGCACTCATCGGGTTGATGAGGTATGGAACGAACTAGTGAAAGTTGCCGACGACGAAAGCAGCCTCGGTGAGCTTCAGCGAATAGTCTATGAACGGAAATACCCAACACCTGGGGTTCTCCCGGACAAAGCATCAGTCCGTTAATGGCGCTCAAATACACCTGGCTCACCCGCGCTGAATGCTGCACGCTGGGTGCAGGGGATTCGGTGACGTGCTTTTGCCCCTTTTTGAGCGATAAATCACAATGTGGCGGATTTAGTTAATGTACACTTTAACTATTATCACATTGATGGGGCGTTTTCAGTAATGCGGGTCAGTAAGGAAGAAGTCATCGCCATCCTTGCCCAGTTCAATCCCTGGTGGCGGGGAGAGGCTATCCCTGATCTGCCTACGTGGCATCGTGGGGCTTTTCGGGAGCTTTATCTCTGGTTGACAGAGCCACCTGCACCTCGCGCTGTGTTGCTCTCTGGTGCACGCCAGATTGGGAAAACAACTTTGGTTCTACAGGCCGTAGAGCATCTTTTGAAGTCCGGTGTGCCGGCCGCGAATATTCTTTACGCTACATTCGATCACCCTGTTCTCAAGCTGGCTGGCATTGATGCCGTGCAGGAGGCCTGGCGAGAAAGAGAGCCACGTGCCCAAGGCATGGAATATCTTTTCCTCGATGAAGCTCAGTTCATTCGGGACTGGGGGACCTGGGTCAAACATCAAGTTGATTTTCGAAAGGATCGGCGGGTCGCTTTTACTGGCTCTGCTATGCCATTGGTCGCAACGGATCAGGAGTCCGGTGTCGGACGATGGCATACCATTCGTCTGACTACGTTGTCGTTTTATGAGTATGTCCAGATCAAGCGGCTTAGCTTGCCTGAACTCCCATCTCTGAAAAGCTTGAGAGAGCTATTCGAATGGCCGTCGTCCGAGTTCTACCGGACTTCCGAAATCGCCGGAGCCTACGTGGGACATTTCCATGAATATCTGATCAGGGGGGGGTTTCCACAAACGGCACAGGTCGAGAGCATCTCCCACGCTCAACGGCTTTTGCGCGAAGACATCATCGACAAGGTGCTCAAACGGGACATGACGGCTCTGTTCGGTGTGAGACGCATTCTGGATCTTGAGCATACGTTCCTGTATCTCTGTATGCACGATGGCGGTCTCCTCGACATGGCTGATCTCTGTTCCAACCTGGAGGTCAAGCGTCCAACCGCTCAAAACTTCATCGGGCTTCTTGAAGCCACTCATCTGATTTACCGATTACCGCCTTACGGCTACGGGAAAGATGTATTGCGCGGGAAGTTCAAGATTTATCTCGCTGATGCCGCCATTGCACCTGCAGTCATGCTCAAGGGCAAAGCCATTCTGGAGGATGCGACCGCTTTGGGTGTTGCCACTGAAACAGCGGTCTTCAAGCATCTATTTGCACGGTACTACCCCCAGAATGTTCGGTTCAGTTACTGGCGTGGGAAAAAAGACAGAGAAGTGGACCTTGTGGCGGAGGTGAATGGAGAGATTATTCCTTTCGAGGTGAAGTACAGGGCGCAACATACCGGCCTTGAGGAATTGAAGGGACTGCTCGAATTGTGCGATCAAAAACAGATTGCCCGCGGATATGTGGTGACCAAGTCAGTGAGCGATCTTGGTCCCATGAAGGAGATGGCTGAGCGATCGATTAATGGGAAAAGCACGACTGACATCATGCGCATTCCGGCGACACTTCTCTGCTATTGGTTGGGAGCTATTGAAGTATCCGGCGTGATTTGAAGCCGTTCGGAGGCGCTAAGAGCATGCTGGACACCGAGATGGAATGCGCCCTGCGGATCGCTGAAGATTGGGAGGACTGAACCATGACCGAGAAGTTTTCACGGTGGGATAGCGCCGATTACCTCCACGATGAAGAGGACATGGCGCTGTATTTCAGCGCGTGTGTTGATGAAGATCCGGGCGATGGCAGCCTGATACGCCAGGTATTAAGCACGATTGCTCGCGCTCGGGGCATGTCACAACTGGCGAGGGATACGGGATTGACTCGGGAGGGGCTCTACAAGGCGCTGTCGAGTGAGGGAAATCCCGAATTCGCCACGATCATGAAGGTGATTCATGCCTTGGGATTGAAGATCCAGGGTGGTGAAATGAGCCAAACCAAAGCGGCGTAAGTTTTAGGCCTACTTGGTTACAAGGTGCCGGTAGAGCAGGTTTAGCAATAATGAAATCAGACGGTCTGTCGCGGCGTTTTCCATGCCGAAAATCTATGCTACCAATTCGGGTTGGATGACAGTGAATGTGCTAAGAAGCCAGTCTTCGCAGGAGTTTCGGACATTGACGTGCGTCAGTGGTTGTCAATGACTCAAATGAGTCGCTTGTACGCAATGTACTAGCGACCCATCGTGTGTAAGGGGTTTTCGTAACGCGCGCGTTACGGGGACTACCTACTGTCTCCGTTATGCGCTCTAACCCCCCCAAGAGCGCCATGTCTAACCCAATCAGATCAGACAGTAATCGCGGCCCTGGTCGCCCGCGCAAACTTGCGACTGTAACCCCGCCCAATAATCAGAATTCCTCCCCAGATGGAGCCTTTCTTCAAGGCCTCCTCCGCCTTGAACGCATTTTGTCCGGCGATCCAGCCAAAGGGGTCGAGCCGTTGATTCCGGTATCTCGATCAACGTGGTATGCCGGAATCAGAGAGGGGCGATTCCCTCAGCCAGTAACTCTACCTGGTGTTCGCGGTTAGTTTTGGAGGGCTGAAGATGTTCACGCCCTCCTGAAAGCAGCAGCGTGAGGTTTCATTATGGACTTCACGACTGAAATCGCCGCCTCGGCGGGAGCCGGTGCGGTATCGGACGAAGAATCGTTTGTCGACGGGGATTCAGATTCCCTTCGACTACACAAATATCAGCAATCCGCCGTTGATCACGCGAAGGCGGCCACTCGGGCCGGACGCAATACAGTAATCCAGGCGCCAACGGGTTGCGGAAAGTCGCTAATCGCGGCCGCGATTGCCCGTGAATTTGCGGGCCGCGTGCTCGTTTTGGCACATCGTGCGGAGCTGGTCGTTCAAAATCATGCGGCCTACGAGCGGTTGACGGGTCGGGTGGCTGGCATCTTCTCTGCCGCCGTCAGAAAGGACGAACCAGCAAACCATCAGGTGATTTTCGCCACCGTCGCGACCGCATATAACGCGAAGGGCGAACTTGGCAATTTCGCTTTGATCATCGTCGATGAAGTACATCTTTTACCTGCCAGCGAGGATGCTACCGGGCGTTACGTCGATCTGTTGAGACACTTCGGAAACGTGCCTCGTCTGGGCCTGACGGCAACACCGTATCGTCTTGGCGATGGCTTGGTGCATGGGCCTGGGACATTTTTTGACGGCGGAATCTGCTTCCAGATTTCCGCATCACAGCTGGTGGCGGATGGTTATCTTTCCCCTCTGATCGGCGTCAGCGTTGCACGTGAAATTGACGCGAGCGGCTGCCGCATTCGCTCTGGAGAATTTGTCGCAAGCGATTTGGCCGAGTTGGTCGAAGACAAGGCGGTGGGCCAGGCTGTGGTGGAGGCGATCAACGCAGCATCAGGCCGATCGAAAATTCTCGTCTTTGCCGTTTCAATCCTGCATGTGCAAACGATTGCGGCCTCTCTGATCTCTCGCGGCGAAACCGTTTGCGTCGTACACGGCGGACTTTCTAAAGCCGCGCGGGCCAGCGCACTTGCTCAATTCAAGGCGGGTCGGGTCCGGTGGTGCGTGAACTGTGAAGTTCTAACGACTGGCTTTGACGAGCCGGCCATCGATGCTATTGCGCTCATGCGGCCAACGGCTTCCAAGGCGCTCCACGTCCAAATGGTTGGCCGAGGCCTGCGGATCGCCGACGGAAAAAGTGATTGTTTGGTGCTGGATTTTGCCGGAAACGTCGGACGGCATGGAAACATCGACGGTCTCATTGCCGAAACGCGCAAATCCGAGGAGCGGGAACGCGCTGATGCCGAGGCCCGCAAGCCCCGCGCACTGCCCAAAAATACCACCCTGAAGTCAGTCTCACTCGACCCACTAACTGGCTTGCCCTTTAACGCGGTCATTGATGACGTCGAACGCATCGAATATCAACTAAAGCCGGCTAGGACGCACCGGGAACTGCGGAATGTCGTGGTCACTTACTACCCAGCCCACCACGGGCGCGTTCGCCGCTGGCTCTGTCCGGAATACGCCACCGGCGCCGCCTGGTTTGCTCGAAAATTTGCGGCGAGCCGCGGCATCAATGATTGGACCAAGAACGCCGATTGGCTTAAACACGCCCTGGAGCGTGCTCCTATCGTTCCAATAAAGGTCGCACTAGTCATGGGATCAAGCGGGTATTTGGAAGTATCACGCGAGATTTTCGAAGAAGTTGCTGTGGACTGGTTTTCTGAGATGCGGGAGGTGCTCGCATGAACGATCCGGTCACACAATTTCGTGAATTCATCATCAGCCTGGGCCTTGAGTGCCCGGAAGAGCTGATCGCCGATGGTAAATTGCATCGCTTCAGCGGGTCAGGCCGTCGCGGTGACAAATCATCCTTTTACGTTCTGTTTCTCGATGGCGCACCGGCAGGGGCCGTTGGCGATTGGCGCTCTGGTCTGAAGGAAACCTGGAAAGCCAGCATTTCCAGACCGCTGACAGATGACGAACGCAAGCGTCAGAAAGCGCGCATCGATGCCCAGCGCAGGATGCGTAACGCCCAAATTTGGGCGCGGCATTGGCCGTGCCGGATTTTGGGCCTGAGCGGATCCAGGGCGACACCGATTTCAATGACCTGGCACGCCGGGTGGGCAAGGATGCTGTCACCCGGCAAGTATTGCTGGCCCGGCTGGTTGAGTCCCCGATCGGCCATTCGGCGGCCGAACTCGTTCCCAATATCCCCTCGGCACCGAATGGCGCGACTCAAGATGATGCTGAGTCAGCAAGCGATCGGCGAGGCGATTCCGCGGGCCATGGTGAGGACGCCACGAGCGAGACGGACGAGGGCGCTCAAGCCGCTGCCCGAAATTCCGCCCGATCAGCCGCGCTGAGGGGCGAGGGCTTGGCTGACATTTCACGGCGGATTCGTCGCCAGTGGCCGCCATTGGCTGGCGAGGCGGATGGGCTGGCAAAAGCAGCCATTGAGTGGGCCGGCCGATTTTCTGATGGTCGGCACATCCATGTGGGCGGGGTTGAAAAAGAGGTCGTCACGCTGGATGGACTCAATGCCCGCTTCGCCCAGCTGGAGGTGCCTGGGATGGCTTCATGCGTGATCCACACCACCGACGTGCTGCCCGTTTCCCATAAAGACTTCCAGGCCCGGGTAAGCGGTCAGGTGGTCATCGTTGGCGTCAATAAGGACGGATCCCCGAAGTGTATCCCCGCCTTCCGCGCCTGGCGCGAATCCTGTCTGAAGAAAACCTTCACCGAGATCGCCTTTTCGGCCGATACGGTCAAGCCCAGTGCGCTCAATCTGTTCACCGGATTTGGGGTAGACGCGGTTCCGGGAGATTGCTCCAAGATTTTGGAACATATCCATCAGGTGATCTGCGCTGGAGATGACGCCGCTTATGAAGGGTTCCTCAACCTTCTCGCCTGGCAGATCAAGCACATCGGCCGGCCGTCGCGCATCGTTGTAGTTCTGTTTTCACGAGAGCAGCAAATCGGCAAAGGTTCGCTACTCGAACACGTCATGCTGCCGATCGCGGGCCTTGGGGGGTTCATGAGTCACGACCCTTCACACGGACTCGGCAACTTCAATGATCAGCTTCGAGGGAAATGGTTTTTGTTCCTGGATGAATGCTCCTTCGCCGGCGACCGGAAGTTGGCCGACAAAATTAAAAGCCTTGCTGTCGCGCAGACTTCGCCGATCGAAGGCAAAGGCCTGCCGGTCATCAGCTTGCCGGCGGCGCTCAATATCTACCTTGCTACCAACCATGAGCATGCGGCGAATGCCGAACTCCATGACCAACGGTATTGGTTCCTCCGCGTAAACCCAAGCAGGGCCGGGGATCATGACTACTTTGCTGTCCTGTATGACGAGATCGAAAACGGCGGTCGTGAGGCATTTTTGCACCTCCTGCTGAATCGTGACGTCAGCGAATTCAAACCGCAGCGTGATCTTCCCAGGGAGAACGAAATGCTGGCAGACGTAAAGCGTCGGTCGCTATTTCCAGGCCACGTCGCGCAGTGGATCCAGGAAAGCCTTGAGGCCGGCGAGCTGCTATGGGTACGCGGCCGCGCCGATGAAAACCATCGCCAGTGGGCGGACGGCCACGATTCTGTGCAGGGATCCTTGCTTCATGCGGGGTATCGGGAGTGGGTGGGGCGGGTTCGCGATCGTCACGCCAGGGAAGTTCCTCTTCAAGATTTCTGGCAGTGCTTGAGTGCCTTGGGCTTCGATGCCTGGAGCTCTAACGGCAGAAGGCACCGAAAAATTCCTTCACCCGAGGACTGCAATCAGCGGCTTGGTGACTTCATCAATGGCTCAGTGCCAGTGGAGGCGGTGTGATTTCGAATTGCGTTTATTTCGGGCATATGGACGGGTGGTGTTACGACATTCGATCACATATGCCCGGTTTTTTTTGTTTCAACAGTATCACTGTTTTCACTGTATTCACTGTTACTAAAAGAGGAAAAGACAGCAACGGCGGGGGTTTCAGGCAGTGGCAGTGCAGTGACGATGACAGTGCCGGTGTCAGTGACAGTGGTGACAGTGCCGTGACAGCACGGAGACGGTGGGTGGTGTCACTGCTCTTGCCGGTTTGAGGAACGCATGAGCGATGCACAAAGAGCGCTAGAGACTCTCGCGGCGGCGGGCGTCGAGTGTCGGGTTAATTTTGAGCAATTGCTGCTGCTCCCTTCCACAAAGGTTACGCCGGCGCTCAAGCGGCTGGCTGTTGCCAACAAGGCTGGGATTATTGAGCTGCTACTCACGCCAAAACCATCCGGGAGGGATGGAGATGATCAGGGCGATACGTTCAACCCGAGGCGGGGCATGGCGGTCGAAGTCGTTTTGGATAGCGGTACGCGGTTCAAGCTGATCCAGCCCGGAGGTAATCAACAATCGATTGAGCATGCCATCAACCGCGCCTACGGCAATCGAGTGGTGAGTGTTACTGCGCTGGAGGGGACTTATGCCGTCCTGGCGCGTCGTCGAAATCAGAATGAAAAGGGGACGGCAGAATGATACGTTATAAAGTAACAAAAACCCGCGAAATGATTAGGGGGGGGTACCTGAATGCGACCTAGATGTTCGACCTTGGCAGTTCCTTTCCGGGATCCCGTAAACCGGGTTCGTGGTTCTGCGCGGGTGGACCTTCTTCATCGCCTGCCCATGGGCTGCTATCGGCAATGTTGCTGGGGGCCGAAAGATTTGCCGGACGACTGGCGTGCTCGCAGCGAAGACAAGGCCCGCGAGCTGGTGACGCGCTGGGCTCGGGTGATGTTGTTCATGGATCGGACCGGACTTCGACCCAGCGTCGCCTGGCGGACGTTGTTTCGTGAAGGATCCGGAACGCCGTTGCCGGGTATGGGCCGGGCGCTGGTCTGGCTGGATGAAGAAGGGCGGTACCTGGTGACGACCGAGCCGGAAGATGAGGCAGACCGGGCGCAACTGCTGATGGCCGCATCGGCTGCGGATTGGACCCATGTGGCGGTCGAGGGCTTCAGTCTTTGGCGGGAATCCGCCAATGGGCTGTGCATCCTGGCCCCACCCAAGCGGGGCGGTGACTTGGACGCCGTGCGCCAGGCGTTGACCGCCAAATTGAAAGTGACGGAACGATTCGAATTCCAGGTGAGCCGGGGGGCGCTGGAAGGAGATCCGACCATCGATCAGCGGGCAAGTGAGCAATAGCTGACCTGTCCTTTACACCAACGCCATTGCAGACGCGGTGAGCGCCTGAATCTGGCAACAACCGTGAGGTTCTAGATGAGAAAGTTCCTAAATCAATGTGAGGAAAGCCTGGCCTATATGGGGGCGGCAGTGCTCGATACGACCATGCTGTTCGAAATGTTCCCCTCCCGGTGGCCATCTTCGCAGGCCGCACTGCTGGATGGCGTTCACCCCCTGAAGCTGGTTCATGCGTTGAAGGCCCAGCAGCCCAGCCTGAAGTTCATTGAGTGTGATCTTCAGGAGCGGCGCGTACTGGTGGCCGTGCGCAGCCTGGTCAACATCGAGGATCGTCTTGAAGCCCTGACGGGCCATCGCCCCAGCGCTATCAAAGAGGTTCAGCCAACGACCACCCGATTCATCGAAAACACCCGCGTCCCGGAGATTAAGAAGCCTGTGGAACCGGAGTTTCCAGCGGGCTTTGATCCTATCGCTTTCGAGAAGGAGATCCCGGCCCATGAATGCCATGCCCGCCGGCAAGGGCTGGCCAAGTTGGAGCGTTGGCAGAAACTCAACCCCGTTGCCGCATAACGGCAGGAGAACAAGATGACTGATTTTGAGCACAATCCCATTGGACTGTCTGCCGCCGAACTGGCGGCATTGAACGACGACGATTCGATGGATACCGCCGACCAAGAGGGCCGCGATGATGACGCCGGGTACCGCGAAGAAATATCGAGCCAGACGATGATGGCGTTGGCCAATCAAGTGGCTTCGCCCGATCAGCTTGAGCTGTCTATCCAGCAAATCCGGCAAGCCCGGGACAAGCTGGAATCCGCCTACGATGCAGGTGACTCTGACCTGACCTATGCCGAGCATCGAGCCAAGCTGCGGGAAATGGATCGCGCACTGCTTGACCTGAATGGCGATCTGGCGGAATCACGAATGATTTCGCGCATGGCCAATCAAGCCGCATCTGCCGACTGGCAGCGGCAAGTGGATGCGACCCGCCGCGAAGCCCGAAAAATGGGGCTCGATCTGCGTCCAGGCTCTGAACTGGAAAAGCAATGAGATCGGATTGTTCGCTTCCTCGGTAGCGAGCCGGAAAACGCCGACAAGCCGGCGTCATGGTTCCTTAAAACCGCCCTGGAAATGGTGGCCTCTCGGCATGACAAGCTGGATCCCAGCCATTACCCGAAAGGGGGCCGGGTTTCAGCGCCACGCGGCCTCGACAGCCTCAAAGGGTTAGCGCTGGAGCAAGCCCTTGCCCGAATGAGCCCAGAAGAGGCGGAGCGCTGGCTGACAGCATAAGCGACACAAAAGCCCCACGTCGATGGCCTGGTAATCGACGTCTTGCGGACGGTTGGGCATTCACTCATGCACCGAGACCGCAAGCGGACGCCGCTACCGCCTGAGCGGCATTTCTTTGTGTGCCACCCTGAGGTATTTGAACGATGAGCGACGGCGATATCTGCGAACTGCTAAATGGTCTTTCTGTTCGTTCGGGTTGCCGGATGCGGCTTTCACGGGGTGGTGCTCCCACTTACAGTGCCGGTGAAATCGCCGCCATTTTGCGAGGATTGCCGCGAACCCATATCGCGCTGGCGTATGCCCGGTATGCGCTTGACTCTGGCGCTTGTGAGGAATTGCAGCAATGGTTACGGATCGAGGCGATAGAGGAAGCCAAGCGGCAGGGGTTGGGCATGACTGCCAGCGATGAACAACTGAGTCATCTGGCGGCACTGGTGCGCGATGAGGCCATTTTTGACCAGGTGCGGTATTCAGGAAGGGGCAGGGCTAGGCGATTGAGCGTGTCGGATCGAGCGTGGCGTGAACGCTGGTCAGGCCTTCATGCTGTTTTACTGCGAAGGGTCCAGGCCTGGCAGAGCGATATCCGGCTGAAGTTGGCGAGGGAGTTGGACGGGATGGGCTAGCGTTTCGCTACGCCCTCAAAATTACGAGTGTTCTGAATGCTATCGTTCTGCAGGCAGTAGATCTGTTCAAACCACCACTCGCTCGCTTCCAAGACCATCAAGCATGGCGTAGACTGTAAAGCAGACTGTCAAGTGGAGAATGTTATGGGTGAAAAAATGAAGAACGCGCCGGTGTACTTCACCATTGCTCAGGTTCGACACAATCCTGTCCCGCGCTTGGGCGCCTATGCGGACGAGATTCAGGATCGCATGCGCAAAGCTGGCTACCCCGACTTTAAGAAGGGGATTGCCTTGGCGTTTTCATTGGCACCGCAGCTTGGCGTTGAGCCCCAACTGCAGCAGCCAACCATAGAGAAAGTCGATCGGCTGATGTTTTCCAGTTCGGATAACACTAAAGGCTATATCGTCGAAGAGAACGCTCTTTCATTTCAAACAACTGAGTACGAGACCTTCGAGTCTTTTACCGATGAATTCATGCAGGGGCTAGGCATAGTGCACGAATGCATGGCCCTGGCATATACCGATCGTATTGGGCTTCGATATCTTGATGCAATCGTCCCACTCAATGGTGAGGAGGGGTTGCCTGACTATTTGGCGTCGGGCGTCCTGGGGTTGAGTAGCAATCTGCCTGAGGACGTTCAAGTCTCGCACTCCTCTTCTGAGACGCACCTCCGAACTGCAGGGTGCGCCGTGCTTGCCAGAACAATTATTCAAGCGGGACCTTTGGGGTTTCCCATGGATCTTCAGCCAATTGGGGTAAAAGTTGCTGACCGATTCCAAAAAATCAATGGCGTTCATGCAATCGTAGATACTGACGCATCAATTGAAGGCCGATACGAGCTAAGGTTGGATGAGATCAAATCCCAGCTGTCTATCTTACGAGCAGGAATTGAAATCGCTTTCAATGCCGTTGTTATGCCTGGCGCCCTTAAAGAATGGAAGAGCTGAGGCTTGGAGCTAGCTGCTATGGAAGCTCTGAACAACTCGAAAACCGGCATAACAACACGACGTAAATCATTGATTTATATTCGGTCGAATTTTCAGAAATTGAATTGTTCAGAGGCTCCCTATGTACGTTACTTATCAGACAAATGGGCCAGTGCGCCATGCACTCAAGGCGACGACACTCTCATCAACCAGCGATTCGCTTGAAGTACAGCCTTCCGGCCTAACTGGCGATTTGACTGGTCGATTTATCAAGTATTGTGTGGCTGGCACTTATGGTCTTTTGTCGCCCATGTACCTTCATGCCAGTGCAGCCACATCGAACTGGAACATCAATAAGATTGAGATTCATGCTGCTGTAAACCAGGCGCCTAACGACCGCATTTCCTCTGTTCGTGATTTGGCGCACGCACGGGAAGTATTGAAAATCTCAGTTACGGAGCTTGCTCGGGTTTTTGGAGTCACACGCCAAGCGGTACACGAGTGGGCTAAGGGCGGAGCCCTTGCATCAGCCAATGCAGACAGACTTTCGACCTTGGCTAGAGCTGCAGACGTGTTGGCCGCTTCTGGTCTTGAAATCACGCCCCAGCTGTTGAGGCGAAAAATCGGCCTTGGGCCATCACTTTTGGAGTCCGTGACGCACGGCGCGGATGCTGTCGATTTGGCCCGGAAATTGGTGGACACATTGTCCAGGGAGGCTCAACAACGTGAGCAGCTCGCTTCGCGTTTTGCTGGGCGCAAGAAGAGTGCGCAATCCGAAGCGGAGTTTGCTGTTCCGCATCTCAGTGAAGATGCTTGAGGTGCTCACGAATGGTGGGCTCTACTCGTAATCTGTCCTGGCGCCAAGGCGACATTCTTAGCGATGAAGCACTCGAAACCTGCCGATTAGCGTCTGATGAGGGCTCGTCTGACCCCAGATATGCAGTCGTGGTCTCTCACGATTGCGATTTGGCGGCCAATGAAGGAAAAGAGCCAAACGCAGAGGTGATTATCGGGAAGAAGGTACGCAAGCTTGGCCGGGATTCATTCGCCAAGACCGCGCGGCGCCTACAGATCGAATATCTGTCGGCCGATGGTCCAATTGTTCTAGAGCTTTCGGCCACAGGAAAAATTTCTGTGCCTAAGTTAACTTTGTACACATGTGAGCCGCGCCGAGACATTACTCTAGATAAGCAAGGGCTTAACATACTCCAAAGATGGCTGGCTGCCCGTTACCGGCGTGCGGCCTTCCCAGAGGAATTTGAAGCACGTCTGCGCTCGCCACAGATGTCGGGCAGGGAGACCTTTCTTGAGCGCATCGAAAGCATTCTCGATGCGGGGGGTGATCACATTCGTGGCTTGCTCTTTGACCTCGATGAAGGAGCAGATGTCGAGCGAGTCGCGCCTACCGATACGTATCAGCTCGGCATTGTGGTCTTGTACAACAGTTTGCGTGATGAGCCGGAAGCGGCAGCGGTTGCAGGCAGTGCAGCCGAGGAACTGGAGAGCTTGTTCGCAGAAGCGTTTGAGTTGCAGACCGGTGATTGGCAGGGCATATGCCTGACCTATTGCGACCCCATGTCGGATAACGCGATCACAGTCGCTCAGTCAGAATTTTTCAAAGAGTGGCGTCTTGAGCACTTGAGCCTCAAGGATTACCCGCCCCAATCCATCATTACGAGATAACCTGGGAAATGAAGGGGGGCTGCGGCAATCCTACGCCTTCCACCTGATTGGACACTGTATGGTCTTTGGATCAGAGCCCGGGGCCGGCAAATCCAACATTTTCATTGCCAGGAATGCCGGATTTGTTGAGTGCAGCCGCAATTCAGGCTCTACAATCATCCGGCCTAGGATTCTGCACCAGAGGGTGATTCCATGAGCTTATCGCTGGGCGTACTGATAACAGCTTTGGCTGGGTACGCCGGTGGGCGCTGGCACGCTTTAGGCCGCCCGGGTGCTGCATCGGCACGCAATTCGGATGTTGAAAATGCCGGGGAGGCTGCGGTCAGACGTATACTGCTGACCGAGTTCAACGATCCCGCCTATCACCTACTCAATAACATCACCATCCCGGTGGATGATGGCACGACTCAGATTGACCATATCCTGGTTTCCCGTTACGGGGTCTTTGTGATCGAGACTAAGCACTACTCAGGCTGGATCTTCGGTGACGCGAAATCGTCCAGCTGGACGCGGGTTAAATACCGCGCCAAGAGCCGGTTTCAGAATCCGCTCCACCAAAATTACAAGCATCTGAAAGTCGTACAGGGGTTGCTTCACTTCTTACCGGCTGAGCATATTCACTCGCTGGTCGTCTTCACCGGCGATGCGACATTCAAGACAGAACGGCCACCGGGGGTCGTCCATCTGGATGGGCTGCCGGGAGTCATCCGTCAACATGAGGAAGTCATCATGGAGGAGAATATTCTGCAGTTTTGTTTGGGGCGTATCGAGTTCTACAGGTTCTACATTTCAGGCGTTACCGATGCTGAACATCAGGCTTATCTGAACCGGAAGTTTGGTGATCCGATGGAATCGGGAGTGCAACAGCGGGGAAAGGGTAAGGCAGCAAAGGCCTCGCCGTGAGGCGATTAGGCCATTCCGGTCTTACCCCATTACCCGCGATAAAAACACAAGACGCAAATTGCCAGTGACACTCATTATCGCGATCCTGATCTATGCAGTCTCCATGACACTGGCCAACCTGACGGTGGCCGCGTTTGGGCCAGTGGTTACCCCGGTCAATGGATTCGTCATGATCGGATTGGATCTGACGTTGCGCGACTGGCTGCATGTGCGTCTGCGCCCTTGGCAACTGGGCATACTGATCGTAGTGGCAGGCATACTGACTTATGCGCTTGATCACTCCACCCGGAATATCGCCATGGCCAACACCACGGCTTTTACTTTGGCCGCTTTGGTCGATTGGGCGGTCTTTTCCAGTATTCGCTCAGACTCCTGGCGCTTTCGGGCTAACACCAGCAATGTGGCGGGTTCTGCAGTGGATTCCCTAGTCTTTCCAACCCTGGCCTTTGGCGCTTTCTTGCCACAGGTCGTGTTGCTCCAGTTCCTGGCAAAAACCGGCGGTGGTGCTTTCTGGACATGGTTGTTGAGTCGACAACGAGCGATCCAAGCGCAGTAAAAAAAGAGCCTCGCCATCTGATGAGGTCAGCATGCCCCATCAGCCCATACCAACGGTAATGATTGGGCAATACAGAACCCTCGTGGCATTCACATTAAACCGCCATCACCCTGGGCAAATCCCGCCATCGCGTGGTATAGGCCGGCGACAGTGTCCCGCGCTTCATGCGCCATGAGTCCTCTTTCTCCTTGCGGGTCAATCCCTGTGAAGCAGTCCAGACCGTTTCCCGACCCATGTCGCGATTCAGGCCGTCCATGATGGCCAACAACTTATCTCGTTTAGCTCCCGCTTCGGTGTGGGCGGTATCGAACAGGGATAGCT
>JBIIEQ010000120.1:0-5447 GCA_044237765.1 Methylococcaceae bacterium | reverse complement strand
TAACCGAGTCATCTTATCTTTACTCACGGCGTATTCACTCCTCTCGTAGGCATTGATGACCTTGAAGACCATCAAGAATACGCCGCCTCCATCAGCTGCTCATCCACAACTTTTGAGCATAACTCGTGATTTTCTTGCCGAAAGCACTATCTGGATGGGATCCTGCATGAAAAGATCTGCAAAAACGAAGTGTCGCTGAAGGATGCCCAGGATAAAATTCGAACGAGGGATTGAGGCTTAGAAAAAAGTACCTTGATTCCGATAGGCACTCCTGAGTAGCGGCGATCCGCCGCTGTTAGCGTTTAACTGAGAGCCTGCCTGCGCAGGAAGGTTTGCTCCACTCCGACCGATGTCAGCGAAGGTGACTATGCCAGACGTTCAATCTCAGAATATATTCCAGACGGTAAGCCCATCAAACCCACTCGCTCAGCTTCATGCGGATATTGATGCCCGAGTGCAGTCCATCCGTGAATCTAGGCCTGACTGGCTTTGCCGCCGAGGTTGCTCGGCTTGTTGTCACCGACTGGCAGAAATTCCTCAGCTCACAACAGCCGAGTGGGAACTGCTCAAGCAAGGTCTCGAGGCGCTGCCTGCCGATGAAAGTGATGTCATCCGTGAGCGAGTCCTTGCGTTAGCCAAGCATCCCTCGCGCCCGATTCTTTGCCCCATGCTGGATGAGATTTCGGGAGTTTGCAGGGTCTACCCGTATCGACCTGTGGCCTGTCGCACCTATGGTTTTTTTGTCGAGCGCGATCTTGGGCTTTACTGTAAGGATATCGAGACTCAGGTCGAGCGAGGGGAATTGTCGATGGTCATCTGGGGTAATCAGGACAGAGTCTCACGAGACCTCAAGGAATTGGGGGCCATTCGCGAGTTGACGGAATGGTTTCAAACGTTCAAAAACGATGCGAACAGTGGGTTCCAAGATCCGGGCTTCACGTAAAAGTTGTCTTCACCCCAGTTAATCCGGGGCGGCTAGCGATGAACTCATGAAGAAATGAAGTCCCGAATCAATGCGTTAAACCGCTCGGGATTTTCCAGCCACATGAAGTGACTGCCGCCATCCTCGGCGGAAAACATTTCCAGTCTGGCTCCCGGGATCTGATCCGCGTTCCAACGTTGCGATTGCGGATTGAAGAGGCTGGCTTCGCCGCCAACAACCAGGGTCGGCAGGGTGATGCGAGGCAGGACATCGCGCCAGTCCTGAACATAGAGGTCGACCAGAAGGCGTGCAGCAAAATGGCGCGGAAACTGGAGATTTTCGTTGATGACCCACTCGACCGTGACGGGTAAAACGGCCGACGTGAAAAACGAACGGGTTATGTAATCTTTCGATATCTGGATGCCCTCGGGTCCGGTCAACCCCGCAATGAAGTCCATCAGCGCCGTGGCATCCAGTCGGGATCCGGCATGAGCCCGGTCCGTGTCTGTCCAGTTGGGCCAGATCAGAGGCGTGGCGGGCTGATCGATCAGGATCAATCGTCTTAGCCGGTCATCACCAAACTGGTCCCAGTAACTCCAGATGACCGCGCAGCCCATGGAATGGCCTGCAAGGTTGACCTCCCTCAGGTTGAGGGCCACCAGTGCCTCATGCAGATCCTTGGCCAGGCGAGCAATCCGATAGCCATGTTCCGGTTTTTCCGATTGTCCATGACCGCGCATGTCCAGAGCGATGACGCGACAGTTCGAAGACAGTCCGTCCAGTTGCGCTCGAAACATGGCAGCGGTTTGCGACCATCCGGGCACCAGTACTAGGGGTGGGCCGCTGCCAGCCTCAAGATAATGGAGATTTACGCCATCGTTTGTTTTGATCTGTCCGCTGCGTGGGCGTATGGCTTGATCTGAACTCATGGGGGCTCTCCATCCTTCCTGGCACTATCCATGAGATGGATACCCACGAGTCGAGCCACCACAATGGCGACATATAGTTGCCCGACGATCGCTTCGAGACTGGACAACATGGCGGCCACCGTGATGGTGGGTACGATGTCTCCGAAACCCAGTGTGGTCAGGGTAACAAAGCTGTAGTACAGCTGCCATCCCCGCTCGAATTGGTTGGCGAAGTCGCCTTGGCAAAGATTGGTGACGCATTCAAAGCTGCCGGGGGCCAGCACATTGACGGCGGAATAAAGGTTTCCGAAAAAGACGCCAATCACCAGATACATGGCCATGGAGCCGAAGAGACGATCTTTCGAGCTGACATTACGAGCACGGAAGACATCCTCCAGCAACCAGCCGGCGATCATGCCCATATACCCGACCACGAGCGCGACCCGAATAAAGCGCAGGAATTCGAAGTCTGGTTTCAAGAGGGACACTGCCCAGATCAGGATCACGATGTCTGATAATCCTATGACCCAAAGTGATCGGCGTGTCCGGCCAAATCGCACCAGGGAGGCGGTAGCCATCACCAGGATCAACAGTAGCAATTCCAGGGTTCGGCCCAGGCCGCCACCCACAATCAAAATCGGATAACCCATGAACGTCAGCACCAAAGCGATCAGGAGGTTCCGGTAGGGATGATCGAAGATCATGGTGTTCAGTTGGTTGAGTCAATGACGCCAATAAGGAATCGTTCAAGCATACCCACCTCTAAAGTCATCCATGCAAACCCCTGGCGAACCCCGCCACCTCCGGAGCGCATGCAAGGCTCGGTGGAGCGAATTACCTTCCACGGCGGAGCGACGGGTTGGGTTTGCCAATCACTGATCTCTTCTTGCAATAGAATTCCACCGTCAAGCCCAGGGAAAATCTGAGCAACTCGAAAGCTAGCATAAAAATAAGGTTTAAATAATTGATTATTATTCGATTCTATTTCTTGAAATTGAATAGTTCAGAGCTTTCCTAGGGAAGGACCCATGAGAAATCGAGCTCGAAGGGGCTATGAAGCCGTGTTCGGTAAACCAGTAAATCTGTTATCTTCGCCCAAATTCCGAGAGCCTGTCGCATACCTGCTATTTTAAGCCTCTCGAATCCCCGACATGATCCGAGGACTTTAGAGTTGAATCCATGAAGACAAAAAACCTATTTGGACTGGCGCTGACCGCTTTCTTTTTCACGGTGCCGCTACCCAGCTTCGGCGCCTGCAATGAGACATGGATTGGTGGTTTGTATGGTCTGACGACCCAGGGGATCGATTCCGCCGGTGTCCACTCCACCACGCTGAGCCTCTTTGAATTCAAGGCGGACAAAACCGTGGAGGAAATCTATTACGTCAACACCCCCTCGGCAAGTTGGAAGTCAAAGGCTTCAGGCAGTTACTCTATATCCCCAGCGTGTGAGTTTTCGCTGAAGGTCAAGGACACCAATGGGACGTTTTATGCGTTGGCCGGTCGTCTCAACCCGAAAACAAGACAACTCAGCGTCATTCAAACCCTCCCCAACAGTGAGGAAGTCGCAACCGGAGTCATGTATCCGGTGGGTCTCAAGCATTGTGGGTCTCGCCGATTCATCGGTCGATACGCGTTCCTGTCCCAAGGTGTGGTGCCAGAAGATCAGGGGTCCCCAGCGCGGGTCCCAGAATCCAGGGTAGGGTGGTTTGTGGCGGATCAAACCGCTTTGAACCAACCTGTTGAACTGGTCAACTTGAACGGCTCCCTATCGGAGAGTCTGCCGACCCAAATTCCGTCGACCACACTAAAATCCTGTTTGGTGGATATCGACAATGGCGGATTCGCCGGTGTTGTCGTAGAGCGAGGTCACCGTGTCCTCTACATGGATCTGGCACCGGGTTCCACCCGTCTCGGTTTGATGACAAAAGTCCGCTAAGAGGAAACCTGGCCATGTTGAATAGCACCTATCGATCCTTACTTTTTTGCCTGTGCGTCTCGACCTCGACCCACGCATTGGCGCAGGTTTGTTCTTCACCCAAGGGCAATTACGGATTTGGACTCCAGGGGCGCCAGGTGGATGGGCAAGCCTACGCGGCAGTCGGCCTTGCTCATCTGGGTAAGGAAACCTTCACGCTCGACCTGACTGCCAGCGTGGGCGGAACGTTTAGCCGAAAAACCATCCAGGGAAGCCTAGAACGGGCGGGCTGCGGTCTCACCCTCGCTGGCCTGGGTGCTGATGCCGGTTTTGTGCTGAAAGGGCAGATCGCCGACCATGGAGATGAGATTTTTGTGACGGAAATCCAGGCGTCAAGTCCCTTGGTCGCCAGCGGTGTCATGCGACCCGTCGGATTGCAGCGATGCAACAACAAAACCATCAAAGGTGAGTATAACTACCTCTCCCAAGGCTATGATTCAAATTCGAATGCAGACGGAGCCGGATTGATCCCCAAGGGTGTGACGGGTGTAGAAGTCTTCGATGGCAAAGGGTGTTCAACCTATGATGAAACCATCAAGCAAGGATCGGTTATTTCCGCGGCCTCAGGGCCCTTGCGTTACCAGGTATTTGAGAACTGCACGTTCGGACTCCTCGAAAACGGCCAGACCGCGTTTTACGGAGTGATCGTTCGGGGTGGTCAGGGTATGTCATATATGAAGATCGCACCCGAGTCGTCTCGCACCGGCGAATACAACCGATCGGGTTCCAGTTCAAAGACTCAGGGATGTCCCTGATTCATCCCAGGGTTCTGCCTTATCCGATGAGGATCAGCGTGATCAGGGGTGCTACGTTCAGCAGGAATATCCCGATTTTGTAGAGAGCCATGCCGGCATAGTCAATCGCATCAAAGGTCTAGACCGAGATCCGAGTCCAGCGACTGTGCGGCTGATGCAGGGTGTCATGCCCAACCACGAAAGCAGAAAACCAGACCGACAACAGGCTGTAGTTGATGGCCAGTGACCAGATAAGACCGACTTGATTTCAGCGGGTGTCATCACGCCCCGCTCTTGAGCCAGAAGTTTGCGGGTGGCTTGGATTTTGTCAGATTCTTGTAAACGGCTGGCCGAATAAATATCCACGCGGGCGTAAGGCCTCATAGAATGGGGTTATGAATACATCGCTCCGCTCGCTCTATCCCAGCCTTGAACCCCATCGTTCAGGCTTTCTTCGAGTTTCTGCCGTTCATGAGATCTATTGGGAGGAAAGCGGCAATCCCACCGGCAAGCCCGCCCTATTCGTGCATGGCGGCCCGGGCGCTGGAGCCGGTACCCAGGCACGGCGATTCTTCGACCCTCAGGCGTACCGTATCGTCGTGTTTGATCAGCGTGGCTGCGGGCGGAGCCGGCCTATGGCTAATCTGGAAGACAATACCACCTGGCACTTGGTCAGCGACATGGAGGTCCTGCGTATCCATCTGGATATCGACCAGTGGTTATTGTTTGGTGGCTCATGGGGCTCGACCCTCTCGCTGGCTTATGCCGAGACACATCCCGAGAGAGTGAGCGCAATTGTCCTGCGTGGCATTTTTCTCTTACGCCAGTGGGAACTGCAATGGTTCTATCAGCAAGGCACGAGCGCAATTTTCCCCGATCGGTATGCGGATTACATCGCCGCCATTC
>JBIIEQ010000085.1:0-11844 GCA_044237765.1 Methylococcaceae bacterium | reverse complement strand
GAATTGCCCCGCACCCCGGACGACCCACTCACGGCCTGGTTCGAGAAGCCGCTGGAGACGCGCGGTCAGGCCTATGCCCCGCTCATGGTTTCGGTGAACCCCTATACGGGGGAGGTCCTGGCCAGCCGGTTCTGGGGCCAGACCGCCCGCACCTGGTTGCTGGACCTCCATAGTCACTTGCATCTGGGCCGCTTCGGTGCCGGTTGGGTCGGCCTGATGGGGTTGGCGCTGATGCTCTCGGTTCTCAGCGGGTTCTATCTCTGGTGGCCGGGATTGAAGAGGTTGCGCTCGGCCTTCCGTCTCCGTCATAAAGCGGGGATGAATCTTTTCCTGTTCGACTTGCATCGGCTCATCGGTCTGGCCGGATTCATCGAATTATTGATATTGGCATTCACCGGCTTCAACTTGGCTTACCCTGCCCTCGGTGAGGCGCTCGTCGGGACTTCGGGCATGAGCCATGATGCTGATGGTCCGCCCATACGGAGTACCGGCAGGGTATCTGCCGATCATCCCGTGACGCTGGAAGAGGTTGTATTGTTGGCAAGAGGGCCGTTTCCTCGGGCCGAAGTCAGACAGATCACCACGCCGGAGGGGCCCGAAGGGACCTATCGGGTCACATTTCGCCAGGCCTTTGAAGTGAATCAACGCCACCCCATGACCGCGGTCTGGGTTGATCAGTACAGCGGCCAGATTCGCCAAGTCCGCAACGCCGCCCGCTTCAGTCGAGGGGAAACCCTGATCACGACCATCTGGCCCTTGCATACGGGGGAAATGCTCGGCGGCTGGGGGCGGCTGGCCTGGTTTCTGGCCGGGCTGATGTTGCCGGTGTTGTATGTCTCGGGGATGCTGCGCTGGCTGATTGGGCGGGGTTCGATATCGAATCGAACGCTTGATTTCACTGTTTTCAATCGCTGGGCAAGGATCCTCTCTGATGGTGCGATTGTTTGCTGGCTGCAGTTGGAGAGGGGTTGGCGAAAATTCAAACGGCAGTTTGAAGGCTGGATTGCGAAATGGTGATTTCAGGCAGAAAATGACCATGTGATCATTTTTGGGAGGTTGATATGCGCAGTGTACAAGTGGTCGAAGCCAAAGCCAGATTTTCGGCTTTGCTGGAAGCGGTCGAAGGCGGTGAAACGATTGCCATTACTCGACATGGTCGAATTGTCGCCCGTCTTGTCCCGGACCAGCCTCGAATGGCAGCAGATGTTTTTCGGCCATTCTGGAATGACGCATTTGAGGATGCCGATTTGAGTGCGCCTTCGGATTTACCCGTCGAACCTGTCGCGCCGCTCTAAATGCGTTATTTGCTGGACACCAACATCCTGATCGCGGCGATGAAGGGCAATGATAATGTGCGGGCGCGATTGGAATTAACTCCTGTCAACCAAATTTTGATCCCGCCGATCGTGTTGGGGGAACAGCAGTTGGGTGTTGAGAAAAGTGCCCAGCGTGCCCGCAATGCCGCATGTTTGGCCAGCTTGATCGAAGCATTTGAATTAGCGCCATTGAATGGCGAGATCAGTCGTGAATATGCTCTGATTCGGGCTTACTTGGAGAAGCGAGGAACACCGATAGGGGCCAATGATTGTTGGATCGCAGCTCAAGGCTTGGCGCTGGGTGCAATTCTAGTGACCGATAATCTGCGGGAGTTTTCCCGCGTGCCGCATTTGATGGTAGAAAATTGGCTGATGGTAGGCTAATTCCTCGATCAACCTTGCGCTTTACCACTGACCAACCCCTCCACTCGCCAAGAGTTTTGGCCACCCACACCCAGTTGCGTCGATAGCCAGGGCAAGACCTGGCGCAGTTGCTCGTCCAGTTGCCAGGGCGGATTGACGATAATCATGCCGCTGCCGATCAGTCGGAACGCTTCCTCCGGCATCACGCAACATTCGGTCACCAGCACTTCAGGGAGTCCGAGCTTCTTCAGTCGACGCAGGAAATCGTCGGCGGTGGCCCGGTCCTGAATCGGATACCAGACCGCCACTACCCCCGTCGCCCAGCGCCGATGGGCATCGGCAAGCGCCTCCAGTACCCGCCGTCGCTCGTCCTTCAATTCGTAAGCCGGATCGATATGGACCAACCCCCGGCGCTCCTTGGGCGGCAGCTGCGCTTTCAGCGTTTGATAACCGTCGGCTGCCTCGACCCGGACTTGCCGGTCACCGGCAAATTCACGGGAAATCTCCCGGGCTTCGTTGGGGTGAAGCTCTGACAGCACCAGACGGTCCTGCGGCCTGAGAAAATGGCGAAAAATGCGCGGCGAGCCCGGGTACCAGCGTAATTCACGGCCCGGGTTGGTCGTCCGCACCGCGTCCAGATACTGCCCAATCGCCTCGGGTGCGTTCGCAACCTCCCATAGCCGCTCGATTCCGCTGGCAAACTCCCGATTCTTACGGGCCATCTCCGACCCCAAGTGATAGCGGCCGGCGCCGGCATGTGTGTCCAGAATAAAAAAGGGCTTCTCCTTCTTCAGCAGCGACTGCATCAGCAAGGTGAGCACCAGATGTTTGAAGACATCGGCATGGTTGCCGGCATGGTAGGCGTGTCGGTAGCTGAGCATGGTGTCTGTTTTAATCGGCAATGAGCGAAAGAAAGGCCAAACTGGAGTGTGATGGCTTTGTGGGAGCAACGGCCCCGGCGCGATCGAAGTCACCCACGGACACAGGGCTCCCGCATTCCCGGGGTCGTCGCCTCGGCGGTATGGTTAGCATTTCCGGGAATAAACGTTCCGCCGATGGCCTACCTTGACGATTTCGACGACCACTTCTTTATCCGACACGGTGTACAGGATGCGGTAATTGCCTTGTCGAATCCGGTAACGCTCCTGAGAGGCGAGTTTCACACAGCCGATCGGCCGCGGTTCATCTCTGAGTAACTCAATCTGGCCAAGGATTCGAAGCACGTCGCTTTTGGGCAAGTCGCGCAAATCCTTGCTGACTGAAGCCCTGAACCTCAGTTCATAGCGTGCCATCGGCCTTGAGTTGGGTCAGGAATTGCTCATAGTCCAGTGTGGGTTCCTTGGATCGGGTTGAGAATGCGCTCAGATCTTCCTGATCTTCCCTCAAAGCCTCGCGAATGGCTTCATTGACAATGTCCGACATGCTTCGATGCGCGGTCGCGGCTTTCAGGCGAAGCGCCTGGTGCAAGGCGGGTTCCAGGTAAAAAGTAGAACGGACGGTATCTTGATTCATGGCAGTCACCAAAACATCATAATGTCTGCTTATTCTACGGTGCCATGTTCGAAGCATGAAGCATTTTGCAAAACACCCTTCAGCGACTGACAATCTACCGATGCTTCAGTGTCCCCCTCTTGGCCTCTACATCCACATCCCCTGGTGTGTCCGCAAATGTCCGTACTGCGATTTCAACTCGCATCGGGCAGAGCCGGGTTTGCCTGAGGCTGGTTACATCAAGGCATTGCTGCAGGATCTCGAGGGCCAGCTTGACTGGGTAGCTGGCCGCGAGATCGAGACGATCTTCATCGGTGGCGGCACGCCCAGTCTGTTCAGCGCCGAGTCCATTTGCGCATTGCTGCAGGGCGTGCGAGATCGACTGCCGGTGGTGCCGGCTGTAGAAATAACGCTGGAGGCCAATCCGGGCACCGCAGAAAGCGACAAGTTTCGAGGGTTCCGGCAGGCCGGGGTCAATCGGCTGTCCATCGGCATCCAGAGTTTCCAGCCCGAGCAGCTAAAGGCGTTGGGACGGATTCATGGCCGGGAAGAGGCCTTGCGGGCAGCGGAAATGGCGCGTGAGGCGGGCTTTGATAATTTCAATCTGGACCTGATGTTCGGATTGCCCCAGCAGACTCCTGAGCAGGCACTGGCCAACCTGCAGACCGCCATCGACCTGAATCCCACCCATCTTTCCCTCTATCAGCTGACCCTGGAGCCGAACACGGTTTTTCATAAATACCCACCCGCCTTGCCGGAGGACGAGTCCATCTGGGCGATCCAGCAAGCGGCGCAAGCCCGTCTGGCGGAACAAGGCTTTCAGCAGTATGAAGTGTCCGCCTATGCCCGATCCGGCTGGCCATGTCGTCATAATCTCAACTATTGGCAATTTGGCGATTATCTCGGCATTGGGGCAGGCGCTCATGGCAAAATAACCGACATGCAGACCGGAACTGTCACTCGCACCACCCGCATCAAGCACCCCCAGCATTACTTGCAGGCGTCCGGAGACCCGGCGCGGCAGGGTGCCTGTGAGGTGATCCCACGGGAAGCGCTGCGGTTTGAATTCCTGATGAATGCCTTGCGGTTGCGTGAGGGCTTCGATGTGAAGCTGTTCACCGCGCACACCGGACTGCCGATCAACGCCCTGGAGCCGGAACTTTCTGCCTGCCTGGAAGACCGGCTGCTGGAGCGAGATGGCCAGAAAATCCGTTGCAGCGCCCATGGGTTCAATTTTCTCGACACCGTCCTGCAGCGGTTCCTGCCCTGATGCGATTACTCAGGAAGGCTGACCGGGTACCCACCGCGCCGCAGGCCGCGCGTGATTACGTCATTCGCCCTACGCTGGACGAACTGATCGCCCTCAGTCAACCCGCCGCCGGCATTGCGCTCGCTCGTCCTACCGCCAAGGCGCTGCAGAGCGGTCAATATCTCGCCCGCTTCAAGGGCCGTGGCATGGAGTTTGACGAAACCCGCCTCTATGCGCCAGGCGATGATGTGCGCAGCCTCGACTGGCGTGTTACGGCGCGCACCGGCAAGCCCCACACCAAGCTGTTCCGCGAGGAGCGCGAGCGGCCGATATTCCTCAGCGTCGATTACCGGGCCTCCATGTTCTTTGCTACCCGCGGCATGTACAAATCGGCCATGGCCGCCCGGCTCGCCGCGCTGATTGCCTGGAGTGCACGCCGCCACGACGACCGCATCGGCGGGCAGATTTTTTCCGAGGCTGGCAGTACCGAGCTCAAGCCCGACCATGGCCAGGCCGCCGTCCTTCGTTTGCTCAAGGGGTTGGTGGAACAATCGCAACCTGCCACGGGAACATCGCCCGATCGGGCACTGGAAGATGCACTGATGCATCTCCCGCGGCATGCCCGGCCCGGCAGCCTGGTGTTCATATTCAGCGATTTTCGTCAGCTAACCCCGGCCGGCGAGGCCGCCATCAGCCGCTTGTCCCGACATTGCGATGGGGCGCTGGTGATGATCTCTGACCCGCTGGAGCAGCACCTGCCAGCCGGCTGGCATCGCTATGGCGACGGCGTCACCGAGCGGCTCATCCACGGCGACCCCCGCACCCAGGCTGATTATGCCGGCCAGTTTCAAGCCCGCCAGGATCAGGTAAAAAATCTCGCTCGTCGGCATGGCTTGCGCTTCGTCGCCTGCAGCACCGCCGAATCCCCGTTGACCGTGCTGACCCGCGGCAGTCGTCGCCCCCCACCCGCGCCCGCCGCCTGATTGCCCATGGAATCTCTGCCCCTGCGTGATATTCATCTGCCTGACCCCATCGGATGTTGGCCATTGGCACCGGGCTGGTGGGGGGTGCTGATCCTCGCCTTGCTGACGTCATTCGGCCTGGCCTACTGGCGACACCGGCGCCTCCGCGGCCCAACTGCAGTGCAGGCGGCACGGGCGGAACTGGATCGGCTCGAAGCGGATACTGCCATGCCGGCAAGAGAGAAGCTTCAAGCCTTGTCCATCCTGATGAAGCGCGTGGCCATAAGCCTATACCCGCGTGAAGATGTGGCGAGATTGTCTGGAGAGGAGTGGGGTCGCTGGTTGGCCGAGAAGGTAGGTGATGATCAAATCTTGGTCGGCATGGGTACCTGCGATTTACAGGCACCCTATCAACCGAATCCCGCAGCTGACGTTGTAGGACAGTTAATCATCACCTACCGGACCTGGTTGTCGCTCGTTCATCATTGACCGAAATCATTCAGTTCCGGTTCTTTTGGCCATGGAGTTTTTCACAATACTCTTGCAGGTTATCGCAATGCGCCTGAAGCTTGTCGCAGTGATCTTGTAATCCGTCGATACAGGCCTGCAGTGAATCCTCATACTCCTTGTGCTCAGCGAGGGCCTGAAGGCGTGTGTCCCGTTCGATATAACCGGCTAACCGCAGCAAGTGTTCTTCAAAGGCCACTTGGCGTGATGGCCTATGGTGGCTTTCAAACAAATCGGGCGCATAACGTGCCAGCATGCCCATGGTTTGCCGAACGGGGGGGATTGCATCCTCCAGAATCGTATTGCGGTCGTGGAGCCGATACTGGAGCAGCGGATGATCGATCCAAGCCATCGCTTTGGGCGTCCGGATTAGGCAGCGCATGAGGTAGTCGTAGTCCTGCACATAGCGCAAATCACTGAACAGCCCGATGCGCTCGATCAGGCTGCGGTGCAAAACGAAATTCGAGGTCGATATGAACAGATTGCCCGTGATCAGCGTCGTGCCCAGATCGCCGGATGATCGATACAGTTGAATCAGATCCAGATACCACTGATTCCACCAGAATTTGGGATCTTTAATGGGCATGCCGGAAGCGTTGATAAGCTCGAGATGGGTGCCCAACAAAAGCATGTCCCGATGCTCCATGATATCCAGGCATTCAGCTAGCCGGGTGGGCAGATAGCGGTCGTCAGAGTTCAAGATGGCCAGATACTCGCCCCTGGCCAGGGCGATCCCCTCATTAAGGGTTTGCGCGGGTCCCCGGTTTTGCTCATGCCGCCGCAGGGTCAGGCGCGGGTCGTCAATGGCGGCCAGCACCTCGGCGGTGTCATCCTGCGAGGCGTCGTCGATAGCGATGATCTCGAAATGACCGAGGGTCTGGGACAATATGCTCTCGATCGCCTCCCTTACGAAGTGGGCGTGGTTGTAGGCTGGGACAATGACGCTGACAAGTGGTGGCATGAAAGTCGTTTTTTTGACTGACGGTTAAAGCGGCTTATCTACTATATTCGCAAGTTTTCCCCGATAAACCCAACATGACGTTAGACATGAATAGAACGGTAGGCATCGTCACCCGCACCAAGAACCGCCCGGTTTTGCTCAAGCGAGCGATGGAGAGTGTGATCAACCAGAGCTATCCCCATTGGATCCAGGTCATTGTGAATGATGGTGGGGCCCCTGATCCGGTCGAAAGCTTGTTGGCCCACTTTCGCGAGCAGGCCGCAGGCCGAATTCGTGTGATCCACAATGCTCAGTCATTGGGTATGGAGGCAGCCAGCAATGTGGGCATTCGGGATTTGCGTGGGAATGTCGACTATTTGGTCATTCACGACGATGACGATGCCTGGTCCCCAGAGTTCCTGACGATTGCGGTTGGCGAGCTGGAGCATGTGCGCGATCAAATGCCGAGCGTTCAGGGGGTTATCACGCTGGCCAATGCGGTTTACGAGCGCATAGAGGGCAATATTGTCACCATCGATCATGCCGAGGAGTTTCTTCCTGGCATCAATCAGGGCCTTGTGTCCTTTGATCAGATGCTGTTCCAAAGTCAGTTCGCGCCCATTCAGTTCCTTTACCGGGCCGAGGTCGTGGAAAAAATCGGACTCTATCGAGAGGATTTGCCGGTTTTAGGGGATTGGGAATTCAATCTGCGATTTATGGGCCAATACGATATAAAAGTGATTCCGCAGATTCTGGCCTTCTATCACCATCGCGTAGAAAAATCAGGTGGCACCTACAGTAACTCTATCTACGGCGATCGCGAAAAACATGATTTCTATCGGCAACTCTTAAAAAACGAATGGTTGCGGGAAGATTTGGCTAACGGACGAGTGAGCTTGGGAGAATTGGTTAACTTCAGACCGCATTGGGCCTTGGTCATGCATAAGCTGACTCAACCTCAGTCTATGACAGCAACCAATACGGAATCGTCAAGCTGGCTCAGCCCCTTCAGATTAACGATGATCTGGCTTGGCACAGGCCGGTCATGGCATTACGTTCAACAGTTTTTTCGCTACCTCAAAGATCAGGGCCTAGAGAAAACCCTGGCCAGACTGAAGCTCTGGTACCGCATCAAGAGTTCTCGAGTGGTCCGCTAATGACCGGTGCCCTCGTTCGCGAATACCAGGAAAGCATCGACCGGGCCAAGGCCGTTTCCTTCGACGTCTTCGATACGCTTATCCATCGGGTCGCCTTTCGCCCGGTCCATGTCTTTGATTTGCTGGCCAAGCGCCTTCAAGCGACCGATCTCGGCCTGCATTGGCCTGATCTGCTGGCCGGGCTACCCGCACTGCGCGAAGTCTCTGAAAGGGAGGCGCGGCAACGTTACTTCGAGCGATATGGAACCTACGAAATTACTCTGAATGAGATTTACGACCTGCTGGGTGAGCAGTCGGGGCTTAGCGCGGAGGTTATAGCCCGGCTCATCCACGAGGAATTGGCGCTGGAGCAGGCTTTTGTCTACCCCAATCCACTGATGAAGTCGCTGTACGAGTATGCACAGAAGATCGGCAAACCTACGATCCTCTGTTCCGACATGTATCTCCCTAAGGAGGAGATCGAGGGTCTGCTCATCGCGGCGGGATTTAAGCCACCGTTCGAGCTTTACGTTTCAGGGCAGCTGAAAATCAGCAAGCACGAAGGCACCCTGTTTCCGGAAGTCTGTGCTCAGCTTGGCGTGGCACCCGGAGAACTTGCTCATTTTGGCGATAACCACCATGCCGATCATGCGGTACCTAAGGCGCTGGGCATTCGCACCCACCATTTCGACCGCGTCGAGCGCGAGATCGAGCCGAGATTGCGCATGCGAGATATGCCCGAGGGCGATCGTGCGGTGGGCAGTCTACTGCAGGGCGTCATACGCAAGGCGCTGATTAACTCGGACACCCCACAGGACTTCTGGTTCGATATCGGACTACAGGTCTACGGCCCGCTATTTCTGGGCAAATTCCTATGGCTGGCACGACATCTCAAGACACAGCAACCTGACAAGATTTTGTTTTTTGCCCGTGATGCCCACCTGCACCATGGGCTGTACACTCACTACGGGCCACGACTGGGTTTGAGTTTCCCGGCAGATTACGCCTACTTCTCCCGCGCCTCACTGTTGCTGCCCAGTTTTACCGAGATGAAACTGGAGCGGCTATGGCATTTGTATAGCGGCAAGTCGACCCGAACGGTCACCGAGCATTTGCGCCGCATGGGCATCGACGCCGGAGTGGTCCTGGCTGATATCCAGCGCTGCGGTTTTGCCTCCCCCCATGATCCGGCGCCCAACGGCGACCTGCGCATGTACAAGCTCCTGAGCGCCCTTTATCCGCAATTGTTGCAGCAAGCCAAGCGACAACGCGGCCTGGTCGAGCAGTACATCAACCAGATCGTCGGCGATAGCCGCAAACTGGCCATCGTCGATATCGGCTGGGTCGGCAACATGCAGAGTAGCTTCAGCCGCCTGCTGCAGCTGCAGCACCGGGATTTCGAAATCAGCGGTTACTACTACGGGACCTTCGAGCAGGTGGCCGACAACTATGCGCCGCGTAATCGCTTCAATGCCTGGTTGGTCAACGAATGCCAGCCGCATTTTTGGCACCATGCGATGGTGACCGGCGGCGTAGAGCTGCTGGAATTTGCCCAGATGGCCCCGCACGGCACCACGCTGGGTTATGAGGTGAAAGACGGCCAGGTCTATCCCGTGTTTGAACATAACCCTGCTGATCTGGTGGTTCAGGGGCTGGCCGAGCGCGTCCAGCAAGGTGCCTTGCATTTCATCGATGTGGCCATGCCCTATGTGGTGCATGTCGGGCTCGAGAGCTTGGTCTCGACCACCTGGGCTCAACCGTTTTACCGCTTGATTACCGAGCCTACCCTCGAAGAGGCGGAGCATCTGGGGGAAATCTCGCACTCGGATACCGCTACAGACACACGACAGCGGCTGCTACTTGCTGAGAAAATCAAAAAAAATACTTTAGGTCGTTGGGCACAGGGTTATCGAGAGGCCCTAGATCGCGCATACTGGAAAAAAGCCTTTATTCTGCGCAATAAGTAGCTTAATCACATCTTAATTTGAACGGCTTCGGCTTATGTTTATTCCGGTCTACACATGAATGACAAAATCGATAACAACGTGCGCGGACGGTTGCTTCCACGAGAGGGGTATCCAGAAAGTTTAACTAGCGATCTGTTCTTGGGTAGTGTATTGATTTTTTCTGTTCATACAGGTGATGAGTGCCGCGGCTGTTTCTCAGTGTTGCAAGCCTATAAGGAGAATCAGAAGAAACTAAAAATAATCCACGTTGGAGAAGCTTTAAGTGTGGGCAATTGCTTGACTGAATCTTCAGGAGTTTTGACTGAAAATGCTGATTCCTATCAGATTGCAGTATGGGGGCTTAAAAAATCTAATCTAATATATGGTGAGTTTTTAGTAAGACGTCTGCTGGAAGAAATTGGCAAGGAAGAGTGTATTTCATTATTTGTTCCATCATTGGCCGAGTCGGATCAGCCTAGACGTGCTATTGCACTGGCTGCCATGGAAGCGGCTCGTCGCAATAATGGAAAGTGCCAAGTGATTCAGTATGAAGTTGAGGAGCCTCTTGTTGCTAATTTATGGCTTGATATCACTGATATTCAAGATTCAAAAAGAGAGTTTCTTGAAGAAATAGATAAACTCACGGACAGTAAGTATTCTGCTGAAGCCGTTCTGGCGCTTAATCGTTTTAGGTCATTTGGTTTCTCTCCCGATATCGGAGCCGTAGAAGCCTATTCAGTAAACCAGTCTATTCCATGGATCCATGATCCTCATATTTCATCACAAATACGGAATTCGAGTGGGGTGCCTGAGGGTTTTGAATGTGAAGGCCCTCTGGTTTCTGTCATCGTTCGTAGCATGGATCGTGCAGTACTTCCAGAAGCGCTTGACTCAGTCGCTAGGCAGACTTGGCCGCTTATTGAGTTGCTCGTCGTAGCGGCGAACGGACCCGCACATAGGTCGCTACCTGCCTGGTGGGGGCGTTATCCTCTCAGGTTTTTGTCTTCTGATGAGCCTTTGCCGCGGAGTCAGGCTGCTAATATGGGTCTGAAACATGCCGTCGGCGAGCTTTTTATATTTCTTGATGACGATGACCTGTTTCTGCCAGATCACGTAGCAAGTTTGGTAGATGCTTTAAAAAATAATCCCGAAGTGAGGGCAGCTTATTCGGGAGTGCGTGTGGATTCTTATCAAAGTGATGAAACAACGCCGGATGAAAGCTTCAACTTTAATGAGTCCTACAATCTTGATAAGCTGCGTGGCCGTAATTTCATCCCAATACATGCGGTTCTGTTTAATCGCTCTTTGGTAAGCCAGAATGGCTGTCGCTTCGACGAGAGATTTGATCTGTTTGAGGATTGGGATTTTTGGCTACAAGTAGCGCAGCACACGGAATTTCACCATCTCGATTCCGTGAGTGCAATTTACCGCAATCATGGAGATTCAGGGCTAGGTCTCGGATCGGGTGATAAAAACAAGGCTCTACGTCTCAACCAAGCGATCGGAATGGTGTTTGAGAAGTGGAAGATAAAATGGTCTGGTGAGGTATGGGCTGAGATTGTTGAATATCGTGAATCCCTATGTAAGTCGGCGACTAACTATGTAAATGAAATTAGCTCCGAGTTGGCAAGGATTGGGAAACAATCGGAAGATCGAGCCGCAGCAATAGATTATTTAAAAGAACAGTTAGGGCACTCCGAGGGGCGAGCGCAATTTCTGGAGAAACAATCTGAAGATCGTGCGGGCGTAATAACTCATTTAGAAGCACAGCTTGCGAACAGCTATGAGCAGCAGCGCCGGATCGAGGATTTAGAAGCACAGCTTGCGAACAGCTATGAGCAGCAGCGCCGGATCGAGGATTTAGAAGCACAGCTTGCGAACAGCTATGAGCAGCAGCGCCGGATCGAGGATTTAGAAGCACAGCTTGCGAACAG
>JBIIEQ010000108.1:0-7692 GCA_044237765.1 Methylococcaceae bacterium | reverse complement strand
CCATGAGCGGCAGCAACGGATAGAGGATTTAGAATCATCTTTAGCTTATGAGAGTTGGCTATTGGCAGATGCGCGTCACCGTGAAGAAGAATTACAAAGAGCCATTGCAGAGCTGGCTAACAGCACATCATGGCGCCTCACTAAACCGGTACGGCTTATTTCGCGGCTGGTCCGAGGGGACTTTAGAAGCGCGGCAACATCAGTAAGGCGTAACTTGGGTTTTGAGGTTGGTGACCGTGCGGACAAAAAAACGGAGCAAGTCGTTTTTCAAACTCACTGCGTATCAGAATCTGAGAATGAGATACCTGTAGATGCATGGCATGGGGAGCTGATTGATCTACAGCTGGTTGGACCGTTATCTGAGCGTCCACCCGGCCGGATTGCCATTCAGGTTCATGCATTTTATGCAGATTTGGTGGAAGAGCTTAGTGATTACCTGAGTAAATTTCCTTGGCCATTCGATCTTTATGTATCGGCAGCTTCGCGTGAGGCCATATTAGAGTGTCGGCGCCACTTCGGTCGTTTGGACCGAATACAAAAACTCACTATTCGGGAGGTGCCAAACAAAGGTCGGGACATTGCTCCTTTATTTTGCCATTTTAAGGATGCGATGTTGTCATATGATTACATCGCCCATATCCATACAAAGAAATCGCTCTATAACGACGGTGCAACTCAAGGGTGGCGTGAATACCTCCTAGAAAGTTTATTTGGCAGTAGTGAGAAAATTGGACGAATATTCAGGGTTCTAACGAGTGATGACGGCATCGGTCTGATTTTCCCGCAAAGTTTCTCAGGCTTGCCCTATGTTGCAAATACATGGTTATCTAATGCTGGATTGGGCCGGGACCTGTGCCAACGGTTAGGTATTGAGCACTATTCGACCGGTTACCAGGCTTACCCAACTGGATCTATGTTCTGGGCTAGGGTCGATGCGCTAAAGCCTTTATTTCAGTTGGGACTTCAGTTGGATGATTTTCCGGAAGAGATGGGTCAGACAGATGGCACGCTGGCACATTGCTTGGAGAGAATGTTGCCACTTTCAGCAAAGAGTGCTGGCTTTAGTTCCGCTATTCTGCGGGATGAAAAAACCCCCAGTTGGTCTCCCTGTCGTCTAGATCAATATCTTTGGGGTGGGCATGAGCATTTTGAAGAATTGCTGACGGAGCCCTCAATCCGGTTGATCGTATTTGATGTGTTTGACACCTTGCTTATCAGGCCTTTGCTCAGTCCCGAATCAATCAAGCGACTGATTGCCCGAAAACTGGGTGGCAATTTAGGAGAATTCTTTTTGGCTCATCGCGCGGCTGCTGAAGCCGAAGCTAGGCAGATTGCACAGCGCGATGTTGGGTTAGATGAGATTTACCGGCGTTTTAGAGAACTATCAGGTCTGACCGATGAGGAAGTCACCCATATTCGCTGTCAAGAGGAAACGATGGAGTTGGCAGCGGTCAGTCGCCGCCCGGAAACAGCTGGTTTGCTTGAGTTGGCTTCGGCGCATGGCAAGCATGTAGTGTTGGCTAGCGATATGTACTTGCCCCGTGAAGTTATTGAACGAATGTTACTTGATAGCGGCATTCGGGGTTGGAAAAGGCTTTATCTATCCTCCGAAGTAGGGCTGCGAAAGGATAGTGGTGGGCTTTACCGTTATATCCTCGAAGAAGAATCGGTTCAGCCTGATCAAGTCTTGGTTGTAGGAGACAATGAGCAATCCGATGTTCAAGTCCCGTGGCACCTCGGTATGACAACACGTCATGTAATGCGTCCAGTTGAATTGGCCAGGGCACTGCCTCGCCTGAAACCGTTAGTTGATGACACGTTGCAAAAAAACCAACTTAGTGCAGAAATCACTTTGGGACTGATCGTCCAAGCCAATTTCCAGAGAGTTACATACCGCCATTTTGAACCGGATGCATTTACTCATGGTACGCCCTGGTCGATTGGGTACTCGGTGCTCGGTCCATTAACCCTCGCTTTCAGCCAGTGGTTACATACACGCGCACAACAGGATGGAATTAGTCGACTCTACTTTCTCGCACGTGAAGGTCAGTTTTTAAAGACTGTTTATGACCGTTATGCGAAATCGAAAACATCGAGTAGGGAGTCTCACTATCTTGTAGTGTCAAGAAGATGTGTGAGTGTTGCTGCAATAGAGGACATGGAGGATATTCTAAGCATCGCGTCTAGGCGTTACCATATGGGAAAAGTGTCGGATTTCTTGCGCGAGCGTTTCGGGATCGAATTGAATGAATCGGAGCTAAAGAAAATATGGCCAGGACAAGAGAAAGGATTGTCTCTGGAAGTAAATGAAGACGGTGATGTTGATCATATTCTTCCGTTGCTAGAGGCACTGAAACCGAAAATATTTACCCAAGCACAAAAGGAGCGCGTTGGTTTGATTGCCTACCTTAATGAGATGGGGATTTACGATGACCCTGTTAGTGCTGTGGTTGATATCGGGTATTCGGCAACGATTCAAGATTATTTAAACCGGATATGCCTAGCCCCTATACATGGCTATTACATAGCAACAAGTGAACGGTCAGCCGAGGTGGCGAACCGCCACCAGGTGCACGTGGAGGGTTGTTTTGCTCACCAGACTGGAAGCGTAACCGCTGGACCTCCCATTCTGAGTCGTAGTTTTGATCTTGAGCGGATGCTTAGTGCGGATCAAGCTCAAGTGGTTGCTTATGCAAGGACACCTGAGGGCATGCTCCATCCAAGATTCAATGCGTTGGGTGAGTTGGAGCAACAATCGCGCCCGACTCGTGAAATGTTGCAGCGAGGCGCTTTGGCCTTCGTGGATGCTGCACTATCCGCACAGTCGAAGCTGCTAGATGATCTTATTATCAGCCCGGCGCTCGCTGGAGAGCTATATGCACGATTCATTCAGTCTCATTCTTGGCGTGAAAGCCAGAGTCTAAAGCCTTTGGTTTTGGACGATCATTATTGTGGGCGTGGTGTTGTAAATTAGTTGATAAATCGGAGTATTAAGTATGCATTATATGTCTCATACCGGTCAGGATGCGTGGGTTTCAGAAACCCTTAAATTTAAGCGTGGTGGGTTTTTCCTGGACTTTGGTGGTTTCGAGGGATTGATGCACAGTAATACCTTCTATTTGGAGAAGTTCCTAGGGTGGCAGGGCATTTTGGTAGAGCCTAATCCGCAACCATTCAGGAGTGCTTGTGCGGTCAGGTCTTGCGTGACTATTAATGCAGCCCTATATGGTGAGAGTCGTATGTCATTAGAGTTCACGGATTCTCATGGTCTTAGTTCATTTCTAGAATGTCAGGATAGAGATGGGAATCGTGATGTAAGAAAGGCAATTAGCGCTGGTGTGATCCGTGTTGATACTATAAATCCAACAGAGTTGCTTGGGCGATTTAGTGTGCCGAGATATATAGATTATCTTTCGTTAGATGTTGAGGGCGTTGAATTCGAGGTCATTAAATCTTTAGATCTGGATTTATATAGCATTGCGCTTATGAGTATTGAGCATAATGATGATGAGGAAAAGCGTACATCAATAAGAGAACATTTAAGAGTTTATGGATATGAGGTGATAGAGCACTGGAATGATGATTTGTTCTTTCATGGTGAGCATCTTGATATCGTTGCAAGTGCTGGCTGGATTGATCCTCGTTTGGCTCAGCAGAAGGTTTCTAGTAGTTACAAGATGATTTCTTATTAAGGTATGCTAATTGATCGATGATTGAGTATTCCGTCGCCATCATCACCCGCACCAGGAATCGGCCTGCGTTGCTGGGCCGGGCCATTGAGAGTGTACTGGAGCAGCGTTTTGAGGACTGGGTGCATGTGATCGTGAATGACGGTGGGGCGCCGGCTGAAGTAGATGCGCTGGTGGCACGTTATCGCGATTACTACGCGGGTCGTCTGCAGGTGATTCACAACCCCGAGTCTCTGGGGATGGAGGCGGCGTCGAATGTCGGGGTTCGTCACAGTCAGAGTCAATATCTCGTCATCCATGACGATGACGATACCTGGCATCCGGATTTTCTGCAGCGTTGCGTGGCCTACCTGGAGTCGCCTCCCCCGACCCTGGATACCCCGGTCGCCGGGGTGGTGACCTGGAGCCACCGTATCATCGAGTCGTTCGACGGCAGCCAGGCGAAAACACTGAAGGTGGAGCCGCTGAACACGTGGCTAAAGGAGATTTCGCTCTATCGACTGGCCGCTAACAACCCTTTTCCGCCGATTTCCTTTGTCTTTTCCCGGCAGGCGCTGGACCAGTTGGGGGGCTTTCGCGAGGATCTGCCGGTGCTGGGGGATTGGCATTTTCATTTGCGGTTTGCCGCGCAGTTCGAGATTGGTCTGATTCCGGAGCTATTGGCCAACTACCATTACCGCGATTCTGCCGATGCCGGCATTTACGGCAATACGGTCACGGCCGGGGAGGACCGGCACCGACGCTATGATCTGCTGCTGCGCAATGATTGGCTCCGCGCGGACCTGCAGGCGGGCCAGTTGGGGCTTGGGTTCTTGGTCAACTTTGTCGCGAGTGTTGAGCTCATGAACCGCAATGTCGAGCGTCTTTTCGGCACGGTCCAACGGCTGAAGTCATTCGGGCCGTTGCGCTGGCTGTATTACCGGTTGAACCGGTGAGTGACCTGTTTATCGGGTCGCCTTTTAAATTTCACCGACGTGAGCGATTCGTAAAGGGGGCGGTTACCGCTGGTGGCGTCTCCACCGCACCAGAAGCCTTTCCAGAATGAGGCTGATTTCGCTCGTCAGTGATGAATCAATAAGGCCGATTCTGCAGGTCTTGTTTTTCTGGATAAGCTGACGTTTTCGCAAGACGGCTCGGAGGTCTTTGATGCCATCCCATTTGGCCCGCATGAAAACGCTGATCTGACCCCGCCGGCTACAGGCCAAGAAACTCGCTAACGACACCAAGAGGTGCTGCGGGAGATAAGCCCAGAACAATACTGTCGGCATGTTTTTCAGGTAAACCCAGAGCAGGTTCCGATGACCATGGTAGGTCGAGAAGTCACTTCGACGTCCGGTGAGGGCCGAACCATGATGACGCACGATTGCATCGGGAACATACAGGCAGTTATGCCCCTGGAGCCTCATGCGGAAGCCGAGATCGATGTCTTCGAGGTAACAAAAAAAATCCTCATCGAATCCTCCAACAGCCAGGAAGGTTTGTCGTCTATACAGGGCCGCCGCGCCGCAGGCGGAGAAGGGCGCGTCCACACCCAGAAAAGCCTGCTTTGCTGGGTGGCCATATCCCCGACGAAACGGGCGCCCCCCGGTTGTCAGGCCATCACCGGCTCCGTCAAGCGTCTCTCCGTCGATGGCATCCAATTGTCGGCAGGCAAAGCTGGATGCCTCTGGCCGAGAGATCGCGGCGCTCATCAGGTTTTCCAGCCAATCCGCTTCGGGATAGGCGTCCGGATTTAGCAAGGCAATCCACTCAACTGAGGGCTCACATAGCTGTGCCGCCAGATTATTGGCGGCGGCAAAGCCGAGGTTTCTCTCCGCACGCACCAGCGTGACCCCCTCCAGCCAGGGCTCGTCGCCCCAAACGGGAGGCCGCTCACTCGCATTATCAACGACTATGCAATGATCAGGTGGGCGGGTTTGTCGTTTTACCGCTTCCATGCAGCGGGCAAGGTGCTCCCCACCATTGAAATTAACAACGATGACGGCGACCTGGTTTTCTGATGAAAGTGAAGTCAAGTCTTGTCGGCTTGTCTTGAAGTGAGTGTCGCGCCCGATGCCGCCGCTCGAGTTAAAACCACTAGCCCACACTCTCCACCGCAAACCCCACTACACTCCGCTGCTCACGGCTAAACTCGACGCCAATCAGGTGGATGGGCAACCCTTCAGCGCGGTATTTGTCGGCATAGCCTTTGTCCTTGATCTGCTGCAGGGCCTGTCCTTCGGGGGTGAGTTCGACAACCTTGAACTCGAACAGGTAGATCTGTTGGTTGAAGCGGATGGCCATGTCGAGGCGGCCGTGATTGCTGGCATCTTCCAGGGTGATGTCCAGGCCGAGAGCGGCGAAGTAGGCGTAGAAGACGCTGGCGTAATAGCCTTCGTATTGGGCGATGGGGTTCTTGCGGTACCAGTCGGCGGGGATGCTGGCGAAGAAACTGATGAACAGCTGATGCAGGCCGGGGAAGTCATTGGCCAGCAGCAATCGATACAGCGATTTGCGGTGTTTGATCTCAGCCTGGGTGTCGGGGGTCCAGTAACGCAGAAGTGTGCCGTTGAGGCTTTGGTAGACCTCGCGGTTGGGATAGCGCAGCTGATAGTAGTAAGTGCCGCTGATTTCTTCTTCCCGGTCGATGGTCAGATACCCCGCCTGAAACATCAGCGCCTCGGTGGGCATGTCGTCGACATCAAAGGTGGAGAGGATATCGGCACTGGATTCCAGCTGGCCCAGTTCGGGCAGCCAGGCTTGGCGTTCGGTCAACACATCCACTAGAAACGTCGGCGTACCGGTCTCGAACCAGTAGGGGCGGAATTGTCTCTCCTCAAACAGCAGGAGTAGGTCAAACGGGTTGTAGACCGCTTCGCCGGTCCAGTTGTAGCCGTTGTACCAGTCGCGGATCTGTTGCCGATCCAGCCCTTCCAGTTCGGGGGCAAAGACAGTATCCACATCAGCTTCCGTATAACCGCAGAGAGCGGAGTAAGCCGGGGAGACCGTGATGTCGCGCAGGTTATTCAGCCCGGAAAACAGGCTGACCTTGCTGAATTTCGATACTCCCGTCAGAAAGGCAAAGCGGATGTGGGCGTCCTGACCCTTGATGACGGAATACAGATTGCGCAATCCGTCCCGCATCTCCCGGGCAATACCGGCATCAGTGATGTTGTCGAGGATGGGTTTGTCGTATTCGTCGATCAGCACGACGACGCGTTGACCAGATTGCTCGTGGGTATGGCGAATAAGGGAAGCAAAACGCCCAGGGATACTGCAAGCCTCAGTCGACGGCTTTAAGCCGAATCGTTGTTCGTTTTCAGCCAGGATTTCATCAATGCGTTGATCCAGAGCCGCCCGTCCCTTCAAAACCCCTTCGGCAAAACTGATACGGATAACCGGATACGCCGTCGACCAATCCCAACGCTCATGGGCATAAAGGCCCTGGAACAAGGCTTTACTCCCGGCAAACAACTCACCCAGCATGTCCAGAAACAGCGACTTGCCGAAGCGGCGCGGACGGGACAGAAAATAATATTTACCGCCATCAATCAAGCGCAAGGCCAGAGGCGTCTTGTCGACGTAGTAATAGTCAGCCTCCCGTATTTCACGGAAGGTCTGAATGCCGATGGGGAGTTTTTTGCGGTGCATGGCTGGGGCGTTCGGGATGAGAGTGGCCATTCTACCCCGCGCCGGAAGCCTGGGATCATAGCTTGCCTGCGGGCCGTAGCCTGAGATCCTTCCCTCCCGCTGGTCGGTCAGGATGACACAGGGTTCGGCAATGACAGGCCCACACTCTCCACCGCAAAACCCACCACACTGCGCTGCTCACGGCTGAACTCGACGCCAATCAGGTGGATGGGCAACCCCTCGGCGCGGTATTTGTCGGCATAGCCTTTGTCCTTGATCTGTTGCAAGGCTTGGCCTTCGGGGGTGAGTTCGACGACCTTGAACTCAAACAGGTAGATCTGCTGGTTGAAGCGGACGGCCATGTCGAGACGGCCGTGATTGCTGGCATCTTCGA
>JBIIEQ010000063.1:0-20006 GCA_044237765.1 Methylococcaceae bacterium | reverse complement strand
ACCATGGACATGGTTTCGAACTACAAGGTACAGGCGCTCGACAACATGCAAAAAACCGTCGACGTACTGACCCATGAAGTCGACAAATCGCGCGCCTATCTGGACCGGGTTCGCGGAGAACAGGTCAAGAGCGTGACCGAGTCCCTGAATGCTTCACCCGGCGGAGAGATCAGGCTCTGATCCCGAATCGATGAGACCGGGCCTAGGCGAAACCACCAAAAGTCGCCAATAACAGCCGGCTCAACCTGCCGTCAGCTTCCGATATTTCTGATAAAGCGCATCCTGTTCTTCCGGCCGGTCAGGATCATGGATGATGCACTCGACCGGACAGACCCTGATGCATTGGGGTTTGTCATAATGACCGACGCATTCGGTACAGAATTCCGGATCAATCTCGTAGATGAGTTCTCCCTCCGAAATGGCCCCATTGGGACATTCGGGCTCGCAGACGTCACAGTTGATGCATTCGTTGGTAATCAGCAATGCCATGGCGACCTCAGGACTGGCGAATTCGTTTCTGGCTTAATGCCAGCTGCACCGCATCCGGCACAAACTCGGATACATCGCCCCCCAGCCTTGAAATCTCGCGAATCAGCGAGGAGGAAATGAACGCATAACGCTCACTCGGCGTCATGAACACGGTTTCAATCTCTGGCCCCAGATGCCGATTCATGCCGGCCAACTGAAATTCGAACTCAAAATCGGACACGGCCCGCAGGCCCCGAAGAATGACCCGACTTTCGGTGGCACGGGCGAATTCAACCAGCAGGGTATCAAAGCCTAGCACTTCGACCGTATCCATCCCCTTCAGCGACGCCCGCGCCATGTCGACACGCTCGTCCAGACTGAACAGGGGCTCCTTGTTTCGATTTTCCGCGACGGCCACCACCACACGCCCGAACATCCTGACTGCGCGCTCGATCAGATCGACATGCCCCTTGGTGATGGGGTCGAAAGTCCCCGGGTATATGGCGGTAATCTTCATGAAGTGGTTTGTGGATTTCGTTTATAAAGGGCGTAAGCGACATCACCCGCCTCCCCGTGCCGGATTCTTTGCCAGGCCACAGGCAGGCCATCGAGCTTCAGTTCGCGCTCGGCTTCTAGATATATAAGGGCATGCTCCGCCAGCCAACCTCGCCGCTCCAGCATTTCACAGCTTGGCAGCAACCAACCCCGGCGGAAAGGAGGATCCAGAAAAACGATCTCGAAAGACTCCGAAGGTCCGGCGAGGAAGTGCCGGACGTTCTCCTGCTTGACCTGCACCTGGCTCGCGGAGAGCAATTCACAGTTCTGGCGAAGAGCCGCACAGACTTGCACATCGGATTCCACCTGGACCACCCGGCAAGCTCCTCGCGAAGCCGCTTCGAAGCCCAATGCCCCGCTTCCCGAATAGAGATCCAGGCATCGCGATCCTTCAATATCCTCACGCAACCAGTTGAACAAGGTTTCCCGCACACGATCCGGTGTGGGTCGCAATTCTTCAATCGCCGGAAAGCGAAGCTTACGGCTGCGCCATTCCCCGGCGATGATGCGGATTTCGTTACGAGCCGAACCATTGGGGGCTTTATTCAGAAACCCCCTCCTGATCCGCGTCTAACCCAAGCGGAAACGATCATGGGCTTACTTTGCGCCACCACCGACCAGGACGGTCTGCAGCTTGCTCATGTCGACACGCGCCTTGAAGGCGCGTTTGACATCTTCGCGGGTGACGGCCTGGACCTTCTGCGTGAAGGTATTCAGGTAATCCATCGGCCGATTGAGAAAGCCGATATTGGCTACTTCCGCCGTCAATTTCTGGTTGCTGTCGAGACGCAGCACAAAACCACCCACGATGTTTTTCTTGGCGTCTTCAAGCTCTTTCTCCGTGGGTCCCTTGTCGATAAAGTCCTGCACCGTCTTCAGGGCAACCTGCAAGGCTTCCTGTGCCTGGGCGTTCTTGGTCTGCAGACCGACGATAAAAGGCCCCGCCACGCGCATCGGGTTGAATTGACTAAATGCATGGTAGGCGAAACCGCGTTTTTCCCGCACCTCTTCCGAAATCCTCGACACCAGTGAACTGCCCCCCAGCGTGTGATTCCCCACATAAAGCGGGAAATAATCGGGGTCGTTGGCTGTCATGCCCTGGACGCCCGCGAAGATATGGGTCTGCTCGGAGGGATAGTCCATCTTGCGGGTCTCGGCCCCCGCATTGACGATGGGGTCAGCCAGCGGAGGCAGCATATCGCCTTCGGGCAAATCCGCCAGCAACTGTTCGGCCATGCCTTCCGCCTCGGCTCGTTTCACATCGCCGACAATGACCACGATGCCGTTTTTCACCGTGTAAGTCCGTTTGTGAAAGTCCACCAGATCGTCGCGACTCAGCTTCTCGACGGTCTCCTTGAGACCCTCGGGTGGGTGTGCATAGGGATGCTGGGCATAGAGAACATTCATGAATGCGATTTGGGCGATTTCCGCCGGATCTTCACCATTCTGCTGAATTCCCATCAGCGTTCGGTTTTTCTCGCGTTCAAAATCCCTGGCTTCAAATCGTGGGTGCGCCAACACGGTTTTGGCCGTTTCCAAGGCCACAGCCAGTTTCTCCGGATGAGTCAGGCTGCGCAAACTGAGATGCGCCGAATCCCGACCGGCGCCAGCTCCAAGGAGTGCACCGACATTTTCCAGTCGCTGCGCAATCGCATCGGCATCCCACTCGCCGGCCCCTGTATCGAGCATGCCAGAGGTGAGGCTGGCCAGCCCGAACTTTTCTCCATCACGGGCACTGCCCGCATCAAAAACCACGCGAACATCCACCAATGGCAAACCCTCGGTCGCCACAAAGAAGACCCGCCCCCCTCGAGCCGTCGTCCAGTGCTGGATGTCCGGAACGGCCAGTGCACTGGCACTGAAAACCAGCGTGAGCAAGGCAAGCCAGGCGGCTTTGAACGGATTCATGATGGTTTTAGCGAACATGGTTACCTCCTATGGCCACATCTTCCGGTGCCGGCATGCCTTCGGGTAATGGCAAGGGTTCGAGATGAGCAATGGTGAGATGGTCATCCACCAGGTATTTCCGAGCAACGGCCTGGACCTGCTCGGCCGTCACGGCATTCACCTTGTCGACATATTCCCCGACTTTCTTCCATCCCAAACCCACGGTTTCGGCAGTACCAATCTGCATCGCCTGATACATGATCGAATCGAGCTGATACACATGGCTGGCCGAAACCTGCGCTTTCACTCGCTGCAACTCCTCTGCGCTGATCGGGTCGTCACGGAGGCGGCGCACTTCATCCAGCAGAGCGGCTTCCAGCTCAGCCACCGACTTACCCTGCACCGGAGTGCCTTCCAGCGTGAACAAATTCGACAGACGGGAATAGAGGTCATATCCGGCCCCCGCCGCCGCGGCGATCTGCTGCCCGCGAACTAGACGACTCGAGAACCGCGCACTGTTGCCCCCATCGAGAATGCCGGCCGCTACTTCCAGCGCATAGGCCTCGGTCTCGTCCGCCACCGTTTTCAGTGAAGGAGTCTTGTAGCCCATCACCAGATTTGGCAACTTGGCCGGAACCTTGACGGTCAGGCGACGCAAACCCAGCTGTTCCACCTCGCCCTGTAGCTTCGGGGCCGGCAACACGCTCTTTTTCAGTGGGCCGAAAAACTTTTTGGCTTGCTTGAATACCTCGTCGGGATTGACGTCACCGACCACCACCAGGGTGGCGTTATTCGGCGCATACCACAGCGAATACCAGCGTTTCAGATCGTCCAGCGTCAGCCCGGCCACGTCATCCGGCCAACCGACTACGGGATTCTTGTAGGGGCTATTGCTGTAGGCGACCGACTCGAAATGTTCCTGCATTTTGCTGCGCGGCTGATCATCCGTCCGCAAGCGACGCTCTTCGAGCACCACCTGATGCTCCTTGGCGAATTCAGCCTCGATCAGCTTGAGATTGCGCATGCGATCAGCTTCCAACTCGAAGCTGACCGGCAATCGGGTTTTCTCCAGCATCTGGAAATAAGCCGTATAGTCCTGCCCGGTAAAGGCGTTTTCCCTCCCCCCGTTTGCTGCGATAATGCGTGAAAACTCTCCTGGCGGATGTTTTTGCGTACCCTTGAACATCATGTGTTCCAGCATGTGCGAGATGCCGGTGATTCCGCCATATTCGTTGCTGGCACCGACCTTGTACCAGACCTGTGAGACGATGGCAGGCGACCGGTGGTCCTCCTGGACCAGGATTTTCAGGCCATTCTCCAATTGGTATTCATGCACCTGGGGCTCGGCCGCCTGAAGCGACAACGGCGCAGCCAGTAGAATGATGCGGAGTCCGCGTGTAAGCATCTGACGTTCTCCCTAGCGTGGTTTGCTCAAGACGAGGCGGTGATCCGCCAAAGCCCCACATTGTAAACGAAAGCCACTGCCCAACATGACCGCAACCGTTCCCGCTCAGAGCTCCACACCCACCTGGCGCGCCTATCTTGGGCTGTGCAAGCTGAGGGTGGTGGGCGCCATCGTCTTCACGGCCGTGATCGGCATGTTTCTGGCTGTCCCGGGTCTGCCACCGCTGGCCGAAACGCTCTGGGGCGCGCTGGGCATCGGTCTTGCCGCCGCCTCGGCGGCCGCGCTGAATCACGTCTATGACCGGGAAATCGACAGCAAGATGGGTCGTACCGAAGACCGCCCCCTTCCCCAGGCCCAGCTCAAACCTCAGCAGGCAAACACCTTTGCATTGATCATCGGGACGCTGTCGATGTTGATTCTGACGGTCTTCGTCAATCCACTGACCGCCGTGCTGACTTTCGTTTCCCTGATTGGCTACGCGGTGATCTATACCCGCTATCTCAAGCGGGTCACTACCCAGAACATCGTCATCGGTGGCGCGGCCGGCGCGGCCCCTCCTGTGTTGGGCTGGTGTGCTGTGACAGGTGCGGTCCACCCGCATTCGCTGCTGTTATTCCTCATTATCTTCATCTGGACGCCGCCGCATTTCTGGCCACTGGCGCTTGCCAAGAAGGATGAATACCGTCTGGCCGACATGCCGATGCTTCCGGTCATATATGGCGATGATGTCACCAAGCTGCACATCCTCGGTTACACCGTCCTGCTGGTGATCTTCAGCCTGCTGCCTTACCTGACCGGCATGAGCGGGCTCATTTATCTGGCCTCCGCACTTCTACTTGGCGCGGGTTTCCTGTACTACGCGATTCGGCTGAAGCGGGCCAAGGACAACAAACTGGCCATGCGTACCTTTGGCTATTCCCTGTTCTACCTCGGCGGCATTTTCAGTGCGCTGCTGGTGGATCATTACCTTCGATTCTGATCTGGCGACAGCCCCCAACCGACCGGGTCTGCCTATCGCCGGACCGGAAGAATCACCCCGAACATGCTCTACCACCCCGTCCGCAAGAAAATCATCCGCCGGAATTCCGGCCAGGGCACGCCTCGCATGGCCGACCTGCCCCCTCTGCTGCAACGGCTTTACGCGGCACGTGAAGTGGGTGAAGCGGATGAACTGGATCGCTCATTAAGCCGGCTCCCCGCCCCGTCCCGCCTGTCGGGCATGGCCGCAATGGTCCAACAGCTGACCGATGCAATCCGCCATGACCGGTCATTGCTGGTCATCGGCGACTACGATGCCGACGGCGCTACTGCCACGGCGGTGGCCGTCAAAGGCCTCCGTGCCCTGGGGCTGAAACGAGTGGATTACCTGGTCCCCAATCGCTTCGAATACGGCTATGGCCTAACCCCGGAAATCGTCGAACTGGCTGCCCAACGACAACCTGATTTGCTGCTGACCGTTGATAACGGCATCTCCAGCCACGAAGGCGTAACCGCCGCGCAGTCCCGGGGCATGAAGGTGCTCGTGACCGACCACCATCTGCCGGGAGCGACCCTCCCCAGCGCAGACGCCATCGTAAACCCCAACCTCCCCGGAGAAGACTTTCCCAGCCGATCACTCGCCGGCGTTGGCGTCATGTTCTACGTGCTAATGGCACTGCGACAGGCGTTGCGGGAAGACGGACATTTTCAGCGCACTCAAACACCGGAACCCAATCTCGGCCAACTGCTGGATCTGGTCGCGCTGGGCACGGTAGCCGATGTCGTCCCTCTCGATCACATCAACAGAATCCTGGTTCACCAGGGCCTGCAACGTATCCGTGCCGGCCAGGCCCAGCCCGGACTCCTCGCGCTGCTGGAAGCTGCCGGTCACAAGCCGGGACAGACGACAGCCAGCGATCTCGGCTTTTTTGTGGGTCCCCGCATCAATGCCGCCGGTCGACTGGATGACATGAGCCTGGGGATTGAATGCCTGCTGACCGGCAGCCCGGACACGGCCCGCGAGATGGCCGCCGAACTCAACAGCCTCAATCGGGATCGTCGCGGCATCGAGGATCAGATGAAACGCGAGGCGCTGGCGATTCTGGAGCAGCTGGATACCGATGGCGCCGGGGCTCACGCCGGACTCTGCCTGTTTCAGGAGGACTGGCACCAGGGCGTTGTCGGCCTGGTTGCCTCTCGGATCAAGGACCGGATTCACCGCCCCGTCATCGCTTTCGCGCCGTCCGATGCCGAACCGAATCAGCTCAAGGGCTCGGCCCGCTCCATCCCGGGCATCCACATTCGAGACGTACTGGCCGACATCGCCACTCGCCACCCGACCTTGATCACACGCTTCGGCGGCCACGCCATGGCCGCCGGACTGAGCCTGGATCGTGAGCGCTTCGATGAATTCGCGGCCGCTTTCGAAATGGAAGTCCAGCGACATGCCAAGGAGGTCGATCTCGAACACGCCATCCACAGCGATGGCTCGCTGGACACTGGCGAGATCTCACTCGCCACCGCTGAGTTGCTGGAAACGGCCGGTCCCTGGGGCCAAGGGTTTCCGGAGCCGCTGTTCGACGGCCAGTTCACTGTAGCCGGCAGCCGCATCGTCAGCGAGCGGCACCTGAAAATGGTGCTGAAACCGGCCGGCGGCCAGCAGCTCATCGACGCCATTGCCTTCGGACTCGACAACCCCGGCGAGTGGCTGCGCTGCCAGGAAATTCAGGCCGCCTACCGGCTCGACGTCAACGAATTTCGCAACAATCGGACCGTACAGCTGCGTGTCGAGTACATGGAAGCGATCGCATAAGGCAAACCCGTTCCGGTCCGCCGCGAGCAGGGGATCAACCCTTCCTCGCCACAATCAGCTTAAATCCACTGTCCTGCACCTCGCTCTCAACGATGGCGGACAGGGCTTGAATTTCGCCCTCATAGGGCAGGTGCCGGTTGGCGACCATGAACAATCGGCCACCGGGCTTAAGGGCCTTCAGTGCGGCTTGCACGAAGCTCCGCCCCAGCGCGGGCAGGGCGCCGCGCCCCACATGAAAGGGGGGATTCATGAGCACGAAGTCGAGCCCGCTCACACCAAGCCCCGCCGTCACATCGGCCCAGTGAAAATGCAGCTCGCAACGTGACTCGAATTCAGCCAGATTGCGTCTGGCCGCATCCAGTGCCTTGCGTTCGGCCTCAAACAAATGAAGCACCCTGATCCCCGGCGCCCGCTCCAGGGCCATCCGGCTCAGATAACCGTAGCCGGCACCCAGATCCGCACCACACCCATGCAGATCGTCGGACAGGCTATCCGCCAGTAGTCGCGAGCCCAGGTCGATGCTTTTCCAGCTAAACAGTCCCGGACGACTGTAGTATCCGGTGGCCTCGATCCGCCGAAGCTCCCCGGCTTGCTTCCAGGCCTGCAACAATTCCAGATTCATTCGGACGCTGCGCTTCACGGCTTGGAAGACCCGGCACTTGTGCTTGCAGAAAGACTCGACTCCGCCCATCAACTCGGCCGTGCGACGCTCCAGCGACGGAGCACCCAGGGTATTCGCCGCCGTCACGATAAGGATGCCGCCCTCTTCCAGATGGTCTGCGGCAAGCGCTAGGTGATAGAGGACTTCCTCGCGGTGTTTGGTGGCAAACACTATAGCCAGCCGGACCCGGGTGGCCGGCGGCTCATCCTGCAGATAGCCCAAACGAGATAATTCATCCGCCAGCGGCTTATCTGTCTGGATGCCATGAACATCCCTTGTTTTACCCAATCGCCGCAGGTAATCACCCGGTACGGCCCGGTAAATGAGCACGCCACCCCCGGTTTCTGGCAGCACATGCGATTCGCGCTCCAGATAAATATCCAATGCGGCCGCCTGGGATTCCTGTTCGTTCATGAAAGATCATTCCGGTTTGGTGAAATTTGACGGCTATTCTGAACCATATCCCTCTTTCAGCCCACGAAGATGCCGCCGGCCTGAACCGCTGGATAGTTCGCCATAAGCCGGCATTCGGCCCGAGTCGCGGTACTTCTTTGGCTGATAGAATGCCCCATTGGTCTATAGGCTTGAATCCAGAGAAAACTCGCATCGATGAACTGGTCCGAATTTTTCGACATGGGCGGTTATGCCCTTTATGTGTGGACTTCCTACGGCTTGATGGCCTTCATCCTGGCGCTCAATCTCGTGCTGCCCCTGAGGCGTCGTAAGGAAGTGGTTCGCAAGATCACTCGCCTGCTGGCTCAAGGAGAAAAAAAGCGATGACCCCTCGCCGTAAACGCATGCTCGTCGTCGGGCTCATCCTGCTGGGCGTCAGTATCGCTGCCTTTTTTGCCTTGACGGCGTTTCAGAAAAACCTGCTTTATTTCTTTACCCCCGCCCAGGTAGCGGCGGGCGAAGCACCCAAGGGCTACCCTTTCAGGGTCGGCGGACTGGTGGTTCCAGGCACCGTTCAACGGGAGCCGAACACCCTGGCGGTGCGCTTTTCGGTCACCGATGGCACGGCCACCATCCCCGTTACATACACCGGCATCCTGCCGGACCTGTTTCGCGAGGGCCAAGGAATCATCTCGATCGGCAAAATGAACGATCAGGGCGTCTTTGAGGCCAGTGAAGTGCTCGCCAAGCACGACGAGAATTACATGCCGCCCGAAGTGGCCGATTCGCTCAAGCAAGGCGGAAAAATGCCCACTACCTACAAGGATTACCTAAGATGACCTCGGAACTTGGGCACCTGGCGCTGATTGTTGCGTTGCTGATGGCGATTCTGCAGGGGACCTTTCCGCTGGCGGGTGCGGCACAAGGTGTCCCGGTGTGGATGTCGGTGGGACGGGCCGCCGGACGAGCCCAGTTTTTCTTCCTAGCAGTGGCCTTCGCCTGTCTGATCGACAGCTTCATCGTCAACGACTTCTCGGTGCGCTATGTCGCCGAGCACTCCAACAGTGACCTGCCGCTTTACTACCGCATCGCTGCTACCTGGGGCGCCCATGAAGGCTCCATGCTGTTGTGGGCGGTCATTCTCGGGGTGTGGACCTTCGCCGTCACCGTCTTCAGCGGCAGCCTGTCGGAGGAGTTTCTGGCCCGGGTACTGGGTGTCATGGGCCTAATCAGCGTCGGCATCCTGCTGTTCATCCTGCTGACTTCCAACCCCTTCGAGCGACTGGTGCCGATGCCCGGCGATGGCGGGGACCTCAATCCGCTGTTGCAGGATTTTGGCATGACCATCCATCCGCCCATGCTGTACATGGGTTACGTGGGCCTCAGTGTCGCCTTCAGTTTTGCCATCGCCGCGCTGCTAGATGGCTCACTGGATTCCGCCTGGGCGCGCTGGTCAAGGCCCTGGACGCTGGTGGCCTGGATCTTCCTTACCTTCGGCATCGTGCTCGGCTCCTGGTGGGCCTATTACGAACTGGGCTGGGGCGGCTGGTGGTTCTGGGACCCGGTGGAAAACGCCTCCTTCATGCCCTGGCTGGTGGCGACGGCGTTGCTGCATTCGCTGGCGGTGACCGAAAAGCGCGGCGCGTTCAAGGCATGGACCGTCCTGCTGGCGATCTTTGCCTTTTCGCTCAGCCTGCTCGGCACCTTCCTGGTTCGCTCCGGCGTGCTGACCTCGGTTCACGCCTTTGCCTCCGATCCGGCGCGGGGACTGTTCATCCTGGTTTTTCTGGCACTGGTGGTAGGCAGCTCGCTCCTGATTTATGGGCTAAAGGCGCCCGCCATCAAGGACACCGCCCGCTACACCCTGATCTCCCGTGAAAATCTGCTGCTGCTCAACAATGTTCTCCTGGTCACGGCCGCTGCAAGCATCCTGCTCGGCACGCTCTATCCGCTGGTCCTGGACGCGCTGAAGCTGGGCAAAATCTCCGTCGGCCCACCCTATTTCAGCAGCGTATTTGCGCCCCTGATGGCGCCGGTCGTTCTTCTGGCCGGAATCGCCCCATTGTTCGCCTGGCGCGAGGCAAGCGTGCCAAAACTGATGCGGCCGCTTCGCTGGCTTGCGCCGCTGAGCCTGCTGCTGGGCATTGTTACCACGGCCCTTTTCTGGAACGTGAGCGACATCAAGACGCTGGCGGGACTGAGCATGGCATTCTGGCTGGTCGGCAGCGTGGGCATCTCTCTCTGGAATCGCGCTCGGCTGCGCGAAAATGCCTTCGCAGGTTTGCGCTCGCAATCCCTGAGCGTTTACGGCATGACCCTGGCGCACATCGGCATCGCCGTTTTCCTGGTGGGTGTTGTACTTTCGAGCAGTTACAGCGAAGAGAAGATCGTGCGCCTGGTCCCGGGAGACACTGTCCAACTCGGCCCGTACACATTTACCTTCAAGGGCGTCACCGACGTGATGGGGCCCAATTTCAGAGCCCAGGAAGGGTCATTCGTGGTGGAGTCGGATGGCAAACCGATCGCCAGCCTGAATCCGCAAAAGCGCATCTACAAGGTTCAGCGCAACACCATGACCGAAGCCGCGATCGACCCCGGACTCACCCGCGACCTCTATGTCGCACTGGGTGAACCCATGGATGGCGCGGCGTGGAGCGTGCGCGTCTATTACAAACCCTTCATCCGCTGGATCTGGCTGGGTGGCTTGCTGATGATGGCAGGCGGATTGTGCTCGGTCAGCGACCGGCGCTACCGGCTTGCATCATTGAAGAGCCCGGAACCCCATGCCGCTGCAGACATGCGGAAGGCCTGAAGCCTGTCGCACACCCCGCCCACCCCCAATACCCATCTCACTCGCTGTCCTGGCCGAAACTCCCATGCGCTTCCTGATTCCCCTTGCCGTATTCGCCATCATGGTCATCTTTCTGGCCATCGGCCTGAAACTGGACCCCCGCGAAGTCCCTTCGCCCCTGATCGGCAAACCGGCCCCGACCTTTAATCTGCCGCAGGTGGCCGATGCCGGACAATCCCTGAGCCCGGCCGACTTCAAAGGGCAAGTCGCGCTAGTCAACGTATGGGCTTCCTGGTGTGTATCCTGCCGGCAGGAGCATCCCGTCCTGCTGCAACTGGCTCGGCAAAATGTCGTGCCGATCTTCGGGCTTAATTACAAGGACCAGCGCGAAGCTGCCAATGGCTGGCTATCCCAGTTCGGCAACCCGTATACCGCCAGCGCCTTCGATGCGGATGGTCGGGTTGGCATCAACTGGGGCGTCTACGGCGTGCCGGAAACCTTCGTCATCGACAAGGCCGGCCTGATACGGCATAAGCACACCGGCCCGGTCACGCCGGAAGCCCTGGAAAAGGAAATTCTTCCGCTTGTCAGGCAATTGCAGAGTGAACCATGATGAAGCACTGGCTACTGGGATGCCTGCTGATACTGGGCACCGGCTCCGCCCTGGCGGTCGAGGTGCGTCAGTTCGACTATCCCGACAAGCAGACCCGCTACGAACGATTGATCGAGGAACTGCGTTGTCTAGTTTGCCAGAATCAGTCCTTGGCCGATTCCGACGCCGATCTCGCCCGGGACCTACGCGACGAGGTCTACGGCATCATCCAGAGCGGCCAGAGCGAGGAAGAAGCCATTCGTTTCCTGACCGATCGCTATGGTGATTTCGTGCTTTACCGTCCGCCGGTCAAGCCCATCACGATCCTGCTCTGGCTGGGCCCCATCCTAGCCCTGCTCGGCGGCGGGCTGTTCCTCTGGTTTCAGGCTCGACGCCGAACCACTGAAACCGACCTCGAACTCTCGGCCAGCGAACGGGAACGCCTCGAACACCTCCGTCAGCGTCTGGAAGACAAGGATAACGCATGATCATGTTCTGGATGACCGCGGCACTGATGCTTGTGCTTGCCTACCTGTTTTTCGTCCCGGCGCTGCTGGGCAAGTCGAGAAATGGCGGGGTAAGCCGTTCCAGACTTAATCTCGCACTGCATCGGCAACGGCAACAGGAATTGGCACTGGAAGCGGCCAATCCCGAGGATTTAAGCCGCCTGACGGCGGAGTCGGAAAGGAATCTGCTGGGCGATCTGGAAACTGGCGACACACCGACAAATCGGCCACAGCGGGCGGGTCTCAGCGCCGTCTATGTTGCACTCGCCATCCTGCCCCTGGCCGCCTGGCTGGCTTACACCCAGTTGGGCCGACCCGACCTGCTCGATAATCCACCCGCCAAGTCCATGGCCGACGCGAAGGAAGCCATTGATGGTCTTGCACAGCGGTTGCAGCAAAACCCCAATGATCTTGAAGGTTGGGTTCTGTTGGGAAGATCTCTGCAAGCCACCCAGCGTCCGGAGGACGCGGCCAGGGCATTCGAGTTTGCATTGAAACTCTCGCCGGGCAATCTGGAGCTCAAAAGCTACTATGCGGAGACACTGGCCGAGGCCAATCAGGGCAATCTCGCCGGTCGCCCCCTCGAAATCGTCAAGGAAATCCTGAGCGCCGACCCCAGGCACAAGGCCGCGCTTTGGTTGGCGGGCCTGGCCGCCGCACAGTCGAATCAGATCGGCGAGGCGATGAAATACTGGAAGACACTGCAGGCCGAGTACACTTCAGGTAGCCCGGAAGCGCTGGAAATTACCGACTTCATTGCCAAACTGGAAGCGGATTCCGCCGCAACCAGCAACCCGCCTCCCCCGCAAGCCGCCGAAACGGGCAAGCGCCTGCATGTGAAAGTCACCCTGGCCGATGAGCTGAAGCAAAAAACCCTCCCCGAGGACACCGTTTTCATTTTCGCCAAGGCCGCCGAAGGACCGCCCATGCCGCTCGCCGTGGTGAAAAAACAGGTCAAGGACCTGCCACTGGAAGTCGTGCTGGACGACTCCATGTCCATGATGCAAGGTATGAACCTGTCCGCGTTTGAGCGGCTGGTGATTGGTGCGCGGGTTTCAAAGTCCGGTCGCCCGGTCCCATCACCCGGGGATTTTGAAGGGCTGACCGAGCCCGTCTCGCCGGGGCAGGAGGCTCACTACAACGTGACCATCCAGCGAGTCATTCCGGACGCGAAGCCCTGAACATCGGGGCCGCCCTGTGCCCTATCCCCACAACCACGCCGCACCACGCACGCCGCTGGAATCGCCATGACGCGGGGGTAGCAAAAGTGTATCCACCCGGTCGGAGAAGACATAACGACCCCAGCGCTTGGGCACTTCCTCATAAAGCCGGTCGCAATTCGACAAACCACCGCCGAGCACGATGGCATCCGGGTCCAGCAGATTGATGACATGGGCCAGCCCGCGCGCCAGACGATCCTCGTAACGCTGGAAAGCCAACTCCGCCTCGGCATCCCCCGACTCGGCCCTGGCCAGTATCTCCACCCCGGTCAGCGATTGGCCCGACTGCTGGAGAAAATCCCGCGCCAGACCCGGACCTGACAGAAACGTCTCGATGCAGCCACGTTTGCCGCAATAGCACTCGGGGCCGGGGAGCTCGTCCGCTTGCGGCCACGGCAAGGGGTTATGGCCCCACTCGCCGGCAATCGCATTGGGGCCCTGCAACAGGCGACCCTTGACGACGATGCCTCCACCGACGCCGGTACCGAGAATGACGCCAAAGACCACCGGCCGCCCGGCCGCCGCACCATCACTGGCTTCCGACAAGGCAAAACAGTCCGCATCATTGGCCATGCGCACGGGCCGTCCCAGCACCCGCTCGAGATCCTCGATCAAGGGTTGGCCGTTCAGACACACCGAATTCGAGTTCTTCAGCCGCCCGGTGGCCCGGGAAACCGCCCCCGGCGTGCCAATCCCGACACTGCCGGTCTCCCCCCGTTCACGCTCCGCCCGCAACACCAGCTGGCGAATGGTCTCCAGCGTGCCCCAGTAATCGCCCTGTGGCGTCGCCTCGCGACGGCGACAGACTTCAGCACCATCCGCATCCAGAGCAATAAGCTCGATCTTGGTGCCACCCAGATCAATGCCTAACCGTATCGCCATGACTCAATCACCGTGGGAGATTTGTTCAAACCAGGCCATCATAGGATCGCATCAAGCCGCCGCCCGCTCCCGAATCAGTTCCAGCGTCTCGACCAGCTTGGCCACCTTCGCTTGCGGGAAGATGCCCAGCGGACCCTGTGCATTGAGATCGATAAAGGGAGACTCGAACAGCCTGCCGGGTTCCATCGCGCCAGTGCGGGTCAGCTCATCGACGATCAGTTTGACGAACTCGATCTGATCGGCGCCGGGGTTGCCGCCGGTCAGGAACTCGTTGAACAACTGCATCACCGCGTCGCGTTCCAGTCCGATCAATGAACGGATGAACAGGCCCAGCCCATGGGCTTGCTCCGATGCTCTGCCGATCAGTTCCTTCGAGCCGCCGGCCTCGATCAGCATAGTTTCCAGTGACGCCAAGTCCATCGGCGTCAGCGGTTGACTGCGCCGCAGCCGCTGCAGCGACAGGTGGTCCTCGTGCTGCAGCAAATACTGCCGGGCCTTGTCCTTGAACTTGGCCATGTCGAGCCCGACCGTCACATCGGGCAGGGCGATAATCGTCGGATCGTCGATCAGCTCGTCCTCAAAGTCGGTGTAGACCACGATCTTTTGCCCCTTGGGGATCAGCTTGATCAGCGCCCGCAGTTGCTTGCGCACCCTCTCCAGCATCGGCGTGGTGACGCCTTCCCACCATTCCTCGGTCATCAGGTTCTGTATCAGCACGAGATGGGCCTTGATGGCCGGGATGTTGGACTGCTCCTCCAGTAACGCGGCAATCTGCTGGATGCGCTCCTTCAAGGCGTTGAAGTCGGGGGTCGCCTTCAGCACCGCCAGCTGGGTGCGCAGCATCAAGAGGTCGAAGCGCTTGGCGTCCTCGTCGCTGTCGATCAGCTCGGTCGGCAGGTCCGCCACCTTCTCGGCCAGCTCACTGAAATCATCCGCCGAGAGGGCCTGCCACGCCTCGGCCCTGGCGAACTTCTCGACCGACTGCCGTCGGGGCCGCACCACGAAGTTGTGGACATTCATCCCCGCGACCCGATCGCGCAGCAGTTGGGCAATCTCACCGCGCAGATGCGGCTCGGTGCCGGGCGCGGGCGTGGTCACGTCCTGCAGATTGGCCACCGGATTCAGCACATCCAGCGACTGGATCAGGTCCAGTCGCGCCTTGAACAGCCGTGTGCTGAGCGATTCAGTCAGTGACCCTTCTGCCCCGGCGCCCGGCTGGCTGAAATACTCCAGATTCTGGCAGTAGTCGAACACGTAGAACTCGGTCTTGTGCTGGCCGGGACCAAACAAGTCGAAGCACAGCCGGGTGCCGCGTCCGATCATCTGCCAGAACTTTGTCTTCGAGCGTACCGGCTTGAAGAACACCAGATTGACCACCTCGGGTACGTCGATGCCGGTATCCAGCATGTCCACCGAGATGGCGATCTGCGGCAGCTTGTTGGGGTTGGAGAAGTCGTCGATCAGCGAGTCGCTGTACTCGGTCTTGTGGGTGATGACGCGGGCGAAGTGACCCTTGTACTGCGGGTAGTTCAGATCGAAGCGCTCGGCAATGAATTCGGCGTGGGCCTGATTCTTGGCGAAGACAATGGTCTTGCCCAGCGTGTCGCCACCCGCGACCTTCAGCCCATTCGTCATGACATGGGCCAGCACCTTGTCCACCGTGTCGGTATTGAACAGCCACTGGTTCAGCGCGGCGGCGTCGACCTCGGTCGGCGTGGTGCCGTCCTCGTTCCACTCCAGCGCGTCCCACTGCTCCTTCTCCTCGTCGGACAGGTCGTCGTATCGGATGCCTTGCCGCTGAAACTTGAGCGGCACGGAAATGGCCACCGGCGGCACCAGATAGCCATCGGCCACTGCTTCGTCCAGCCCGTACACATCGGTCGGCACGCCGGACTCCAGATCGAACAGGCTGTAGGTGTTCTTGTCGATCTCATCCTTGGGCGTGGCCGTCAGCCCCACCAGCCGGGCATCGAAATAGTCGAAGATGGCGCGGAACTTCTGATAGACCGAGCGGTGCGCCTCGTCGATGACGATCAGGTCGAAGTGACCGACACCGAATAATCGCTCGTCGCCCTTCTCGGCGTCGATCAGCCCCATCATGGTCTGGTAGGTGGAGACGAACACCCGTCCATGACCGTGCTTGTCGGTGACCAGATTGACCGGCGACGCATCCGGCAGATGCTGCTTGAAGGCATTGACCGCCTGCCGCACCAGCGCCTTACGGTCCGCCAGAAACAGGATGCGCTTGGCCCAGTTGCAGCGCATCAGCAGGTCGCAGAGGGCAATGACCGTCCGCGTCTTGCCCGATCCGGTCGCCATCACCAGCAGCGCCTTGCGCAAATGATCGCGCTCGAAGGATTCGAGCACCCGGCAGATGGCCCGCTTCTGGTAGTAGCGCTCGACGATGTGTTCGTTGATGGTCGCCACTGCCAGCGGCTTGCGGCTGGCTCGACGCTGAATCAGCAACTCCAGCTCGTCGCGCTTGTAGAAGCCCTGCACGGCGCGGGGTGGATGGCTGAGGTCATCCCACAGCCAATGCTGATAGCCGTTGGAGAGGAAGATCACCGGGCGCTGCTCGTACATCGCCTCCAGGCAATCGGCGTACAGCTTGCCCTGCTGCTGCCCGACCATCGGACTGCGCTTGGTGTGCTTAGCCTCGCACAGCGCCAATGGCTTGGCATCGTCGGCCCACTCGACGTAATCGACGAAGCCGGTCCCGGTCGGGTTGGGCATGCCGGTGACCTCCACCTCCAGATTCTTCTCCGGGTCCAGCTTCCACCCGGCTTCCTTCAGCAGCAGGTCGATGAAGTAGTCGCGGGTCTCGGCCTCGGAATAGTCGTGGGTGTCCGGCTGCGCGGTGTTGGCCTGCTTGGCGGCGGCGACTTCGGCACGGAGCTGCTGCAGTTCCTCATCCAGCGCCGCCTGAGAGCTGAGCAGCTCGGACAGCTTTTCGTCCTTCTCATGCAGCTTCGATTCCAGCGCCCGCAGTTGCTCCACCGGCACCTTGGGCTGGGCGGCTTTGGGCAACTGGTCCGCCGAGAAACGCAGGTCGGGATCGGGCCGGGACCGCTGACCATAGGTGCGGGCTAGCCAGTAGCAGAAGTGGAACAGCTCCCGCGTCGCTACCACGGCATCGTTGACCGACACCGGCCGGGTGCCATGCACTGCCTGATTGCCGAGGTCCTTGATCAGCTTGGCCTTGGTGAACAGCGCATCGCCGACCACGCTGCGGAAAGTCGGCTCATGGATCAGGGCGCTGAGGTTGTCCTGATACGGCAGGCGCAGGCTGCGGTCAAACTTGTAGAGCCACGCCAGCGCCAGCTCCAGCGTGCGGCGGGCATAGAAGATCGACGTGCGCGGGTCGATGTTGGCCACTAGCTCGGCCCGACGAGCGCTCTCATGGAGCTGGGGCCACTCGGCTTCGAGGTAGGTGAAGTGGGTCATGGGCTACTCAGAAGCCATACCCAAGCATGGGTATCCAGCAGGGCGAGGCTCACGACTGAGCGGCCCAATCGATATCAATCGGGGCCAAAATATCGGTCTCGCTCACTACGCTGCCGGCCATCGCACCGAACAAGGGATGTTCGGACGACACCGGGATCAGCCTGGCCACTGGCTTTCCCTGTTTGGTGATCAGCAAAGGTTCACGCTGCTCGGCGACTTCATCCAGCATTTGCAGGCACTTCGCCTGGAAATCGCCGGCGGCTATGATGTGTTCCATGATGCTCTCCTGCCGTGGTGTGGTGGATTTGGATGTTAACGTTATACAAATAACGTCTGCCGGTCGATGGCGATCGTGCTCCGCGACCCTGCCGACGAAAGGGTGCTGGAATCCGCGCTCAACGGCCGGGCCGATGCGCTGATTACCCTGAATATCGACGACTTCTCTCCAGCCAGCCATTTCCGGCTGGCCGTCATCCCACCCGGCGCCTTTTTGCGCCGCCTGCAACAGGAGCCAGTCTAATGGCCAACTATGCCTTGCGCGTCCCTGAGTCACTGTTCGAATATGCCCGCAAAGTGGCGGAGGAGGAGCACGTGTCCATGAACCAGTTTTTCGTGGCCGCGATCGCCAAAAAAGTCTCCGCTCTCAAGACCGAAGCCTACTTCCGTAAACGCCAGGCCCGGGGTGAGCCCATTGCCTTCGATGCCTGGCTGGCCGCCAGCTCGGATGCCCCGCCGCTCCAAGGCGACGAATGGTCCTGATCCGGCTGTGCCGAGCGGGCGGCGGGCGAGCGCATGTCAGGAAGAAAGGAAAGGGTTGATGAGGGTCAGGCGGCCATCAATCACTTGGCCATGCTGCATGTCCTCGCTGTAAAGCGTGACACAACCGGCATCCAGCGCCGCCGCCACGATCAGACTGTCCCAGTAGCTGAATGAATGGCGCTCCCTCAATCCGGAAGCCAGGAGATGTTGTGACAAGTTCGTTGGATGAATCTCACAGTCACGATACCAGTCCACAATCATTTCGCGCAGACGCGCCTCGGCAATCCCTGCTTTCTTGATGAGATTGCTGCTGGTTTCCCGTATTACCTGCGAGTTGACCAAGGGTCGGTCGAGGGCTAGCACGAACTCGGCTGCCTCCTGATGTTTTGCGTCACTTTCCTTTGGAATCAAAGCATAGAGCCAGATATTGGTATCGACAAACACCTTAACGGGCATTGGCCTCCTCCCTGCTCAAGGGTTTGAAGTCGTCAACCCCCAGGGGGTTATTGATCCAACGGGCCATGGAAGATTGAGCGAGTGTCCTGACTTGGGGCTCATCCTTTTTGGCCTTTTGCGCCAGGAATTGGGCAAAATCCAGCACCTCGGCCTGCTTGTCTTCGGGTAGTTGTTGGAGCGTTTCGATCAGTTCGGCGTAACCCATGATGGACTCCTGAAAGGGTTGATAGAGGGAGTTTACAACTCACCACGGAAGGCGCGGTGTTGGAGGGAGGAGAAGAGGGAATCTAGCTCTACTATTGATGATCCAATGGTTGCTTTTTGAACTTCTATCGAGCGTATCTTCTTGGAAAAACTCGTTTGTAAGCTCAGCGGGGGCACTGGAATCTTGATGTCTAGGTAGATGGGGGTGCGAATGTGAATCTGTGTACTACCCACCGCATTCTGTTTAAGCACTAGCCGAAAAGTAGGGGCATTCGATAGCTCTACAAAATATTCTGGTGTTAGTCTGGTCTGATCAAGCCGAAATGCATAGGCCCCTTGTGCGAGGATATACGCATCATGCGGACCCCGCCGCAAGTCCGCCGACAACCCTACGCTTGGACCGCTTGGCACCAAGTCCCTGAGCGTGACTGCAATATAATCTCTATCTACTATAGAGTTCGGCTTGGAGTTTGCGTAAGAAAGGTCAACGAAGGTCTTCTTGTTAGGGTCAAGATATATCTGCCCCTGCGGCTTGATGGCACCCTTGTGTAACACGGGGAAGCCCTGATCGATAAAGTCGTCTGGCTCCAGTGCAGCGCCTCCCCTAACACCAGATACTAACGAGCCAATCCTATCTACAGGCCAGAATCGGTCGTTTGCTCTTGGATCACCAAACATCTCGATAAAGATCGACTGCGTCAGCTCATCCAACTGCGCCAAAGCCTCCCGGCGCTTGGCGCGAAGGGCGTCGGCCTTATCCAGTATGGCAGCGATGCGGCGTTGTTCGGGGAGGGGTGGCACAGAAACCGGTATGGTTTTGAGGTTCCCAATAGAGACGCTCGCCTGATTGACCGCCTTGTTTATGTAGGCGCGCTCAAAAACCAAGTGCAACACCCCGACCGTGTATGGTGTTGCGATGGGAAAACATTACGAACAATTGAAACCTGAAGAACGGGCGACCGTGATGCTGATGGATCGAGAGGGCTCCAGTG
>JBIIEQ010000062.1:0-20262 GCA_044237765.1 Methylococcaceae bacterium | reverse complement strand
CTCGTCTCATTGCTTGACCTCAATGGGTATTGTGGAGTTTGAAGATGCCGTGTTATGGCCCTTGACTGCGTGGTCGGTTTGTCATCATCGCCGATTTCGGCAATGGCGTCCTGCGTGAGCAAGCCTGTACTCACTGCCCCGCGGACTCGATGGGAGCAGCTTCGGAGGGTAGTGGACTGACTGGAGGCCTCCCTTCCTTTTTTACCACCTCGGCCAGTTCATCCAGATTCGTCTGGCAGGACTCGAGACAGTCATCCAGCTGCTGTCCGCAGCTATCGAACTCCTCCGCGGGCGGCGACGGAGCAACACAGGGATTATTGGGTGAGGACTCAAACCCGGGATACTTCCGCAGGCAGATCCAGTAGTTCTGCTTGGCCTGCTCGAAAGTCAACCGCTGCTCCCGATTTTTCTTGGCAAAAAACTGGCTGCAGACTTCTCCATTTTTCAGGCATTGCTGGCCACACGCGGCTTTAGATTCTTCATCCGGTTCGGTCGTCGGGTTTAACCAGGAACAGCCGCAGAGAATCAGGCCCAATCCGACGGCAAGACCGCTTCGTGACATGAGACAGCGCGATGGTGAATCCGGCATGGAGTGGAAAATCGTGGCGGCAGCGGGTTCTGACAAATGGATGACGCATAGTCATAAGTGGATATATTCTGCGACACACTCGCTCATGTCGAAAGCTTGCTTTGGCCCCATACCCTCAATCTACAGACTTGATTCAACCCCTATGCACTCAAAATGCCGGATTGCGGCCATACTGCTGCTTTTGCAGTCGATCAGCGCGCCATCCACCGCTTCAGGGGAGAACCCGGACAATGAGCCCCATAAAGCACTCATCATCAAGGATCTGAACGAATGCGGCCATGGCGAGTATGTGATGTTTACCGTGCTATGGAAAGGCGTGGTTGGCATTGCCACGGAGCATTTCCTTTTCAGTTGGAACAAGCCCGGCGTCGGCGACCAACTGTCCGGTCCCTTTCTCGAAACCGGCACCATGAAGGCAAGCTACCTCAACAAACCGGACACCACACGTCTAGATATTTTAAAAACCGGGATTCCCATTGCAAATCAGGGTGCCCTGGTGAAGGAATACTGTATGGGTGTTCACTGAGCGTGGATTGGATTTGACGGAGGTCCGGTTTTCCAATAGCTTCATGCCCCAAGCTTTGGGCCTGGCCCATTCCGTTGACCTTTGGCCCTTGCCTCAACCTATCCGACTCTGTCCTCCGAGAGCGACACATGACTACCTATCGTTTCAAACCCGTCGCCGTTGCCTTCCTCATACTCCTGCTCGCGGGCTGCAGCAGCGTTCGCTCGCGCACCGAAATGGCCACTGATGACTGGAAAGTTTATCCGGGCGTCCGGCGCGACTTCTCGGATCTTGATGATGCCTTTGCCGGCAAGCTCAAAGGCCCCGACTGGACGCCCGCCGTGGTGGTCCCGATTCTGGTGGGTGATATCCCCTTCTCCACCTTGGTGGATACCGCCGCCCTCCCCTATGACATCTACCGGGTGGAGAAAAACACTGATGTGTCATCTCAGCCCTGAGACGTACCCAACAGCAAGCGTCGATTGGCATCCCAAGCCATCACTTTGATCCTCCATTCCCGGCCTGAAGTTCGATGAAGCGATCACATTCACCCACGCGAATTTCGTTTCTACTGGCCTTGTTGCCATTGAGCGTGTTCGGGGCGACCGATGGCACACGCTTGCAAGCGTATTGCACAGATCAACGCGCAATCGCCCATGAAAAACCAGCCGACCTCTCCCGCATTCCGGAAATTGCCTTCTGCGAGGGTTACATCACGGCCATCTCCGAAGCGAACAATGGCATGGGCTATTGCCGTAGAACCGCCGCCGAACGCTCCCCCGGTTTCGAGCGGGAGGCCATAGAGCGCTTTCTAACCTCCCACCCGGAACGACTTCATGAACCCGCGCATCAACTCGTGCTGGATGCCTTGCGGCAGGCCTTCCCCTGTTTGTAACTAAAACGGCCGAGCAGGCAAGCCCCTTGAAGATCCCCGCCCTGGCTCTGATCAGCTGCTGGTTGGCTGCCTGCTCCACCATCGGCGAAGACTTTGAATGGGACCGTGCGCGCCTTATCAGGAACGGCATGACGCGAGAGGAGGTCATTGCGATCATGGGCTCACCCCCATCTGACGTCGAGGGCGGCGACCACGGCAAGTTGATTTGGCTGTTTTCCTCTGCGGACCCCCTGGATGTCCACTTCAAGCGCCTCAGTTTCAGCTTTGATGACCAGGGGAAACTCTATAGAATTCCCAAGGAGGGAATAATCGATGGTAGCGATGAGGACCACTACTGACCCAATCCTCAGCCTTGTCACAACAGGCTGCTCTCCTAATCCAACCACCGAGACTGGATGAATATCCTTTCCGACTCCCTGAAACGCCTGGCCCTTGCGCTGTCGCTGATCCTTTTTGCGGCCGCCATGTTGCTTTGGTCTGACCGGCATTCCCGCCATCGGGACAGCCGACCGCCGACCAGCGTCTCCGGCCACATTCCCATCGCCTTGTTGCTGCACAGCTCCAGCCCGGTCCTGGATGAAACCCGTCAGGGCGTATTGGATGGCCTGGCGGCGCATGGCTTCAGGGAGGGTGAGACGATCAGCATCACCACCTACAATCCGGAAGGTGACCTTCCGATCGGCAACCTCATGGCCCAGAAAATCGCTGGGGGAAATGACCGGCTCGCCATCTCGATTTCCACGGTGATGCTGCAAGCGCTGGCCAATGCCAATCGCAGCGGACGCATTCCCCATGTCTTTGGCGCAGTGACCTCGCCGGTCGGTGCCGGCGTCGGCATCAAGGCGCTGGATAGCCTGGACAAACCGCCCCAGCTGACCGGCATCGGCACGCCGCAGCCAGTGGCGGATATTTTTCGGCTGGCGAAAAAAATCAACCCCAGGCTAAAGACCGTGGGCGTGGTCTGGAATCCAGCCGAGGTCAACTCAGAAATCTGTACGCAAAGGGCCCGGGATGTTGCCAGGGAACTTGGGTTGACGCTACTTGAGGCGCCCATCGAACAGACCAAGGACATTCGTGAAGCGGCGGAATCCCTGGTGTCTAGGGGGGTGGAGGCATTCTGGACTGGAGGCGACGCAACCGTCATCAATGCCATGGATAGCCTGATGGGTGTCGCCCGGTCGGCTCGTATTCCAGTCTTCTCCAACATAGCCGGCCACGTGAAACGAGGCGGACTGTTTGACCTTGGCGCCAGTTACTTTGAAGTCGGCCAGGAAATAGCGCGGATCGCGAGCGAGATTCTGGCCGGAAAGGACCCCTCCCAAATAGCGGTTCGGGATTTCATTCCGCGTAACATCCTGCTGAATGAACAGGTCAGACAGCAGGTGCGCGGAGACTGGCGTTTCGATGATGCACTTAAAGCGAGCGCTTCAGAAATCGTCGGTGTTGATGGCTCCATCCGGCCGGGACAGTTGGCAACACCCACTGCAAACACGCCATCCACTGCTCCAAACCCGACAGCCCGGGATCACCTTTGGAAGTTGAAACGCATCCTCTACATCGAATCGCCGCCGGCCGAGGAAGCGGTGCAGGGCATGGATGCAGGCTTCAAGGCGGCCGGTCTGGTTGCTGGTCGCGACTATGTGCTGACCGGCGCTTCTGCTCAGGGCGACATGTCGATCCTTCCGGCCCTGGCTGATGCCACAGTCAGCGACGGTACGGAATTGCTGATCACCTTCTCCACGCCCACCCTGCAAACGGCCGTGCAGAAAATTAGGCATTTGCCGGTGGTCTTTACCTTCGTGGCCGACCCCGTCGTGGCCGGCGCCGGGCAGGACAATGATCATCACCTGCCCAACATCACCGGCATCTACACGCTCGGCCCTTATGCCGAAATGGTGGAACTGCTGGCGCGGGATTTTCCCCAATACCGAAGGATTGGAACGCTGTTTTCCCCCGCCGAGGACAATTCGGTTCACAACAAGGATATCTTCGTCAAAGAAGCGGCCAAACGCGGAATCACGGTGACCAGCATCCCGGTCAACTCGGCCGGGGAGCTGCCGGATGCGGCGCTGGCGATTGCCGCCAAACCCATCGACGCAATCGTACAGATACTCGACAACCAGTCCTCCTCCGGGTTTACCGCCATTGTCCGCGCCGCCGTGCGGGCCCAAAAACCCCTGTTCAGTTTCATCGAGTCCGGCGTTCGCCAGGGCGCGGCGGTCGGCGTCACCATGAGCTATCACCAGGCCGGATATGAAGCGGCGATGATGGTCGCTCGCATCATGCGCGGTGAATCACCCGCCACCATTCCGTTTGCGCGGCCGGGTCAGGTTCGCCTCATCGTCAGCGAGGAGAATGCCCGGCGATTGGGTATGAGCCTGCCAGCCGAACTGGTCCAGCGTGCCGATGTCCGGCTGGAAAGCCCTCACTGATCCGGAAAGCTGCCATGGAAATCCAAACCCGACTGGAAGGCGAAGACATGCATGTGGAACTGGAGGGCCGCATGGATGCCGCCTGGAGCGGCAGCGTCGGCAAGACGCTGCAGGAGACTCTGCTGGTCGGTTGTCACAGCGTCATTCTCGATCTCGGCAAGGTTAATTACGTCAGTTCTGCCGGCATCCGTGTGCTGATGCTGCTGGCCAAACAACTGAAAGGCATCGGTGGCCGGCTGCAAATCAGCGATCAATCCCACCAGGTGCGGGAAGTATTGGAGATGGTCGGGTTTCACCGACTAATTGATGGGCCTTCCGCCCAGCCCCCACCGACCGCCCCGGCAAACAGCCCGCCCATCATCAAGGAGCAAACCTGGCGCTGGAATGAACTGAAATTCGAGGTCTACGAATTGGTCGCCGGTGCCTCCCAGCGTGGCACGCTGATCGGAGATCCCCTGTCCGTGATGACGGCCACATCATTAAGGATGAACGCCGAGCGGCTGGCCATCGGGCTAGGGTCAATCGGGACCGAGATCAACCCGGCGCGGGCGGGGGAACTGCTAGCGGTACACGGACTGGCCATCAGCCTGCCGGGTAATGACCCGGGTCATCCCGACTGGATGGCCAGTGAGGGCGCCCTGGTTCCTGAAATTCGGCTTCACTATGGCCTGAGTACCGAAGGGCCTTTCTGTTATCTATTGCGTTTTGGCTCCCAGCCGGACACCCTGCCTGTCGCGATCAGCGCATTGGTTGAAGCGGTTCTGGCCCGTTGCGAAACCGAACTCGCCAGCTTCGTCATCGCCGCTGAAACGGCCAGCCTGGTGGGTGCGGCGCTGCAATCGCCCCCCGATGCGTTGGGCGAGGACTGGTTTGACTACCCCGCGCTGCGCGAACGGATGTTGTTCACCGTCGAGCCCGCTCATTCCAGCGAAACCTGCCTGATCGTCGGCCTTGCTGCGCGGGCACCGGGTGGGCGGCTGGCGTCCTATTTGCGCCCTGCCACAAGGAACTCGAACATTCATCTGCATGGCCATGCCGCGATGGTACCCTATCGGCCCGTCAGCAAGGGCTTGATTGACCTCGGAGCCACACTGGAAAGGTTCATGGAAAGCCAACTCCTTCGGGGTGTGCTGCACCTAGTGAACGACGAACGCGAAGGTATCGGTGCCGGCGAAAGTCATCTGCGCCGGGGGGCGATTTGGTGTGCCCCGGTCAGTTTCGATGAATCTCACTCAAGCCAATCGGAGGCCCACTCATGACCCTGCTGATTGGTGCCCTCACGCTTGGCACCATCCTCGCTCTGCTGGCCATCGGCGTCTATCTCTCGTTCCGGATCTTCGCCATCGCCGACATCACCGTGGACGGTTCGTTGACCCTGGGCGCATCGGTCACCGGCGTTCTGCTGATCCAGGGCAGCCTGCATCCGCTGCTGGCCACGGGTGCTGGCTTTCTGGCCGGCATGGCGGCGGGTATGGTGACCGGCGTCCTGCAGACACGTTTTCGCATCAACCCGTTGTTGTCGGGGATTCTGGTCATGACCGCGCTTTACTCGGTCAATCTGCGGGTCATGGGCCGGAGCAATCTGCCGTTTCTGGGCGCGACGACGCTCTCCACCCTCTGTGAACAACTCGGCGCCCGCTGGTGGGGTGGCGAACGCATCGAGCTATTCGGCTGGGAAGTCGCCAGCGGCGATGTCACCGTGCTACTGCTGATGCTGCTTCTGGTCGCGTTGGTGGCCACCCTGCTCTGGGCTTTTCTGAAAACCGACCTCGGCACGGCCATGCGTGCCTCGGGCGATAACCCGCAGATGGTGCGGGCGATGGGGGGCAACGTGGAGGCATTTCGGGTGGTGGGACTGGCGCTGGCCAATGGACTGGTTGGCCTGGCCGGGTCGCTATGGGCTCAATATCAGAACTTTGCCGACGCCCAGATGGGCATCGGCATGGTCGTCTGGGGGCTGGCCAGTGTCATCATCGGTGAAGCCATGACCGGGGTCGCCGGGGTCGGACTGGCCATCATCGGGGCTATCCTGGGTTCCATCCTGTTCCGCGAACTGGTCGCCATCGCTCTCTCCTTCGGTCTCAATCCCAATGATCTGAAACTGGTCACCGCCGCCTTCGTGTTTGTCGCGCTGGTGCTGCCTGAAACATTGTCACGGCTATCAGCGCAACGCCCGAAAGGCCAACGGGAGGTGGCATGAGCCTATCCACCGTGATGGTCCGCCTCGGCAAGGCCAGCAAAACCTTTCATGCCGGCACCGTGAATGAGGTGCGGCCGCTGCAAAATGTGGATCTGGAGATTGCCGAGGGCAGTTTTGTCATCGTCCTGGGAGGCAACGGCTCGGGCAAATCGACCCTGCTTAACGCCATTGCCGGCAGTTTCCTGCTGGACAGCGGACAGATAGAACTGGATGGTCAGGACGTCACCGATTGGCCGGAACACAAGCGTGCTGCGCTGATCGGTCGCGTATTCCAGAACCCCTTTTCCGGCACGGCGCCCAACATGACCATTGCCGAGAATTTTGCCCTGGCGACCCGGCGCGGGTTGTTTCGTGGACTGGGTTGGGCCACCTCCAGCCAGCGCATGGAGGAATTACGGGATCGGGTGCGGGATCTGAAAATGGGCCTGGAGAATCGCCTGGACACCGCTATCGGCAGTCTCTCAGGCGGTCAACGCCAAGCCTTGACCTTGCTCATGGCCACCTGGCTGAAACCCCGATTGCTGCTGCTGGACGAACATACCGCCGCGCTGGACCCGAAAAGCGCGGATCAGGTCATCGCGCTGACCGACCAGATCATTCATCGGGAAAATTTGACCACGCTGATGGTCACCCATTCCATGCAGCAAGCCGTGAATCTGGGTGACCGAATTGTCATGATGCACAAGGGGCGCGTACTGCACGACTTTGACGCGAGGGAAAAGCGACGGCTACGCACCGACGACCTACTTGCCATCTTTGAAAACATCCGGCGCCGCGAACTACTGGACGAGGGCGCGGCTGAAATGTTGCGGCAGCAATACGTGTGAAAGCCCCAACGAAAAAAGGGTTGGCACCTACTCGGGGTGCCAACCCTTCATTTTTTCGATGATACCGGGATTGGTGGCTTTGCCTTGATGACTCCAGAACCGTGCGTCAATTCGCCCTTTTCTGCATCAAATCGCCAATCCCGCTATCCACGTGACATCCCGTCAGTATGTTCCCTGTCTTCCGGAACAGGCTTTCCCTGCTCATCCCGTGGCGCCATTCAAGCCGAAGAGGCTTGATTGACCCTGGTCACTGCCTAATCCAGGCGTGTGACTTCTACCTTACCTGTACCGTGAAGGCCAATCGCCTCGGCAGCTGCCTGGGACAGATCGATCAAACGCCCACGTACGAAAGGCCCGCGATCATTGATCTTGACAACGACTGACTCGTTATTGGCCAGGTTGGTAACCCGAACATGTGAGTGCAGCGGCAAGGATTTATGCGCGGCGGTGAGCGCATGTCTGTTGAAACGTTCTCCAGAAGCGGTCTTGCGGCCGTTGAAGCCGGGACCGTACCAGGAAGCATGACCGGTGGCTTGATAAGCCATGGCCTGGCTGCTGGCGAAGAACGTGACACATAACATGATTGCCTTGATCATTTTTTACCTCGATCTTGGTTGTGTAGAACCGCGATAAGACTTTGGTTCACACGGGTTGATGCAGAACCATGGCTCTATTCCTCTCAGGCCGAAGCGTAACCGGAATTGAAATGATGCTGCAGGATTTCAGCGCTAGGCTGTTGAGTCAGGTCTTTTGAGGACACCTAAACACAAGGTTTGGTCTCTTCTCTTCGACCTATTTTCGCAGGCCTTTCCGGCCCGGAAATCTGTATGAAAGCGGTGCCCGCTTGTTTGAAGTGAGTTTATTCTAATCGACACGCCTCCCATTTCACAACCTCATGCTGCAACTTGAATCATGCCAACCAAGGATTTATCGACATCACAGGATCGTCCTCCCATTGGTTCCCGTCCAATATCAAGCGGCTGTTCACGGCGCTGCTGCGGCTTAATCGGGGAATTTTCAGACCCTTCAAATTCCAGATATCGCCATTGTAAAAAGACGAAAACCGAACGGGTCGAACCCAAGACCTTCAAGGACTTAAGCTGTTTGCTGATGGCCTGTTTGGAACTTTTTCTGGACCCTATCGCGATTCATGCCTCGCCATCGATGGACTGCGATAAAAGCGGTTCAAGCAACTCACGAATGATGGCATTGGGGAAGCGTCTCCTCGGAATGATGGCATAGAAGCGCTCCCGCAGGTCAGGTATGCGGCATCGTTCGCTCAGAGCTCCACTCCTCAATTCATCGAGGACAACAACCGGCGGAACCAGCGCCAGGTGGCCTGAGTCACGCGCCAGCAAACGCAGCATGGCCATATCGTCGACCTCGGCAATTACCCGTGGCCGGATCTCGGCTTGCTCCAGTAGAAAGTCAAAGGCAGTGCGAATCTCGCTCTCGATGCTGGGCAGCAGGAGCGAGGTATCACTCAAGTCCTCCGGAAACCGGAAAGGAGTTGATTCCGAAATCGACCGCCCCACCAGGCTAACTGGCTGCTCATCAACCAGATGGCAATGCCAGTTCGCTTCTGCGTCTCGCGGGACCGGGCGGTTCGACAGCACCAGGTCGATGGTATGGGTGTGAAGTTGCCTGAGTAATTCCGGCAGGCTGCCGGAGCGGAGAATCAGCTCGATATCTTCGCGATCCAGCAGCGGCCGCACCAGCTCCATCTGGAAATTGCGCGAAAGCGTGGCAACGGCTCCTATGCGAACCAGTTGCCGCCGCGCTGCCTGGCCATGCATCAGGCTGATGAGTTCGTCCCCGCTGCGGAAAATGGCGTTGGAATAGTCCAGCGCAATTCGTCCGGCCTCGGTCAGCAAGAGACGTTTGCCTTCCCGGGTGAAGAGTGATTGACCCAGTGATTCTTCAAGTTGGCGCAACTGAATGCTCAAGGCCGACTGCGAGACATGCAAGCGTTCTGCCGCCCGTGTGAGATGTCCTTCGTTAGCGATCATCCAGAAATAGCGCAGGTGATGGTAGTTCAGTTGGGCCATGGACTAATAAACTGAATAGAACATTAAAATTTATTACATATATTGGATGAATTATTAGGCTGTTGCTAGCATCTTCCCCGGATTACCTCAGGGGGAGATACCTCATGCCAGCTTCCTTCCACACTCCGATCATCAAATGTCCAGCCTTGCTCTCTCCGAAGGCAGGGCCATGAACCTGCTTCTCGCCATTCTGGCTTTGAGCGGCCCATTCCTGTTGCTGATATCCGGGGTCATGCCGAACGCCTGGTGCGATCGTCACCACGCCCTGATGGTGAGATTGATCACAGCCGCAGCGCATATGGCCCTACTGACAAGCCTGCTCTCCGTAGCCGGCTTTCTGAGTCTGGGACAGGTCGATGAATCCCTAATGGGGCTGGAGATTTACCTCGACGCCTTGTCCGCCATGATGCTGCTGCTGGTCGCTGGCATCGGTACGGTGGTCATCCGCTACTCACGCCGCTACCTGGATGGCGACCCGGCTCAGGGCCATTTCTTCAAGTGGCTGGCCCTCACCATCGGCTCGGTGCTGGTGCTTGTAATCTCAGGCAACCTAATTCAGTTCACACTGGCATGGATGGCGACCAGCCTTAGTCTACATCGGCTGCTGCTGTTTTATCCGGAGCGAGCGGGTGCGCGACTGGCCGCACACAAGAAGTTCGCCATCAGCCGTCTCGGCGACCTGTGTCTAATCGGCGCCATGCTGCTGATCTATAGGAACTTCGGCAGCTTGCATTTCGGCGAGATCTTCACCAACGCCTTACTGCATGCACGCCCTGAGTCTCAAGGCTTGTCGCCCTTGTCAGGACCCGGCCTGTTCTGGATCGGCCTGCTACTGGTATTCGGCGCGGCACTGAAATCGGCGCAGTTCCCGTTTCATAGCTGGCTGCCGGAGGTGTTGGAAACTCCTACGCCGGTGTCCGCACTGATGCATGCCGGCATCATTAATGCGGGTGGTTTCCTGATCGTCAGGATGAGTCCGGTCATGGTTTTGAGTCCCACCGCGATGAATCTGCTGGCGGTGATCGGCGCGACGACGGCCCTGTTTGGCGCACTGGCCATGCTGACACAGACCAGCATCAAGAAGTCGCTGGCCTTTTCCACAGTCGGGCAGATGGGTTTCATGATGCTGCAATGCGGACTGGGCGCCTTCTCCTCGGCGACCCTGCATATCGTCGCCCATGGCTTGTACAAGGCGCATGCATTCCTGTCGAGTGGCAGCATCAACGACATCGCCAAAGCATCCTGGACACCGACCCCTCGCGCCAGCCGGCACCCCGTGGAATTGCCGCTGGCCTTCGCCGCCGCACTGGCCATCACCTGGTTCACAGCCTCCCTGCTGAATGTCACTCTCGCCGAGGAACCCGGGATCGTGCTGCTGGGGGCGATACTGCAAATTGCCCTGACTTACCTGCTCTGGAATAGCCTGGCCGGCCACCTCGGTCTAGCGCAAATCCTCCGTGGGCTAAGTCTGGCCATCCTGGTCGGCGTAACCTATTTCAGCCTGCAAATTCTCTTCAACCATCTGCTACATGGCTCGGTGGCCAACATCACGCCAGATCGCGGGCTGTTTAGCGGGGTTCTGCTGGTCGTGGTACTGGGTGCCTTCATGGGCGTACTACTGATGCAAGTCCGCTTCCCCGGTGCGACCGCTAATCGTCTTTGGCAAGCCGCCTATGTGCATCTCCTCAATGGGTTCTATGTCAGTGCTTTGGCCAACCGCCTACTGCAACGCCACTGGCCTGCTCCCCGCCATACGCAGTACCACTGAGTCACAGGAGACAGCATGTCCATCGTCACTCCACTGTTCAGAGAAGCACATCCCATTCGGGCCGGCTGGACCCCCATTTCCAAGCATATCCACGGACGGCTATCCCGAATAGAGCTTGAACAAGCCATTCACAAGGCAACACGCCGGATTGCACCGCTCTGGCCCTTGCGGCACTTCGTCGCCGTCAATCCGTTCCTAGGCCTGGCTGACCATGATTTTCAAACAGCCTGCGAACTGATCAGCCGTAATGGCCATGGCAGAATGCTCATGCCAGCGAGCTTCTATGCCGACCAAATGGCTGAGGGAATGGTGACCGATGCCGACCTGACCAAAGCGCTCGAACTTCTGGAGCAAACCGGCCTCGACTCGCGAACACCTGTTGAACTCCGGCAACAATTCCAACTGCTCAGTGAAGCCGAAAAGAGCGGAAAGCTGGAATCCGGTCACAGGATTTACACATTGGCCGATCATACCGACGCCACCACCGGCACCCAGTGGACAAGCCTGATCACCAACGAGACATCCAAGTGGTGTGCCGCTTGGTGCGACGAGGGGCAATCGGCCTGGCGGATGCCTTGGCGCATGCTGCCTCTTTACAATGCCTGGAAGCGGGCCAGCCAATTTGATCGCAACCCGGAAATCAACGGACTATCAGGGTTCCGCGACCTTGTCGGGAACTTGCCGGAAATCCCGCTTGAGGCGATCGACTTTATTCTGGACAAGCTGGCGCTGTATGGCCCTCACCTGACTGATCTCCTGCATCGGTATCTGCTGAGCATGGCGGGCTGGGCCGGCTGGATAAGCTTTGTCGAGCGGGAAGCCGCCATGCGAGGGGAGTCGCGGGATACCCTGACCCACCTGCTGGCCATCCGTCTTGCTTATGACTATGCGCTGGCGCAAGGGCCGATGATGGATGAGGGTTTGAGCGACTGGCGGCGCTCCCTGGTTGGCAACGAGGCTGAACGGCAACGCGAGCGGGAACGGCTGGACCTGTTGAATATCCTTCACCTGGCCTACGAACTTCGTGGACAGGGGGAACTGGTGGCATGCCTGGCGGCTGGACCGATCGGGGCAGCCGCAGAACCAACATCTTCAAAGCGCAAGACCGCGCAGGCCATCTTCTGCATTGATGTGCGCTCCGAGATATTCCGTCGCGCCCTGGAAACGAGCTGTCCCGAGCTGGAAACCCTTGGCTTCGCCGGCTTTTTCGGTTTTCCCATCGAGTACATACCGCTCGGACATCAACACGGGTCGGCTCAATGTCCGGTGCTGATCGCCCCCCGCTATAGGATTCGCGAGAGCGTGGCGGACGCGGATATCGCGGAACTGCGTACCATCCTTCATCGGAGCTGGATGCGTAACCGGCTCAATCGGCTGTGGAAATCATTCAAGACCTCGGCGGTGTCCTGCTTCTCCTATGTGGAAATTGCCGGACTCCTGTTCGGCGTCAAGCTGCTGACGGACAGTCTTGGCCTGACTCGGCCGGTCGCCCGACCCGGCACTGCCGGGCTTGGCCCGGAAGTGGTCAAGCGCGTTCGCCCATTGGTCAACCGCCAGCGTGGGCGGCTGCTGGCGCAGACCCCAGTGGTGGAAACCGGCATCGCGCTCAAGGATCGCATCGAACTTGCGGCCAACGCCCTGCGCGGCATGGGCCTGACCGAGGGTTTCGCCCGTTTGGTGCTGTTTTGCGGGCATGGCAGCAGTACGGTCAACAACCCTTACGGCTCCGGGCTCGATTGCGGCGCCTGCGGGGGTCACAGCGGAGAGGCCAATGCCAGGGTCGCGACCAGGGTCCTAAACGATCGCGAGGTGCGCGCCGGATTGCAATCACGAGGCATCATAATTCCCGATGACACTTGGTTTGTGGCTGGCTTGCACGACACCACCACTGACCGGGTCACTCTCTTCGATCTGGACGAAGCGCCTGACGACCTGAACCGCGATCTGTCGGATCTGCAAACCTGGCTGACACGTGCCGGCCAGTTGACGCGACAGGAACGGGCTGAAAGTCTGGGACTGGCCAGTCTGGCGCCCGCCGGCCTGGCAACCGCAGTGCAGGCACGCAGCCATGACTGGTCGGAAGTCCGCCCGGAATGGGGGCTGGCCGGGAATGCCGCCTTCATTGCCGCCCCTCGCGGGCGCACCCGCGGAATCTCGCTGGAGGGTCGCGCCTTCCTGCATGAGTATGACTATCGGCTGGATCCCGAGGGGTCCGTTCTGAGCCTGATCATGACTGCTCCCATGGTAGTGGCGAGCTGGATCAACCTCCAGTACTACGCCTCTACCGTCGACAACCGTTTATTCGGCAGCGGTAACAAAGTGCTGCATAACGTCGTCAGCACGCTTGGTGTTCTGGAGGGTAATGGCGGCGACCTGCGAGTGGGCCTGCCTTGGCAGTCGGTGCATGATGGCCGAAACTGGCGTCATGAACCCAGACGGTTGACGGTGCTGATCGAGGCGCCCGCCGCCGCCATCGAGCTCGTGCTGAAACAGCATGGCGAAGTCATGCAACTGATCGATCATCACTGGTTGCATCTGCTGCGGATTGATCCCGACCAAGGCCAGTGTCACCGATATCGAGGCATCGGCCGCTGGGAACCAGTGTCTGCCCCATCATGAATACGGCGATGACCCAAGATAAAGTCAAAGTGCCACGGGACTTGTTCTCTGGGCAAATCAAAGACAATAACGCGCTTTCGGGATACGGCTTCCGGCGCATTTTTCGATTCGCAAATCAAGGAGCTTGACATGCAGACACCTATCGCCTCACCGCAACGCGGCGATGCTTCGTCCGAAGTGGCCATTGGCCACCTAGATCATCTGGATCTACTGGAAGCGGAGGCCATCTTCATCCTGCGCGAGGTGGCAGCCGAATGCCGCAACCCGGTGCTGCTCTTTTCCGGCGGCAAGGATTCCGCGGTGCTGTTGCATCTGGCCTGGAAAGCCTGGCATCCAGAACGTCTAGGCTGCCCGCTGTTGCACATCGACACCGGCCATAACTACCCGGAGGTCATCGCCTACCGGGACCGGATGGCTCAGCGTTATGGCAGTGTCCTGCACACACGCGGCGTGGAAGACTCGATTCGCCGGGGGACAGTGCGGCTGCTTGACCCGATGGAATCACGCAATGCCCACCAGTCCGTAACCCTGATGGAGGCAATTGCCGAGTTCGGCTTCGACGCCTGCCTGGGCGGCGCTCGCCGAGATGAGGAGAAGGCTCGGGCCAAGGAGCGGGTATTCAGTGTTCGGGATGAGTTTGGCCAATGGGAGCCCAAAGCGCAGCGGCCGGAACTCTGGTCGCTCTACAACACGGGCATGGCGCCCGGTGAGCATTTGCGTGTATTTCCGATCTCGAACTGGACGGAGCTGGATGTGTGGCGCTACATCCAGCGGGAGCAAATCCCCCTTCCCGAACTGTACTTTGCCCACTTACGCGAGGTAGTCAGGCGCGGCGATGTTCTTGTGCCGGTAACAGAGCTGACACCGGCCCGACCGAGTGAATCGGTGGAGTGGGTGATGTGCCGTTTCCGCACCGTGGGTGATATTTCCTGCACCGCTCCGGTGGAATCCTCGGCCAATTCGCTGGACGCCATCATCAGCGAGACCGCCGAGTGCCGGCTGACCGAACGTGGAGCCACTCGTCTGGATGACCGGGCCACCGAAGCCGCGATGGAAAATAGAAAAAAAGAGGGGTATTTCTGATGAACGTCGTCACAATCCATCCGCAACATGCCCATGATGCTCAACCGGGGCTCACTTCAGGACTGCTGCGCTTCATCACCGCCGGCAGCGTCGATGATGGAAAGAGCACTCTGATCGGCCGCCTACTCTTCGACACCGGCAACGTCGCCATCGACCAAGTAGAGGCCATCCGCGCCAGTTCGACGAGGCGAGGTTTTACCGGGCTGGACTTGTCGCTGCTGACCGATGGCCTGCAAGCCGAACGCGAACAGGGCATCACCATCGATGTGGCCTACCGCTATTTCGCCACCGCCCGGCGCAAGTTCATCATTGGAGACGCGCCGGGACATGAGCAGTACACGAGAAACATGGTTACGGCGGCTTCCACGGCCGACCTCGCGATCATCATGGTCGACGCAAGCAAAGGCATAGTTACGCAAACACGTCGTCATGCCTACCTGGCTCAGCTTCTTGGAATCAGGAATCTGGTGTTGTCCATCAACAAGATGGACCTCGTGGAGTGGAGTCAGGAGGTCTTCGAGGGCATCGTCGCCGAATTCGACCATTTTGCTGCCTGGCTGGGCTGCGTCAGACCGCTGGCCATCCCGATGTCGGCGCTGACCGGGGAAAATGTTGTCTTTATGGGTCAGGCAGCACCCTGGTATCAGGGTCCGACCCTGCTTGAACACCTGCATGAAATTCCGGCGCGGCGCGACATGGTGAGTGGTCCGATACGCTTCCCCATACAACGAGTCGCGCGGGTCATGCTCGGAAATGCCGCGGTAACGAGCCTGGGTGAAGACACTCATCATGCGAAGCAATTAGAAGGGGATTTTCGGGGTTACCAAGGAACTCTGGCGAGCGGTCAACTCCGGGTGGGTGACACGGTAAAGGTTCTTCCATCGGGAGCCATGAGCCGCATCAGCACAATAAAGCTGTCGAGCCACGCTTTGGAAACCGCCATGGCAGACCAGGCTATTGTCGTTGGGCTGGAGGATACCATCGACATTTCGCGCGGCGACATGCTGGTTGACCCAGAAAATCCTGCCGAGGCACGGCGCGAACTCACGGCAGACCTTTGCTGGCTGGCCGAGGAGCCCCTTCAACCCGAACGCAAGTACCTGATCAAGCACACCACGCGCACAATAAATGGTGTTTTCGCCTGTCTGGAATATCGAACTAACGTGAATACTCTTGAGCATGAGCCTGGACCCACAACGGCAAGCATGAACGACATCTTGCGGGTCAGGCTACGTCTGCAACAACCGTTATTTATAGACCCCTATACCCAGAACCGCACCACGGGAAGCTTCATTGTCATTGATCCGATAACCCGGGCCACGTTGGCGGCCGGCATTGTGGCAGCACTGTAAGTGCATCACTGACATTCAGCCATCCATTGAATACGAATGTACATGCTCCGCCGTACTGGATGTTCAAGAGTTAAGGGTTTTTCGCCGCGATTGATCAAGCCTTCGAAAGTACCAGTCCTGGACTCGTTTATTCAGTTTGCGGAACAGCCAGACGTTCATGGCAATCAGGGCCGCGGCCTCAATCCACGCTGTGATCATCTGTGCACTATGACGGGAAAGATCGAAGGCCTCTTGCAAGGCATGTTTGAACATCAAGGACACCCAACTCACGGCAAAATAGAGAAGTTTCAGCAGGATCAGAATGACCACATCAGGAAAAACAACAAGCAAGCCGACGCTAATGATGAGTGCCGTTCGCTTGGGATCAAGACGATTTGCGATCCATCTGATCAAGTCCTGGGGAGAGTTCAAACCCATGTTTCGGTTGGACATCGTTTCATCCTCTCATGCTGAATATGCTCGCCATACTTGGTGAATGCTGTTGATCAAGATTGCCAGACCAAAATGACTTTATCCACATAAAAAGCATAGACCTTATATTTCCATTGATCCATCATATTATTTATATCCAGCCATTCATATTTATAAATGCATCATAAACACCTTTAGTCCACCTGCATCGCCTTTGCGTGCAACCGATATTTCAATAAACCCATCAGATCTCGCCCTGCATAAAAGCCATCCATTGACTAGCACGATTAGGGTAGCGACCAAAATAGCCATGAAAAGAATCTTTGTTACTGGTATCGGGACTGGCGTTGGCAAAACGCTAGTTTCGGCGATAATCACAGAATATCTGCAGGCAGACTATTGGAAACCAATCCAATCAGGCGACCTAGACAATACGGACACAATGACCGTTAGACGGTTGATTTCCAATTCAGAATCAGTTCTTCACGAGGAGCGATTCAGACTGACACAACCATTATCTCCGCATGCGTCTGCGGAAATCGATGGAATAGAAATGAAGCTGAATGACTTTACTACGCCAGAATCAGCCAAGCAATATTTGGTCATTGAAGGCGCTGGCGGACTGATGGTACCAATCAACAACACAACAACAATTGCTGACTTGATAAAGTTTCTGGATGCCAGCGTAATTCTGGTTTCCAAAAACTACTTAGGCAGCATAAATCATACACTTCTAACAATACAGGAATTAGAAAGAAGAGAAATCCCAATTACAGGTCTGGTTTTCAATGGCGAATGTTTACCGCAAACCGAGAATTTCATCATCAACTATAGTAATCTTCCAGTAATATTTCGATTGGATAACGAGGCCACTATCAATAAAAAGACAGTGCAGAAATATGCGGCGAGGATTAGTATAACCAAATTATTCGCTACAAACAAACCCCTGTGATGACATGTTTAAGGACAGAAAACTAATAATTGCCACCAAACATAAAAAAGAAAGTGTCATTGCACCCATTCTTGAGGAAAGTCTTGGTGTGGTTTGCCAGATAGATGAAGGTTTTGACAGTGATGAATTTGGTACATTTACAGGTGAAATCGAAAGATTGCATGATCCAATTTCAACAGCTAGAAGAAAGTGCCTGAAAGCAATGCAATCAAACGGCTGCGATTTGGGCATTGCGAGTGAGGGTTCTTTCGGCCCACACCCATTTATTCTTTCAATACCATCCGATGAAGAATTTTTGATTTTTATTGATAGCCTGCATGGCTTGGAATTTATCGTTAGAGAGCTGAGCGCCACAACTAATTTTAGCGGCAAGGAAGTTCAATATGATACCGAGCTTGATGAATTTGCTGAAAAGGCTGGCTTTCCCACGCATGGGCTAATACTTCGAAAATCAAAATATTCAAATGAGGAAATATACAAAAATATTAAAAATCATGAGTCTCTTCATGATACCTTTCAGCAAATCATATCAAAATACGACACAGCCTATATTGAAACTGATATGAGGGCCATGTACAACCCTACACGAATGGGCATTATTAAAAAAACTACCCATAAGTTGGTTGAGAAAATAAAATCAAAATGCCCAAAATGCGAGATGCCTGGCTTTGGAATAGTTTATTCAAAAAAAGGACTACCATGCAGATTATGCGACTCTCCTACCGAATCCACTCTCAGCCATATATACATTTGCCAGCATTGTGAATATACCGTTGAAAAAGTTCACCCGAACAGTAGGACCAATGAAGATCCAAGGTATTGCAATAATTGCAATCCATGAATACAGAAACCATGCGCTAAACATGCGCATAAAAATACAGACTATAAATAATTGGGGGCAAGTAGTTATAAATGGAAGCCCAGTACTGTAGGCAGGACTAAACAGCTACGACAATCAAATATGGCTACTCCATCAATATTGGAAAACATGACCTTGGGATCGGGATCCATGCTACACATGAACTAAAGGCTTAGTGGCTTTGCATAAAAACCCAGCATAACATTTAGTCCAGCGAATCATCCTTAAGGAATAAAATATATATTAAACGAATTTAGCCACAGCACCCTTCTTCGACAGTTATTGATTTAATTTTCTATTTTTGCACCATAATGTTTTAGTCAATTAAATAGCATTAATAAATTCATACAATAACCATCTTCTAGAACATGATTGAGCCCACACGTAGATTTGAAAAAAAACTTCCGTCCAATAGAGCGATGGGCTTCCTTCTTGTCTTTGCGGGGCTGATGTACTCCGCATGGAGCTACAGGAATTCTCGTATTGATTTAGCAATATATGCAGCTTTTATTACTAGTTTTTTTCTAATAACAACCATAGTTCTTCCAAAAGCTTTATATCCATTTAATCGAGCATGGAATGAATTAGGTATTCTGCTTGGGAAGATTTTCAGCCCAATTGTCTTAGGGTTGTTGTTCCTTTGTATTATCACTCCTGTCGCAGTAATCACTAGGACTTTTGGGCGTGATCCACTTCATCTAAAATCAAGACCTGTTCAAAAAACATTTTGGATAGTAAGGCCCCGCGCATCAAATTTGGCTGACTCATTTAAAAATCAATTCTGAGGTGACGTATGGGTTTTATTAAAGAACTATGGGCGTTTCTTGGTACCCGAAAAAAACTATGGCTCGCACCAATAATTCTAGTTCTTCTTCTGGTAGCCAGCTTACTTGTCCTTACCCAAGGATCTGTATTCGCGCCATTCATCTACACATTGTTTTAAATATTCATGAATATTCTTGGAATATCCGCTCTGTATCATGATTCTGCTGCATGCTTGATCTCTCATGGCGAAATAATTGCTGCAGCTCAAGAAGAGAGATTTAGTCGGAAAAGGCATGATGCTGGCTTTCCAATAAATTCCATTGACTTTTGTTTGCGGCAAGGTGAGATAGATAAAAATGATATTGACTATGTGGTCTTTTATGATAAGCCATTCTTGAAGTTCGAAAGATTATTTGAGACATATCTTGCTTATGCACCACTGGGCTACAAAAGCTTCGTGAAATCTTTGCCAGTCTGGTTAAAGGATAAACTATTTCAGAAGTACTTAATAATAAATGAACTCCGCCGAGTGCTAGGAAATGAAACAGACTGGGAGGCTCGCTTACTTTTTTCAGAGCATCATCTGAGCCATGCGTCCAGTGCATTCTTCCCTAGCCCTTTTGAGAGCGCAGCGATCTTAACCATGGATGGAGTAGGCGAGTGGACCACCACATCCATAGCCCATGGCAATGGAAATAAGCTCTCGATTCTGAAGGAGATTCAATTTCCCCACTCGTTAGGTCTCTTATATTCAGCAATGACTTATTATACTGGCTTCAAGGTGAATAGCGGCGAGTATAAGGTGATGGGATTGGCTCCCTATGGCGAACCTGAACCGCCCCGGGAATTGAGGAGGCTGTTTGGTTTAAGTTGAGTGGGCGATCTCGGCCTTTTGGTCGAGTTCCCGCCAATAGTTTGCCTCAGCCTCGGCCGGCGGGATATACCCGATGGGTTCAA
>JBIIEQ010000061.1:0-20745 GCA_044237765.1 Methylococcaceae bacterium | reverse complement strand
GCACACCCTGACAAGAGCAGGGTGAAGCTCAGAAACAGGGAAGCCAGGCGCATCAGTGAACCTCGAAAAACCATCCGTTCATACCCTTCGACTTCGTTCAGGAGAGCCTTCGATAGTCTCAGCATGAGCGGTTGTGTGACTGTTTTATAGGGTATGCCGTTCGCGCTGAGCTTGTCGAAGCGCTGATTTTCGAGGTTCCCATCAGGGACTGGCCGGCAAATCGTTGAGTTTCAGTTCCAGCAGCGGCGAAAGATCGCCCAGCTCCTTAGCCTTAGCATAGGCGGCGCGGGCCTCGGCCGGACGCTTGGCGGCTACGTACAAATCGCCCCGCAGTTCCTCGTAAAGGCCGGCAAACTTGCCCACGGTCTTGTCGGTGGCAGATTCCACCAGCTTGAGCGCCGGATCGACATCGCCCTTGGCCAGCAGGACGCGGCCCAGTCGCAAGCGGGCCAGATCCTTGACGGCGGGGTCCTGGGTCGCGCTCATGGTTTCCTCGAGGATCTTGCGGGCACCCTCAAGGTCACCGGCATCGACCTTGAACTTGGCGAGCAACAGGCGGGCATATTCGGCATACGCCGTTTTGGGATATTGCTGAATCAGCCGTTCACCCAGTTTCTGTGCCGATTCCGTTTGCTTGGCTTGGGCTGCTTCGGTCAGCTGATGGTAGGCCAGAGAGGCTTGTTCGGCGGTCTCCAGCCGGTTGCCTTGCCACATTTTCCAGCCGCCGATGGCAGCCAGTCCGAGCAGCAAGCCACCGAACACGGAGGATTTGTTCTCCTTCCACCAGCGTTGCAGCGCCTCAAGACGCTCCTCATCCGTCGAATACGTTTCCATGCGTTCCTCGTCTCAAAGCAGGGTGTTTAAAAATGGGATCAATTCGGCTTGGCTCAGGGTCCGCTGCCCGCCCTCCTCGCGCAGCGACTTGATGCTGATGGTCTGATCGCGGGCTTCGTCATCCCCCAGAATCAGGGCCACGGCGGCGCCGCTTTTGTCAGCGCGTTTGAATTGGCTCTTGAAACTGCCGCCACCGCAATTCGATTGCAGCCGCAGTGTCGGCAAGGCATCGCGCAGACTCTCCGCCACATGCGTGGCCTTGGTCTCGGCCAGTTCGCCGACTGCAATCAGGTATGCATGGGGGGCCGCGGCGGCGTCGAGGCGTTCGGGCTGGTCCAGCAGATCGATCAGCCGTTCCATGCCCAGGGCAAAACCCACGGCGGTCGACTCCTTGCCGCCCAGCTGTTCGATCAGCCCGTCATAACGGCCGCCGGCGCAGACCGTGCCTTGCGCGCCGAGCGACTGCGTGACCCATTCGAACACGGTCCGCGAGTAATAGTCCAGACCACGCACCAGCCTCGGGTTGACGACGTAAGCGACGCCGGCGTCATCCAGCCGGTCGCGCAGGGACTGGAAATGCCCGCGGGACTCGTCTTCCAGTTCCTCGGTTAGCACGGGTGCGCCGTCGATGATCTCCCTGAGGTCAGGATTCTTGCTGTCCAGGATGCGTAGCGGGTTGGTCTCCAGCCGGCGGCGGCTATCCTCGTCCAGCCGGTCCAGGTGGCCGCGAAAATAGTCGACCAGCTTGGCCCGGTAGGCGTGACGCTCCTCGGTGGTCCCCAGCGAGTTGATCTGGAGTTCCAGCTTGGCGTCGATGCCCAGGTCACGCCACAGGCGTCGGCTCAACAGGATCAATTCGGCATCAATATCCGGCCCGGGCATACCGTAGGCTTCGACACCCAGTTGGTGGAATTGGCGGTAACGGCCCTTCTGCGGGCGCTCATGGCGAAACATTTGGCCCATGTACCAGAGCCGTTGGGTCTGGTTATGCAGCAGGCCGTGTTCCAGGCAGGCGCGCAAACAACCGGCGGTGCCTTCCGGCCGCAGGGTCAGTGAGTCGCCGTTGCGGTCGTCGAAGGTGTACATCTCCTTTTCGACGATATCGGTCACTTCGCCGATGGAACGCTTGAACAGCTCGGTCTTTTCGACAATGGGGAGGCGGATTTCATGGTAGCCATACGCGCCCATGACGCGCCGCAACACGGTTTCCACGTATTGCCAGCGGGGCGTGTGCTCCGGCAGGATGTCATGCATCCCGCGGATGGCCTGAATTTTTTCACTCATCAAGGTTCCTGTCGGCTTCGCTTTTGGCGCCAGATTTTATGTCATTGGCGCAGCTTTTGCCGCGCCTGCATGACTTCGGTAGAGTCGGGAAATTTGTTGCGCAGGGTCTGCATGTAATCGGCGGCTGCCTGGGTGTTGCCGAGGCCCATTTCGATCTTGATCCCCAGTATCAGCGCTTCCGGCGTCGGCCCGCTGCTGCCGAGGTAGCGCTGCAGGAAGCCCCGAGCGGCCATGGCCTGGCCGGTTTCGCGACTTACCCGGGCCATTTCCAGCAGGGCAGGCGGGAAATTGGGGTTGGCCACCAGCGCCTTGCGCAGATAGTTTTCGGCCTGCGGCAATTGGCCGATGGAGCGGGCGCAGACCCCGGCATTGGCCAGCGGAATCCAGGGCTGTCCATACAGCTTGGTGCCGATGACCTGATTGAATTGCTCGAAAGCTTCCTGGGGGCGCTCGTTGAGGCAGAGAAACCGTCCGTAATTATTGCGGGCGCCGAAGTTGTCGGGTTTCAGGCTCAGCGCCTTGCGGAAATGGCTATCGGCTTGAGAACGGTCATCGATCCGTTGATAGAGGACGGCGATCGCGTTATATGCCTCGCTGTTTTCATCGTTCAGCTCGATCGCTTTCTTGAGGTCATGGAGGGCCACTTCGTATTGGCCGGACTCCATGTAGTTGACGCCCTTGTCGACGTAAATGGACGAAGCCTGCTCGTCGGTCAGCGCGCCTCGACTCCTGGGCTGTTCTTCCTCCTGTGGCAGCGAGGAACAGGCCGCAATCAGTGCGCCGAGCAGCACCGCGGCCAGGCCGACGGATCTCATCCGTTTGCCGCGGCCAGCCGAACCGTGCGACGCGTCCGATCCTTGACCTTGCCAACCAGTTGTCCGCAGGCGGCATCAATATCATCTCCTCGCGTCTTGCGCGTGGTGGTGATCAGTCCGCCCTTCTGCAGAATTTCACTGAAGCGCTGGATGGTCTCCCGGCTGGAACATCGATAGTCTGAGCCAGGAAACGGATTGAACGGAATCAAGTTGACCTTGGACCGCACCGTGCTGAGTACCCGCACCAACTGCCTCGCATGGGCCGGCGAGTCGTTGATGCCATCTAGCATCACGTATTCGATCGTCACCTTGCGGCGCGCATCCTGGCCGATGTAGCGCTTGCAGGCCGCCATCAATTCCTGGATCGGGTATTTCTGATTGATGGGCACCAGCTCGTCGCGCAACTCGTCGGTGGGCGCATGCAGCGATACCGCCAGGCTGACATCGCTGACCTCGGCCAGCTTGTCCAGCGCCGGCACGATGCCGGAGGTGCTGAGAGTGACGCGGCGCTTGGAAAGGCCGTAGGCGTTGTCGTCCAGCATCAGGTTGATGGCGGCGACCACATTGTTGAAGTTGAGCAGCGGCTCGCCCATGCCCATAAGGACCACATTGGTGACGGCGCCGATGCCCAGCTCGCGTTGAGCCACCCAGAGCTGGCCGATGATCTCGGCCGCACTCAGGTTGCGGTTGAAGCCTTGTCTGGCCGTCGAGCAGAACGAGCATTCCAGCGCGCAACCGACCTGCGACGACACGCACAGCGTGCCGCGGTTTTCTTCGGGGATGAAGACGGTCTCGACCCGGTTCTGTTCGTCGGTCTGCAGTACCCATTTGCAGGTGCCGTCCGAGGATACTTGTTCGTGGACGATCTCCGGTGGCCGGATTTCACAATCCTCTAGGAGTTTTGCCCTGAAGGCCTTGCTCAGATTCGTCATGTGTTCGAAGTCGCCAATGCCGCGCTGGTGAATCCATTGCAGCATCTGGACGGCTCGAAACGGCTTTTCGCCGCGCTCGACGCAGAAGGCCTCCATGGCCTTCCGGTCGAGCCCGAGCAGATTGAGCTTGTCGCTCGACTCAGCGGGTGCGGGCGCAGCAGTCATGCGGCTGGAAGAAGTAGGCGATCTCCTGGGCCGCCGTTTCGGCGCTGTCGGAACCGTGGACGGCATTTTCATCAATGCTGTCGGCGAAATCGGCGCGGATGGTGCCCGGGGCGGCGTCCTTGGGGTTGGTGGCGCCCATGACATCGCGATTCTTGGCAATGGCGTTTTCACCTTCCAGCACCTGGATCATGACCGGGCCGGAGATCATGAAGCTGACCAGATCGTTGAAGAACGGGCGCTCCTTGTGCACGGCGTAGAAGCCTTCCGCCTGCTCGCGGGTCAGATGCGTCATCTTGGCGGCGACAATCTTCAGACCGGCCTTTTCAAAGCGGGTGTAGATTTCGCCAATGACATTTTTGCCAACGGCATCAGGCTTGATGATGGAAATGGTGCGTTCGATCGCCATGGAAGCTCCTTATTATGGTGTGAAACAGCGGCGGCCACCGAGTCGGTGACCCGCCAAAAGAAAACCCGCCACTCAGGGCGGGAATTAAGTTGCGGATTTTATAGGAAAAGCGTGCCCGAAGACAGCGTAGCGGTTCGAGCAGCAGGGTCAGACTGCAAAGCTCTCCCCACATCCGCATAGGGCCTTGATGTTGGGATTGTCGAACTTGAAGGCTTCGCTGATGCCTTCACGACGGAAATCCACGGTGATGCCTTCAAGATAGGGCAGCGCTTCCTTGTCGATGACGACCTTGACGCCATGATGCTCGAAAACTTCATCCCCTTCGCCGGCCTGGTCGGCATAATCCACGACATAGGCAAACCCGGTGCAGCCGGATTTCTTGACGCCCAGCCTGAGTCCGAGGCCGGAACCCCGTTTCTCGAGCTGTCTCGCCACCTGCCGGGCGGCGCTTTCGGTGAGGTTTATCGACATGCTGATCTCCTGCTGTGTGCCGGCGGTTGCCGCGCGGCGGGTTAATGCAAAGCCATGAGGCTTTTCAGGGCCTCGATGAATTGGTTCACTTCTTCTGCCGTATTGCCCCGGCCCAGGCTGACCCGAATGGCGCTGCGCGCCGTGGCCTCGTCCACACCCATGGCCAACAGCACCGGGCTGGGTTCGCCGCCGCCACTGGCACAGGCGGAACCGCTGGACACGGCAAACCCGAGTCGGTCGAGGCGCATGACGAGGGTTTCTCCATCGAACCCCGGAACACTGAATTGAGCCGTATTGGGGAGGCGCTGCTCGTGCGCGGCGAACAAGGTCACCCCCGTCAGTGATTGCAGCCCCGCTTCCAGTTGTTCCCGCAGCATCAAGGTGTGGGTTTGGCGGTCTTCGAGTTCCTGCCGCGCCAACTCGGCCGCTTTGCCGAAGCCGACGATGCCGGCGACATTTTCGGTGCCGCCGCGCCGGTCGTTTTCTTGGCCTCCGCCCTGCAGCAGAGGCTGAATGGGGGCAGTTCGATCGGCGATCAAGGCGCCGACGCCCTTGGGACCATAAATCTTGTGCGTTGACAGGGTCATCGTATGGGCGCCGATCGCGGCGAAATCCACGGGGATCTTGCCGGCGGCCTGAACCGCGTCGACATGCAAAAAAGCTCCCGCCGCTCGCAGGGTGTCAGCCAGAGGGCGGGTGTCGTGGATGACGCCGGTCTCGTTGTTGGCCAGCATCAATGTGCCGATATCGCCCGCACTGGCCTTGAGCGAAGTGATCGCCGATGGATCGGGCCGGCCAGTCTGATCCTCGACGGGCAGGTGGCTGATTTTCCAGCCCAGGGTCCTCAAAAACTTGAGGGGTTCCGTGACCGAGGGATGTTCAGTGCTGCCACTGATGACGGTGGCTGGTTTCAGTGAAAACGCCATGCCCTTGAGGGCCAGGTTGTTGGCTTCGGTACCGCCACTGGTAAAGATGACTTCTGACGCCTTGGCGCCGACCAATGCGGCGACTTGCTCGCGGGCGCTATCGATGGCGCCCCGGCTCAAGCGGCCCAGCCGATAGAGTCCGGAGGGGTTGCCGTAAAAATGGCGTAGGTAGGGGAGCATGGCGTCCACCACGCGATCGTCCAGCGGCGTGGTGGCATTGTGATCGAGGTAAATCATGCCCGCCGATGTTCAGGCCCGGATGCCTCGCTGCAAGGGAATTTCGATGTCGCCGCCGGAGCTGAGCTGATCCTGTCTTTCTGCCACCATGCGCACGTTCTTGCGCAGCAACACGTCCTGCAGAGTGATGGAGTCGAGGTAGTGTCGAATCTGGTCGCTCAGGCCCATCCACAAATCGTGGGTGAGGCAGGGTTGGGCGCTCTGGCAGTTTGCCTTGCCGCCGCAACGGGTGGAGTCGATGGTTTCGTCGACCGCCGCAATGATTTCGGCGATGCTTATCTGGTCGGCCTTGCGGCTGAGCTGATAACCGCCGCCCGGTCCGCGCACCCCCTCGACCATACCGGAACGTCGCAGGCGGGCGAACAGCTGCTCAAGATAGGAGAGTGAAATCTCCTGTCGCTTGGCGATATCGGTCAGGGTGACGGGCTTTTTTTCGCTATGATAAGCCAAGTCCAGCATGGCGGTGACGGCATAGCGGCCTTTGGTCGTTAAGCGCACGAACGATCTCCTCGGGGGTGAGCGACTTCCACCGAGAGTCACATATCCTAGCAAAATAGTCAATTATTCCCGCGACGAGCTGAAGCCCGTTTTTGAAGGCTGAATCCATGAACTCAACTCCCCCGCGCTGGCGGTTCTGGATTGATCGCGGCGGCACGTTCACTGACATTGTGGCCCGCCATCCGGACGGACGGCTGCTGACCCGCAAGCTCCTGTCGGAAAATCCGGAGCGTTACGTCGATGCCGCGCTGAAAGGTGTGACCGAGTTGCTCCAATGTCATGCCAATGCGGCCGACTACGGCATCGAGGCTATCAATATGGGCACGACCGTGGGCACCAATGCGCTGCTGGAGCGCAAGGGTGAGCCCACCTTGCTGGCCATCACCCGAGGATTCGCCGATGCCTTGCGCATCGGCAACCAGAACCGCCCCGACATTTTCGCCCTGCATATCGAGCGGCCCGAGCCGCTTTACGAGAGCGTTATCGAGGTGCAGGGTCGGCTGGATGCCCGGGGCGGCGAAGTCGAACCCCTGGATCTCGCGCAGGCCGAACGGGATTTCACCGCTGTCTTCCATCAGGGATATCGCTCAGTTGCCGTAGTGCTGATGCATGCCTGGCGAAACCCGGCGCATGAGTTGGCGCTTGAGGCTCTCGCCCGCCGTATCGGCTTTACCCAGGTATCGCTGTCGCATCGCTGCAGCTCCGCCATGCGCTTAGTAGGGCGCGGAGACACGGCGGTGGTGGATGCCTATCTTTCGCCCGTGCTGCGACATTATGTGGAGCAGTTCGCGGGGGCTTTGGGCGAAATATCCCGACCGCTCCCTGATCTCCGTTTCATGCAATCCAGCGGAGGATTGGTCGAGGCCAAGCAATTTCAGGGTAAGGACAGCATTCTTTCCGGTCCCGCCGGCGGCATGATAGGGGCCGTGAAAACGGCGCGGCGGGCGGGCTTCGACAAGATTGTCAGTTTTGATATGGGTGGCACGTCGACCGATGTTGCCCATTACGCTGGGGAGCTGGAGCGCACCGAGGACCTGCTGGTCGCTGGCGTTCGGCTGAATGTGCCGATGCTGAACATCCACACCGTCGCCGCTGGCGGTGGGTCGATTCTCCATTATGACGGGCTGAGCTTCCGCGCTGGACCCGACTCGGCGGGGGCTGATCCCGGCCCGGCCTGTTATCGCCGGGGTGGACCCCTGTGCGTGACGGATGCCAATGTCATGCTGGGTAAGTTGAGGCCTGAGTTTTTCCCTCGGCTTTTCGGTCCGGAGGGCCATTTGCCCATCGATGTGGAGATTGTCCGCCGCCGCTTCAGTGAACTGGCCGTGCGCATCAGTGGCGACACCGGACGAACCACGACCCCCGAACAGGTGGCCGAGGGCTTTATCGCGGTGGCGGTCGAGCACATGGCTGCCGCCATCAAGAAAATCTCCATCCAGCGCGGGCATGATCTGACTGCGGATTACACGCTTTGCTGCTTCGGCGCGGCGGGTGGTCAGCACGCCTGTCTGGTGGCTGAGCGCTTGGGGCTACGCCGGATTTTTCTGCATCCTCTGGCGGGTGTGCTGTCGGCCTATGGCATGGGCTTGGCCAATCATCGTTGGCTCAGGGAAAAGACGGTGGCCGAGCCGCTCCTCACCGAACTTTTGCCGAAGCTGGCCACAGAGCTGGATCAGCTTGAACAGCAGGGCCAGGGCGAATTACAGGATCAGGGCTTGCCCGCTCATTTGGCGGTGGCCCGGCGAAGTCTGGCGCTCCGCTATGAAGGGTCCGATACGACGCTGGAGTTGCCGTTTGATGATCTCGACGGCCTGCGGGACGGATTTGAATCGCTACACCGGCAACGATTTGGCTTCATCCGTGCCGACAAGTCACTCATCGTCGATCGACTGCGGCTGGAACTGATCATGGCCGAATCGCATGATGAACCAGTCCAGGAGACAACGGGTTATGATCGCGCTCTCGGTGGCGATCGGCCGATGGCGCGAGTTCCGCTGTTCAGTGGTGGGGTGAGCCACGACACGCCGGTTCTTGAGCGAGAAAAGTTGGCGGCGGGCCGGACCATCGTGGGGCCGGCCATTGTGCTGGAGTCCACTTCGACAACGATCATCGAACCCGGCTGGCAAGGCGAAATGACCTTGCGCGGGGACATGGTGCTGACGCGAATGGATCAAGAGCCAGCGACTGCCTCCGCGAGCTCTGGGCGTGATCCTGTCCGATTGGAAATCTTCAACCGCCTGTTCATGTCCCTGGCCGAGGAGATGGGCTACCGGCTGCAGAATACGGCGCATTCGGTCAACATCAAGGAACGGCTGGATTTTTCCTGCGCGCTGTTTGATGGCGAAGGCGAACTCGTCGCCAATGCGCCGCATATCCCTGTGCATCTGGGGTCCATGGGCGCAAGCGTCAAGGCTCTGATTCAGTCGCATGGTGCCGACTTCAGGCCTGGGGATGCCTGGCTGAGCAATGCCCCCCATGCTGGCGGGACCCATTTGCCGGATATCACTGTCATTACGCCCCTATTTGATGAGGCCGGTATGGGCGTGTTGTTCTACTTGGCCTCGCGCGGGCATCACGCCGATGTCGGCGGCATTACGCCCGGCTCCATGCCGCCGGGCAGCACCGCCATCGGGGAGGAAGGCGTGCTGAGTGCGGGCTTGAGAATCGTCGAGTCCGGCCAGTTTTGCGAAGCGACGGTGCGTGCCTGGCTGGCCAGTGGGCCGCATCCGGCAAGAAATCCCGACCAGAACGTGGCCGATCTCCAAGCGCAGATCGCGGCCAATGCTCGAGGTGCTTATGGCCTGCAGCGTCTTGTCCAGCAGTATTCGCTGACGACCGTTCAAGCCTATATGACTTATGTTCACGACCATGCTGAGGAGGCCATCCGTCGGGCGATCAGCCGTTTGCGGGATGGCGAATGCGAGGTGCCCATGGATACGGGGGCCGTCATTCGGGTGAAGATTTCGGTGAATGCCCGGGCCAGAAACGCGACGATTGATTTCACCGGCACATCGCCGCAGCAACCGGATAATCTCAATGCGCCTGCCGCCGTCTGCAAGGCCGCCGTGCTCTACGTGTTCAGAACCCTGGTTCGGGAGGACATACCGCTTAACGCGGGCTGCTTGCGCCCTCTGCAGATCATCATTCCCCGGGGTTCCATGCTCAATCCCGATGCAGGCGCTGCGGTGGTGGCTGGCAATGTCGAGACCTCCCAGCATGTAGTCGATGCGCTGTATGGTGCGCTCGGCATACTGGCCGCCTCGCAGGGCACGATGAACAACTTCACCTTTGGCAATGAGCGTTACCAGTATTACGAGACGATTTGCGGGGGATCAGGAGCAGGAGCCGACTTTGCCGGTACGGATGCCGTGCAGACGCACATGACCAATTCGCGCATTACCGACCCGGAAGTGCTGGAGTGGCGGCTGCCGGTCAGGCTTGAGCAGTTCGCGATTCGTCGAGGGAGCGGTGGCGCGGGTCGTCAGCCCGGCGGTGATGGCGTCGTTCGCTGTGTGCGGTTTCTCGAGCCCATGATCGCGGGCATTCTTTCCAGTCGCCGTCTCACGCAACCCTTCGGCCTGGTTGGCGGCTTGCCGGCATTACCCGGGCACAACCGATTGGTCAGGGCCGATGGGAGCCCGCATGAATTGGGCTCCCGGGCCGAGGTCAAGGTGTTTCCGGGGGATCTGATCCGGATAGAAACGCCCGGAGGGGGAGGTTATGGCAGGCCTGATGTCACTGACAGTCAGGCGTCGACTTGATCCGTCCGAAACCGGATCAGGGCTTGCTTGCGGCATTGGCCAGTTGACGGTGGTAAGCCGCCATCTTGCGGCTTTCAGCCGCCGCCATCTCGAAGTCCCGGATCATGGCGTTGGAACGGCCCTTGATGTCCTGGATCTGCTTGCCGTACTTGTGAGGAGAGGTGATGTACTTGTCGAGCATGCGCCGTTCCTCGGCAGCATCGGCGTCCATCGTTCGGGCAATGTCCTCATAGTGATCGGCCAGATTATCGTGGGCCTCGCGCGTTTCCGCTGTCTGGACATCCATTGCCCAGTCATGGGGTTTCAAGTCAGGACCCCTGACGCAGCCGGCAAGTACCAGTGTGAGAGCAAGCAGCAGATGCTTTTTCATCTTGATCCTCCTTGGGTGGGTTGAAGAAAAAGGAGGTCTAATTTTCTACCATAAAGGTATTGCGTCGCAACCAGGCGGGTGCCCGCTTGGGTGGCTCGAACTGGGGGTCCGAGGGGGTTGCGACGCTGATTTCTGTTGACCGTCAGCCTTTGCCCGGAAGCATCCCTACCGAGCCGGGTTTGATGTGTTTGCAGGTGACACGCAGGTCTTCAAGGTGGCACTGATATTTGCCGGATTGACCGCTGCATTCGTTACAGACCAGCTTGCCGTTGTCCTTGGTCTCGGAGACGTGCCAGCCATAGCCCTGCGTTTCACAGAAAACCTTCACATACTTGTCGACGTTGTAGGGGTCTTTGGCCTTGGCTTCCGCCTCGGCCTGGATGGAGCATTTCTGCGGGGCCAGGGTGTTGCCCAGAAGATCCCGGTATTCATATTCGGTCGAAAAGGCGTTGCCGGCTCCCAGCAGCAGCGCCATGGTCACCAGCATTTTCTGAAACTGTCCGATCATTCCTGATGTGCTCATGGGTAATTTCCTCAATCGATACGTTGTTTGATCAATCCGTCCTTACTTCACGACGCGAATGTTCATGCGCGCCATTTCCTCGTTCTGTTGCTGGATGATCGGATCGTATTTCTCGTTTTCGCTGAGCTTGACCATCAGGATGATGCCGACCAGCGCGATGGTGGCGCCGGCAACGTAAAGCCAGAATCGGTCTTTGGGCTGTTCGCTCTCTTGGGTCATGGTCTCCTCCTTCGTCAGTTATCGTTCTATTTGTAGGTCGTCAGAACCTGCGTGCAGGGTTTTATGTTCTGCATCGAAACGTTCCGCGTCGATACTTTATTCGTCGTGCTTGAGCGATGTCAACCGTTCTGGTGCATGGGGTTGATGTGCCAGCAGGGAAGTCCTGATCGGCGTGTGTTTTTTGAGGGGGGTAACGCCGCGGCGAAGAGCGAGCACGCTACGGGAAAGAAGCTCGACCAAACGCCGTGAGTCGGGATCGCTGGTTCAGAAGACACGTCCGGATGGCACCGGCCGGAAGTGGGTCAAGGCAAGGTCGGACGGTCAGTCACGGCAGACGCCGCAGGCTGCGTCCTGGAAACTTTTCTCGGCCACGATGGCCATGATGGCCCGATCCAGGGCGTGATTGATGGTTTCCTGATAATTGATGGCAGAACCCGAATCGCCATAATTCTGGGAAGTGCCGGATTGACTCTGACTCCAGCAGGTTTTGCCATGTTGATTCGCCAGTGTCGCGTCCAGCGTCACCCGTGCGTCATAGCCTGAGTTCACATGCACATTTTCATTGATGGCGATATTTGCCAGGCTCAACTTCATGCGTGGCCCTTTTGGATCGCTAGGGTTAATCCCAGACAATTTAAGCATCGCATTGGAAGCGGCGTGAATCCAGGGGGTAGGGTTCCCCTTCAGGCTGATGTTCTGCGCCGGCAAGGGGTTTGATTCGAGTGTTCGCTTGCCCACGAGGTTGTTTGCCAACCCATTCGTGACGTCGACGCCCGACAGCGAGGTACATCGATTAACCTTGGGCACCTCCTGGAGGTCCAGTTCGGAGCGGTATTGCGGGCTGAACGAGGCCGGCGCAATGGATTTTTGCGCACAGCCGACCAGCGAACTGCCAAGCGCGAGGGCGACTAATGTCGCTGCTCTTGTTTTCATAAATTCCTCCAGGTTGTTGTCGTTCTTGAAGTCGAGTAGAAATGGGGTACATCGATAAAATTGGCCGCGTTCCCCGCTACGGAGCTTAAGCCAACGCGGGTTCGCACGCCAAAGATATGGCGTTGAGGTATCGAGCGACCCGGATTCCGCACGCTGAAAAATATTCCTGAAACAAGATTCTTCTCATGAACAACCCAAAACATCCGTCATCGCGGAATCCAGTGACTTGGGAGCGAACTCCCATCCATCGAATTTGTGTTTTTTGTGGCGCGAGTCAGGGTCGGCGATCCGAATATCGCGATGCAGCGGTCGCAGTGGGCGAGATGATTGCCGCCCGCGGGTTCGAGTTGGTCTACGGCGGTGGCAACATCGGGCTGATGGGCGTGGTCTCCAATGCCTGTCTCGAGGCGGGCGGTCAGGTCATCGGGGTGATCCCGGAGTCGTTGATGGGACGGGAGTTCGCCGGGGAGCTCATCGAGCATCCGGGCATTACCCGGCTAGAGGTGGTGGATTCCATGCACACTCGCAAGGCGCGCATGGCGGAGCTGGCGAATGGATTCATCGCCCTGCCGGGTGGTTTTGGCACCTTCGAGGAGCTATTCGAGATCTTGACCTGGGCTCAGCTGGGGTTTCATCACAAGCCTGTCGGCCTGCTGAATGTGGCCGGGTACTTTGAGCCCTTGCTGGTGCTCTGCGATCAGGCGGTGACGGAAGGCTTTCTCCGGGCGGAAAACCGGGCGCAATTGCTGGCCCATACCGACCCTTCGGCCTTGCTGGAGGACATGACGAAGTATCAGTCCCCTGCCTTCAAGGCCTGGGTCAAAACCGCCGAGCAGTTGTAGGCGGGCGCGATCTCAGCCAAGCAGGCCCGAGATCAACCCTTCATGCGCTGCTGATTGCCGACGGGTTTTCAGCCGGTTGGCCGTGATGATGGCGGTGAGCTCCGCCAGTGCCTCCTCGAACACGTCGTTGATCACCAGATAGTCATATTCGCCATAGTGCGACATCTCGGAAATGGCATCGGCCATGCGCCGCTCGATCGTCGACGGGTCGTCTTGACCACGGCCGCTCAGCCGGGCCTCCAGATCCGCCTGCGAGGGCGGCAGGACAAAAATGGACTGGCAGCCGGCAATCAGTTCCCGGATCTGACGGGCGCCCTGCCAGTCGATTTCCAGAATGACATCCTCACCGCGGGTAAGCGCGGCTTCCACCGTTCGGTGAGCCGTGCCGTAGAAGTTGTCGAAGACCCGTGCATGTTCGAGAAACTCACCGGCCTCCACCATGCGGAGAAATTCGTCCCGGCTGACGAAAGAGTAGTCCCGGCCATGCTCCTCTCCCGGTCGCTGGGCGCGGGTTGTATGCGATACCGAAACCGCGAGGCCCGCGCACTGGCCTCGTAGCGCCTTGACCAGGCTGGTTTTGCCGGCGCCCGAGGGGGCGGAAACGATAAAAAGGGTTCCCTGAGTCGTCATGGCTTCACCTTGCGTTCAATTCAAAGACGCGTGTACCACCCAGGAGCGTGTGGGTCACCCGGCCCTTCAGCGTCTGCCCCCAATAGGGCGTGTTGCGTCCTGCGCTCAGCCAGGTATCGCTGTCGACGGTCCAGTGCTGCTCGGGATCGAAGACGCAGAGGTCAGCCAGGCCACCCACTGTCAGCGCCCCGCCCTCGATTCCCAGAATATCCGCCGGGCCGCAGGTCAGGGCGGCAAGTGCCTGAGTCAGTGTCATCGCGCTGGCCTCGACCAGTGCCAGCGTCAGTGGAAGCAGGGTTTGCAGCGAAGCGATGCCCGGTTCGGTGGCGGGAAATGCATCAAGCTTGGCGTCCGGTTCGTGCGGCTGATGGTCTGAGCAGAGGGCGGTAATCACCCCGTCCCGCACCCCGTCCCGAAGCGCCTCAAGATCCGAATGCTCACGCAAGGGCGGTCGCAGGTGGTAATGCGCATCGAATCCCTGGATGGCTTCATCCGTCAGATGCAGTTGATGGATGGCGACATCGGCCGTGACTGGAAGGCCTTTTTCACGGGCTCGCAATATGGAACGCAGAGCACGGGCACTGCTGAGTTGGCCAAAGTGAACACGAGCGCCGGTGTGTTCGATCAACGCCAGCACCTGGGCCACCGCCACGGTCTCGGCCGCGTAGGGAATGCCGCGCAGCCCCATGCGGGTGGATACCGCTCCTTCGTGCGCACAGCCCTGATCGGCCAGGTCCTTGTCCTCGGGGCGGACGATGACCAGAAGATTATGGCTGGCGGCGTATTCCAGCGCGCGGCGCAGGACCAGGGTATTCGCGACCGGGGCCATGGCGTTGCTGACTGCCCGGCAGCCTGCTACCTTGAGAAAGCTCATTTCGCTGAGGTCCTGGCCCTTCAGTCCCTTGGTCAGCGCGCCTATCGGCTGTATGCGTAACTTTCCGGCCAGCGCGGCCTTGTCGTGAATCAGCTGAACGACCGCCGGAGTGTCGGTGATCGGGTAGGTATCGGGCGGCATGCAGGCGGTGGTAATGCCTCCCGCCGCCGCTGCCAGGCTCTCGCTGGCAATGGTGGCCTTGTGTTCGTAACCCGGTTCGCGCAACCGGGCACTCAGGTCGATGAAGCCCGGGCAAACAATCTGCCCCTCTGCGTCGATGTGCAGATCAGCCTCGAATCCCTCCGGGCGCTTGCCCAGCGCCGCAATGCGCCCCTCGGCGATGAATACATCCTGATAAGTATCGCTCTGACTGGAGGGGTCAATGACCCGGCCGCCCCGAATGTGGATGCGCTGGCTCATGCCGTTCTCTCTCCGGATTCATGGCGCATGGCCATGGACATGACGGCCATCCGGATGGCAATGCCGTGGGTGACCTGCTGAAGAATGACGGAGCGGTTGCCGTCGGCGACTCTGGATTCGATTTCCACTCCGCGATTGATCGGCCCGGGATGCATCACCATGACGTCTTCCTTGGCCTCCGCCAGGCGCGCCTCGGTGAGGCCAAAGCGGGCGTAATACTCATGTTCGCTGGGAATGAAAGCGCCATTCATGCGCTCCCTTTGCAGTCGCAGCATGATGATGACATCCGCGCCTTCCAGCCCGCTGTCGAGATCATAAAAGGCCTTGACGCCAAGGGTTTCGATATCGGCCGGCAGCAGAGTTCGCGGTCCGACCACCCGGATTTCCCGGGTTCCGAGAATGCGCAGCGCATGAATCTCGGAGCGGGCCACGCGGGAATGCAGGATGTCGCCGACGATGGCGACCGTCAGCTGACTGAAATCGCCCTTGTGCTTGCGGATGGTGAACACATCCAGCATCGCCTGAGTGGGATGGGCATGTCGGCCATCACCGGCGTTGATGACGCTGATGTGCGGCGCAACGTGGCGGGCGATGAAATGCGGTGCGCCGCTCTGGGCATGGCGCACCACGAACATGTCGACGTGCATTGCCTCGATGTTCCGGATCGTGTCCAGCAGGCTTTCGCCCTTGGTTGTGGCCGAGGTGGCGATATTGACGTTCAGCACATCGGCTGACAGGCGCTTGGCAGCCAGCTCGAAGGTGGTCCGCGTGCGGGTGCTGGTTTCAAAAAACAGGTTGACGATGGTCTTGCCGCGCAGCAACGGGACTTTCTTGACGGTCTGCTCGGTGACGCTGCTCAGGGACTCGGCGGTGTCCATGATCGATTCCAGCAGTGTCCGTGGCAGTCCTTCCACACTGAGGAAGTGCCGGAGATTGCCGCGCTCATCCAGCTGCAGGTCGTTGGAGCTCATGCCGCTTCCCACGGGGTGTGGACAGACAGGGCCAGAGGGGCTGGACCGGTGAGTTTGATGCGCTGGCCGGCTGGTAGGGTCAGTGTCCCGCCAGTACAGTCAGGCCGGAGCGGAATCTCGCGCCCGTCGCGTTCGATCAATACTCCCAGCAAGACCTGGGACGGTCGGCCGTAATCGAAAATCTCGTTGAGTGCGGCACGGATGGTGCGGCCGGTATAAAACACATCATCGATCAGCAGGATGTCACGCCCTTCTAGCGTGAAGGGCAGTTGGCTGGCCTGAACCTGGGGATGCATGCCTATCTGCGAAAAATCGTCGCGGTAAAACGTGATGTCGAGCTTGCCCAACGGCTCACTAATACCCAATCGCCGATGAAGTTCCTCGGCAATCCACACCCCCGCGCTGTGTATGCCGATCATGATCGGGTCGGTCAGTTGCCGTTGCTCGATTTCCTGACGCAGTCTCTGTTCAAGCTTATCCAGCAAGCTCTGGCAGTCGGCCAATTCGGAGATGCCGCTTGAGTCAGGCATCGAGAGACTCCCGGGGCGCAGTGTGATTTAGCCAGGTTTGCAGGATCAGCTGGGCCGCGAGTTCATCCTTGATGTCGGTGAACTGGACGGACTTCCTGGGGCGGCGGTCGTAAAACAGGCTTTGCGATTCGCGGGTGGACAGCGCTTCGTCCATCACATGGACAGGACGCTGATAGCGACCCTCCAGCGACCTGCAGAACTTAAGAATGCGCTCGATCATCGGGTTCTTTTCTGTCGTCTCGATAATGGGATAAGGCACGCCCACCACAAAGGCCGCGGGCTGCCAGGTCTCGACGAGCCGGGAAATGGCGGCCCACATCGCATCAGGATGGCTGGATCGAAGGGTTTCCAGCGGGCTGGCGGTACCGGTGATTCTCTGACCGATGGCGACCCCGGTTTTTTTTTCGCCGTAATCGAACCCCAGGAAGGTGGCGTTGCGGGAGGTTTCGGCGGGTCGTGCCGTGACGGCGGATTCAGCCATGCCCGGCCTGCGTGGTCAGTAGCGAGATATCAATGCCCATCAGTTCGGCGGCCGCTTTCCAGCGGCGGGTAGCCGGGTGGTTGAAGATGATGGATTGCTCGGCCTCGGCATTCAGCCAGGAATTCTGCACGATCTCTTCTTCCAGTTGTCCCTTGGCCCAACCGGCATAGCCCAGCGCCAGCAGCATTTTCCGGGGCCCTTCGCCCTGGCTGATCGCCTCCAGAATGTCACGGGAGGTGGTCAGGGATAGGGTGTCGGAGACCTTGAGGGTGGAATTCCACTCACCTACGGGCTCATGCAGCACGAAACCCCGATCGGGGTGGACCGGTCCGCCAAAATACACTGATGTCTGTCCCAGAGTTTCATCGTTCAGTTCGATGTTCATTTGGCCCATCACATCCTTGAGCGTCAGCTCGGATGGACGGTTGATGATGATGCCCAACGCGCCCTCGTCGTCATGCTGGCAAAGGTAAGTCACGGTGCGCGCGAAGAAGGGATCGCTCAGGCCTGGCATGGCGATCAGGAAGTGGTTGGTCAGATTGGCGACGGATTCGATCATGGCCATAGTATCGGTGGATGGGGTGCGACGGCGCAAGCCAGAATCGCTCAGAGCCCCGCATTGAAAGGGTTCCGCGCCAATCTCTAGCGGGCGCGCGTTTCCAGCCGATAGTTGCTGTCAAATCGCCAGGTTCGGGTGATCACCAGGATATCCACCTCGTCGCGGATTTCCCTGGGTAGCGGGGCAAAGGGAGCGGCGAGTCGGACGATATTGCGCGCGGCGTTGTCCAGCGCCTCATGTCCGGAAGGTTGCTGTACCTGGACGGAATAGACGCTGCCGTCCGGCTTGATGCCCACCGCCAGCATCAGTGTTCCGGAAAGCTTGTCGCGCCGAGCCTCGTCGGGGTAATTCAAATTGCCGATGCGCTCGACTTTTTCCTGCCAGGCTTGCTCATAGGCGGCCACGACCAGCCGATTGGTCTTGACCTCCGTCGCATAGACGATTTTCTTGTCACGCATTTCATCGCTGCGCTGTCTATAGATATCGGCGCTGACTTCGGCGATTTGCTGGCTCAATAGACTGGCGGAAAAGGCGGGTTTGCCCGTTTTGTCGCCTTTGTCGCCGTTTTTGGGTGCCGAGGCCGGTGCGGATTTATTCCGTGTCGTGCGCTCCTGCCGATCGCCCGATTTGCCGGTGGCTGCCGTTTTGGGGGTGATCAAAGGCTCGGCATCGGCCAGGGTTTTCGACTTGGCCGGGGCCGGCTCGGATTTCGGCGGAGGCCGGCTATCTGCCTTTGCAGGCGGGAGGCTGGGTTTGGGCAGCTCAGTGTGGATGGGTTCGATCGGCTTTGGTGGAGTGCGGTCCTTTGCGGGTGCAGGGACCGGCGCTGTCGGTTTGGGTGGCGGTACAACAGGCGGTTGGCGATGTTGCGGCAAGGGAGAATCCGGAGAGCCGATGGTTCTGGAGCGACTGGGAACCGATGCGCGCTCGGCCTCATTCGGGGGTGTTGGCGCGGAGGTATGGGTCGATTTTTGCGGGGACTCGGACGGACGCGTGGGCGGAGCGAGTTGCTTGGGTGGGCTCGATTCCGGTAGTGCGATGGCCCTAGGGCTGGCGGGCAGAGCCGCCGGCGGCTGGTTGGGACGTTGGGGCGTCGGTGTTGTCCGGCGGTCAGCTTCGGCCCGATCGTTTTCGCTTGTAGAGGTTTCCGGCGCGTTTTCGTCCGATGGCTCCTCCTCGTCGGGTTCACTCGCATCAGCGAGCTGAGCCTCATCTTTACGGGTGTCTTCCTCGTCATCGTCCCAAGGCAGGGATGGCTCTGCTTCGGTCCTGTCTGGATGGGCAGGCGTGCTGGCCTGTGCCGGCAGTTCTGGGCTGGATTCTGCTGGTATTTTTGGCGCCCCGGTTTTTGCCGACGTCTGGCCGGCCAGATTCGGCATGGCGGAGGGGCGGGCCTTGAGTTGATTGGCCGCCAGTTGTTTTTGAGCCTGATCGAGCGCCTTTGGTGTGGGTGTGGGGGGACCCACAAAAGCATTTGATGCAGCCGGCTTGGGAGGTCCGACAAAACTAAGTTGCGACTCGGGCCGTGGCGGGCCCACCATTGGGGGCGGCGCAGGGTCGGTCGGGGTGACGGGTTGTGCTCGGGCTTTCCTGGTCGTGGGCTTGGCGGGGGCGAGCGGCTTCTCCGGTTGCTTTGGCTCAGCTTTGATTTCTGGCGGAGGCTCCTGACTCGGCAGTGGCGCGACTTTGCTGGGCAAAGGCGTCTGGACTGGTTCCGATGGTGGCGTTTCGGGGGTGGCCTCCGCCAGTTTTGTGGGATTGGGGCGAACCAGCGTCATCGATATCGCTTTGCGGCCGGGTTGCCCCGAGCGCGGCAGTTCATAGCGCACCCCGACAATCAGAAAAGCATGGATCAACAATGCGGCCAGCAGGGCTATCAGCAAGGATCGCGGCATGGCATGGCGTTGCGCAGACAAGGGCTTTTCCTTGGTTGGGCCTGAGGCAAGCATCGGGTTCAGTGATCAGGCGATAAGGCTGGGGTGTAAGTGATCTATCGACCGTGAGCAGGCTATTGAATGATCAGGGCGGGTTTATTATCGCCGCATTGGTCAGCGATGCCACCCCAACGCGTTGCCCAGGGCCTTTTTATACAAGCGGGCAAGAGGGATTGCGCTTTTTGCAGGGAAGGCCTATTTTGTGCAAAGTCGGGTCCATCCACAGCGGGGAGGGCCTCGTGTAGACCTAGAAGACGGCGTTCGAGCCGTCCTTATCCTAGCGAGGAGATTGATATGTTCGAGTTTCTGTTTTTCGTGACGGCAATCTACATGGCTTATGTCGCGTACGAAGCCTATCAGGCGGTGGGTAGAGCCGAGAAGGGTGAGCCCGTTTTCAAGCCGCGTCCAGCGGTCACTCCAAAGGCGGTCGCCCAGCCTGCTGCTGCCAAGACGACGGCACCGGCTCCGGTAGCCACCAAGGCGGCGCCAAAAGCCGCTACGCCAGTGGCTAAACCGGCGGAGCCCGCTGCTGTCACGAAATCCACTCCGGCGCCCAAGCCAGCCCCGGCGGCAAAGGTAGCAGCTGCAAAGCCGGCAAAAGCGCCGGCCAAAAGCGAGGCTCCCAAGCCGGTTGCCAAGGCTCCGGAACCCAAGACGACTCCAGCGAAGCCTGCAGCAGCGCCCGCCGCGCCGGTTGCGATGGAGGCCACGAAGCTCACGGATGAATTCCGCAACCCTGCGACGGGCGAGGTTTCCCCGGTGCCCGCCAATTACCGCTTTGCCAAGAAATGGATCAAGGATGCCCTGGTTAGTGAAAAACTCCTGGATCGCGTCTACAAGCCCAATGAACTGGACGATGCCGCTTCCAAAAAAGTGAAGGAGGCCATCGAGAAGCTTCGGGCGATCAAGAAGTATCACACCTGACAGACCTTCACCTTCATCGAAAATGGCCGGCGTCCGTAAGGACGACCGGCCATTTTCATGCGAGGGCCACATGAAATACAGTTATGCTCGATTAAAATGCGCCGCTTCCATCCGCCCTTGCCCATCCAGCTGACAGGGAACCTTTGATGAATCTTCACGAATATCAAGCCAAGCAACTTTTCGAAGCCTATGGCATCTCCGTTCCG
>JBIIEQ010000119.1:0-5953 GCA_044237765.1 Methylococcaceae bacterium | reverse complement strand
GATGGATGTACCAGTACAACCATGAACGCCCACATATGGCCTTGGGCGGGATGACACCCATTCAGCGGTTGGCCATGGCCGCATAACCTCTACTTTTGGCTCACACCAAAAATGGGGGGATTACCGGAGTACTTTCATGGTGCCAGCCGAATTAACCAAGCCTGAGATAAGGCGGCTCCTCCGAGTTAGCGGCGGGCAAACCACGACCTCACAACAAGGTCAGTGGTAGCTGGTATGCCGGAACCTAGGATTTTGACTATGTCGCCAATTGTTGCAAGACCTGAAATGGATGCGTCGAATTTCAGGATCCAAAATTGGCGACACAATTATGTTGGGGGAAGCTTTCTAGCTTATTCCGATAACTCGTTAATCTTGGCGGCCATGATGAAGTCGTTCTCATGGAGGCCATTGATCTTGTGGGTCTGAAACTCTACTTTGCAGTAGCCCCAGCCAATGCCAATGTCTGGGTGATGCCCTTCTGCCTCGCACAATAAGCCTACTTTCTGGGCGAAGCCCATCGCGTCCATGAAATTCTTGAACCGAAAGGTCCTTTTGATTTTCGTCGCTTCGTCTTTAAGTTCCCACTGCGGGACTTGGCTGAGGAATTTTTCCGCTTCCGGGCCGGTGAGGGGGGGTATGCCGCCTTGGCAAGGGGTACATTGTTTCGATGTGAGAGAACATGATTCCATGATGACACCTCATTGCGCGTTTAGGTTTGAGTGGAAATAATGAACGAGAGCATGCCTTTCATAGCTCCCGCAGACAGGTTTGCAACCTTATCAGTGTTGTTTGAAGTGCACAAAGTTCAAATGGTTTTGAGACCATTTCAGCTGGGACCTCTGCGGGCTTACTCCAAGCCAGGTCTGACCATGGACAGAGAGTGGGATGCGGATGTGGCCATGTACCCAACCTACCCGATGCCCAACATGCGCGACTATAGTGAGCCTGGGTTTATCATTGAAGACGATTGACCCGCGTCATCAACATGAGTGGCTCCATCACCATGCACTAGCCCCCTTCGTCGAAGTGGTGTGTGGCAGATAAAAAGCGGGTTGATTTGCCAACGGCCAAAACTGGACTACCTTCATATTGCCAGCCCAGTTAACCAAGCCAGAGATAAGGCGGCTCCTCCCGGTTAGCGAGGAGCAAGCGACGACCTTGCAACAAGGTCCGTGATAGCTGGGATGGGGTGAGTGGTCGAGGGTTGCGGCTACTCACCCTCGACGGATGGTAACCTCGGCCAACCGCCCCTGTGTTTTGGGGGAAGGTGCCCTTCTCAAGGGAATGAGACGCCTCGGTGGCTGAACAGAGAGGCCCGGCCCTGCGCCGGGTTTCTCGCGTCTGCCTTATTGGCACAGGGCCTTGCACGGTGGCACATCAACTTTGATCTCTATCAATGGGTTGCAAGAGGGCGTTTCGATAAGAAATTCGGTCGGACATTGGGACTAGTATCTTGTCAATCAGCGCGTAGCCGGCAGACCTTTGGATAACAGTGTCTGCAGGGTCTTGTCGTGCCCATAGATGTCATCATAGAAACTGATGGTCCCATCCGGGTCAGCCATCACCGTCGAGTAGAGGATATAGACCGGAATGGTGTCCTTCAGGCTGACGGTCTGATTATCGGGGCCCTTGATGGCTTTCTGGATGCGCTCCATCGGCCAGTTGCCATTCTCTTGTAGCACCCATTCCGCCAGTTTGGGTGGATCTTCTACCCGGATACAGCCATGGCTGAAATCCCGGCGGTCCAGTTTGAACAGCCCCTGATTGGGGGTACCATGCAGATAGACGTTATTCGTGTTGGGAAAGGAGAACTTGATCTTGCCCAACGCGTTCTTGGGTCCCGGCTTCTGCCGAATCCGAAGGCCCCCATGGCCATTTCCCACCATTTCCATGTTGTGTTTGGCGAGGTAAGCCGGGTTCCTCTTGATGATGGGTCCCAACTCTTTTTCAGCAATGCTTGGAGGGACGTTCCAGTAAGGACGGAATGTCACCATGCTCATATCGGAATGAAACACCGGCGTGCCATGCCCATCGATTGACTCACCAACGATGACATTCATCTCGATGTCGTAGGATCCGGGACCGTCTCCCGTCTTGGCACCATAGAGCTTGAAGGACGGAATGTTGACGATCAGATAGCTACCCCGCACATCCGGGAGCCAGCGTAATCGTTCCAGCCCAATCTCAATCTGCTCAATCCGTTTGTCGATCGGGGTGGATAACCGTGCCAGGGTTTTCTTGCCAATCACCCCGTCATTTCCCAGACCATGTCGGATCTGGAAAATTTTGACCGCCTCCGCCAGGGCAGGATCGTAAACGTCCGAGGTCTCGGTGGCTGGATCAACTGCCCTTAGATCCCCCAATGCCACCAGCAGTTTGCGAAGGTGGGGGACATCCTTGTGGCTCATGCCCGGCGTGAATTTTGCCGGAAATGCAAACGATAGCTTCGGCAACTCCCCAGCCAATTGCCGATAGCGTCGTAATCCATCCTTGAGAGGCCGATACATCGGGAACTGAGGTTCGAGTCCGGCCAGACTATCCCCAGGATTCACACTTTGGCTGATCTCACGCACACTTTGCGGGACGTCGATTTTTCGGGGCCCCACTTCCAGGGCAAACCCGACCGACTTGGGATTGATGCGGCCCTGATGCAGATGGGTCACATAGCGAGCGGTCGCTATGGACAGGGCAACATCGAACTTGGCTTCTGCACGAGCATCACCCGCTTGCAGTTCGGGACTGTCCAGCCATTTTTTGAGCAGTTCCACGTCGTAATCGGTGACATGCAGCCCCTGATCATCGGCTTGGGCCAGGCGGGTGACCATCTCACGGGCTTGTGCGGAGGGGTGTCCCTCGCTCAGCCACAGGGGATCCGCGTTTTCGCCATACAACAGCGACAGCGTCTTTCCGACATCGGCAAAAGTACTCGCATGCAGTTCAGGGAGTCGACCGGCTTTGACCAAGGCCTGAATGTCAGTATTGAGGGTGCCTTCCGCCCAGGCGATGCCACCCGATAACAGCAGGGGCAATGCCAACAGCCATTCCAAAAAGCTCATTCGGCCCCCGCCGCTCTTGAGATCAAAAGAAAGTTTTGTTCGAACGTTCACACAGACCTTTTTTGTAGTAACACAGGAGTCGCTGGCGCGACCACGATCGGTTGAATCACCGCCAGAGCAGTCCAAAAGCCTATCGATAACGTATAGTCTAGCTGGCTAAGCCTGCAAACGCCTCAAACCCACTGACACAACTTCATGCCGATATTTATGCTCGTGTGCTGGCTATCCGCGAGTCTCGACCCGACTGGCTCTGTCGTCGCGGGTGTGCGGTGTGTTGTCACCGGCTGGCAGGAATTCCTCAACTGACGCGAACCGAGAGGGACCTGCTCAAGGAGGGTCTGGAAGCGCTGCCTGCCGATGAGAGGGAAGCCATTTGTGACCAAGTCCTTGCATGGCCGCCCACACCTCTCGCCCCCCTTTGTCCCATGCTGGATGAAGCCGCCCACGTTAAGGAATCCCTAAAACTTTAATTCATGCACGAAAGTGCTTGACATGTGATCAGGCCTGCGCGGCCGCCGCTCTGTTCGCGACGGCTTTTGGAGCGAACAGAGCGGCGGCCAATGAGGATTCTTAATCCTCGTTCTTGGCCATGTCACTTACAGCCCTCTTCTCCGATTTTGCCGTTCACCTGCATTCCGCTGAATTCTACCAAGACGCTCGTCATCCCGAGCATCTCCAACTATCCGCCCCCTTATTTGACAGTCGCAAAGGTGCGGACTAAACCTTAACTGCTAAACCAATTCGATGGCAGGCTAGGAAGGCAAGATTTTCATAGCAAGGAGACCATCGGCTTTTGGGAGGATTCTGTCATGTTAAAAAAAATACTCATCGCTGCAACGATGTTGGGAATCACCTTCCTAGTTGGGTGCGGCGTAGTAACCTCTGAATCGACCTACCAGCCACGGACTGTCGCCTTTGTGTCCAGTCAGCCCAGTGGCGCTTATGAAATGTCTGGGCCTATCAAAATTAACCTCAAAATTCCGGGGACCATCACCGCCAATGTCAGTAGCCCAAACATGGGTATCTTGGGTGGTTTTATCGGGCTGTCAGCCAACTTTAGCGGAAGTTCTGATGTGCCTGGGAACTTTGCAATGAACATGGATCTCTTGGGTACGCCACTTGCTATATCAGGCATGTGGACCAGTACCTCTGCCACTAAATTTAAGGCTGACGCTGATCTTGCCCCGTTGATCGCGCAAATTCAGGAAATGGGTGGCCAGGCAGTGGTAACCAAGAACACTTTTACAGGCACCGTGCTTCCCAATGGGCAGTTAAAAGGGACCTTTGGGTTGGGGGTTAACATAAGTCTCCAAGATATCAAGATGAGCTTGAACATCACTGCGAATTATGTGGCTAAACCTGTCGAGTTACTCGCTAGTGGGTTGTCACAGAAGCTGATTGGCCCGTCTGAGCCGATTGTCCTGAATGGTCACTTTGCTACGATGTTCCAACAGATTGTAAATGCAGCCAAGAAAGTTCAATAAAACGCTGATCTGCGCTTTCAAAAAGACCCATCATTAAGGTGGGTCTTCTTCTGCCTGTTATTCCGGTTCTCGCTCACTCGCCAAATGTAGCGGGGACGACCCTTCCAACGAATGCCGGATCTCGACGCTTGAGGTGGAACGCCTTGGGGGGCACTAGCCGCATAGAGGTAGCAGACGATGAAAACCAAATTCCTACCCAAGACTTGGTGGGGCTGGATCTTCTGGCTGATGCTTGTGGGCATTGTCGGGTTGCTGGCGGTACGGAGTTTGCTCCTCTGGCTGTCCCCGGATGCGCCAGGTTATCTCGACATGTGCATGTACGACAATGGCCCTTGCGAGGGGGCGCCCCCTAGAAGAATCCACCTTCTAAAGTTATCCATGTGCGCCTTACAAAAAAGGCCAATCAGATTAATTATGCATATCCTCTGAGCGTATACCCATTTCTGGTTACTCGGTCAAAACTAAATACATGCTCCCTTGGACTCTCGGAGCAGCGGCCCACTAACCGACGAGGAAAGTCTGGTTCTCCGCTATCTAAATTCACTTCGGCCCCGCAGATCATGCAATACCCAAAGTGGCGGACAAAGCGGATTACACGCTCGTCTTCGGCTTTATATAGCTCAAGCTGGGCGGGCTTCTCATCCAACGCCAGAAATAATTCGGGGGCTGCAATTATTCTGTCATTCAGCAACCGTATGAATGGCTTGATCACCAAAAACCAAGTGACAAACGGTACTAAAAACATGCCAATCAAATGGGCTACTTCGCGCGTCGTGACGGGCTTTGGCTGCATCAGACCGATGTAGGTGGCGAATGTCAGAGCAAGGGTTGTGAGTATTGTTCCTACAAAAGCAAAAATCAGAATAATTCTTTTCCATCGGGTCAGTTGAAATTTACCTTGCCGAAAAAACATGCGGACAAACCAGGCGGTCTTTATTTCGTGAGAAGCTGCCGATGTGTATCGAATGACATCTTTTCGAAGTGATTCTGTTGAATTCGATCCTTCCGGGATCGGCAATCCTACAATTTCATAACTGGCTTTATTGCCTGGCCCGCCCCGGGTGGAGTTTCTCCGTGGCATCGGATAGAGGTTCAGTCCGCGCTGACGTGCGAACTCCTGCAAATCCGTCTCCTGTAGTCGGATAAAACGCGCGGCTGTCTTGTTCCAGTCTAGCCATTCGTTATGGCCGAGACTTCGAGTCCATTGGGTTTCTTCGCCCATCGCTGCTGTGATTTCCTCGGCATCAAAACGGCGTTGACTGACATCCCGGTCTGCCTTTTTTAGAGACGGCGCGCTCAAAAACCAAGTGCAACACCCCGACCGTGTATGGTGTTGCGATGGGAAAACATTACGAACAATTGAAACCTGAAGAACGGGCGACCGTGATGCTGATGGATCGAGAGGGCTCCAGT
>JBIIEQ010000060.1:0-21070 GCA_044237765.1 Methylococcaceae bacterium | reverse complement strand
AGTTATGCTCGATTAAAATGCGCCGCTTCCATCCGCCCTTGCCCATCCAGCTGACAGGGAACCTTTGATGAATCTTCACGAATATCAAGCCAAGCAACTTTTCGAAGCCTATGGCATCTCCGTTCCGTGCGGACAGCCGGCAGGGACAGGGCTGGAAGCCCGAGCCAAGGCGCTCCAGCTCGGCGGTGAGCGCTGGGTGGTGAAGGCCCAGGTGCACAGCGGTGGTCGCGGCAAGGCAGGCGGTGTCGTTCTGGCGAATAGTCCTGTCGAGATTGAGCAGGCGGCTGACCGACTGATCGGCAGCCGGTTGGTAACTCATCAGTCGGGTGCCGAAGGTTTACCCGTGAATACGGTGCTGGTTGAGGAAGTCGGTGAACTGGCTCGTGAGCTCTATTTGAGCGCCTTGGTGGATCGGGGTAGCGCGCGGGTGATCTTTATGGCCTCAGCCGAGGGGGGCATGGACATCGAGGATGTCGCGGCCAGAACACCGGATAAAATTCTCAGTTGCAAGGTGAGCCCGGCGGCGGGTTTGCAAGCCTATCAGTCGCGGGAAATCGCCTTTGGCCTGGGTCTGGCGGGCGAGCAGGTGCCGAGCTTGCATCGCATCATGGCGGCGATGTACCGACTGTTGCTCGACAAGGACCTCAGCCAGATCGAGATTAACCCTCTGGTCGTGACACAGGACGGACAATTGATGGCGCTGGATGCCAAGATCAACGTCGACGATAACGCCCTGTTCGCGCATTCCGATATCGCCGGCATGCGGGATGCTGCGCAGGAAGATCCGGCCGAGACCGCCGCCCGCGAGCATGATCTGAGTTATGTGACTCTCAATGGCACGATAGGCTGCATGGTGAATGGCGCGGGACTCGCAATGGCCACGCTGGATGTCATCAAACTGTATGGAGGGGAGCCGGCCAATTTTCTCGATGTCGGGGGTGGCACGACAGCCGCCAAGGTCGCTGCCGCGTTCAAGCTGATCCTGTCGGACCACAAGGTCAGAGCGGTTCTCGTCAATATCTTCGGTGGCATTGTTCGCTGTAACCTCATCGCCGAGGGCATCATCGCGGCGGTCAAGGAAGTGGGCGTCACCATTCCGGTCGTGGTGCGCCTGGAGGGGACCAATGCCGAGGAAGGTCGCCGTTTACTGGATGCGTCTGGCCTGGCACTGACCTCGGCGAGTGACCTGGACGATGCCGCAAAAAAAGCTGTGGAGGCGGCACGATGAGTATTCTGGTCGACAAGCATACCCGGGTGATCTGTCAGGGCTTTACCGGCAAACAGGCGACGTTTCATTCCGAGCAATGTCTGGACTATGGAACCCAGCTGGTGGGCGGCGTGACACCGGGTCGCGGCGGGCAAGACCATCTGGGATTGCCGGTATACAACACGGTCAGGGAGGCCGTCCGGGAGACCGGCGCCACGGCCAGCATGATCTATGTGCCCCCGCCATTCGCCGCAGATGCAATCCTTGAAGCGGCCGATGCCGGCATCCGGGTCATCGTCTGCATTACAGAGGGTATCCCGGTATTGCACATGCTGCGGGTCAGGGCGGCGCTCAGCGATTATGACGCCGTGCTGATCGGCCCCAACTGTCCGGGGATCATCACGCCGGGTGAGTGCAAGATCGGCATCATGCCGGGTTTTATTCATCAGGCGGGCTCGATTGGCATTGTCTCCCGCTCGGGTACGCTGACCTATGAAGCGGTCTACCAGACGACACGGGCAGGTCTGGGACAGAGTACCTGTGTGGGCATCGGTGGCGATCCGATCAAGGGACTGGATTTTATCGAAGTGCTCTCGCGTTTCGAGGCCGATCCGGCGACACGCGGCATCATCATGGTCGGCGAAATCGGCGGCAGCGCCGAGGAAGAAGCGGCAGACTTCATCAAGGCCCACGTCAGCAAACCGGTGGTCGGTTATATCGCGGGGCTTACCGCGCCGCCTGGAAAGCGCATGGGTCATGCCGGTGCCATTATCTCCGGGGGCAAGGGGACGGGGGCCAGCAAGGTAGCGGCGCTCAAGGCGGCAGGGGTGGAGGTGGTCGACACGCCCACCGAAATGGGGCAGCGCATGGCCAGTTTGCTGGGCTCTTGAGACCCGGCTGCTTACCGGGGAATTTTGGGATCCGGCATCAGATCGACAGTGCGAAAAGTGAACTCCCCTGACTGCCGGTCATTGAAAAACAGCTTCAGCGAACGGCGAACCGTTTCGAAGGCCAGGTTGTCCCAGGGAATGTCCTGTTCATGAAACAGGCGCACCTCCAGGCTTTCCTCCCCGGCTGAGAACTTCTCCTCCGGCATGCGTCCTCGAAAGAAGGCGTAAACCTGCGAGATATGCGGCAGACTGATCAGTGTGTAAAGCGAGTCCAGTTCGACCTCCACGTTCGCTTCTTCCCGTGCCTCCCGGCAAGCCGCTTCCGCCAGTGTCTCGCCCAGCTCCATGAAACCCGCCGGCAACGTCCAGAAGCCGAGGCGCGGCTCGATCGCCCGTTTGCACAGCAAGACGCGCTCACCGTAGATGGGGATGCACCCGGCAATCACCTTGGGATTCTGGTAGTGAATGCTGCCGCAGGCATCGCAAATGTGGCGCAGGCGATCATCGCCCTCCGGAATCCCTTGGCGGATCGGCTCACTGCACTTCGGGCAGTAATTTATGGAGTTCATCATGGGCCGGGTTTCTCGGCGCTTGTGGTTTGGGTGCTGCGGTAAATCAATCCGCCATGGCGGCGATCAGCTGGTCTTCCAGTTCAAACCGTGCTGTCAATGCCGAGCCCAGCGAAGATAGATCCGGTTCCAGCACGCCACCTAGGGTGGAACCCGTCAGAGACTCGTATTTGTCGTTGAATTCAATGGCGGCATCCGTGGCCTCCATGAATTTCGGATACAGCGTGTTGGCAAGCGCCTGAACCCGAGCGCGCCGTTCAGGCACGTCGGTCAGGCGAGGGTACATCTCGAAATGGCCCAGGGAAATGTAATCAACTAGTACCTGGCAGAACTCGCGCAGGCGCGTTTCCAGCGGCTGGCAAGCGGTAAATGGGCGCAATGTGTCCAGGGCGGTGTAGAGCGACCACAGCTGTTGACGCTCGTTGAGAAGTTCTTCGACCACCCGGTGGTCGTGTTGTTTGCGCTCGATAGGGGTTTCGGTCATCGGGGATTTTTTCGAGGAGGGTGAATGAATGGTCGATACTGTATGCGATCAGCCGCTAATGGACAATGAAAGGACGGTCTCGTTTCACCCCCTATCTCTGCGTTCACTATTCGGCTTACCATCGCCGATTATCTGATTTTTCGAGAGGAATGAGTTTTATGATTCGCAGCATGACGGCTTTTGCCGGTGGTGAGCAGGAAATGGATGGCTGGCTGTTGAGCTGGGAGGTCCGCACCGTCAACCACCGCTTCCTCGATATTGCCCTGCGTTTGCCGGACACTTTTCGCTTTCTGGAGTCCGATGCCCGCGCTTCCATCGGCCAGTTCATCAAGCGAGGCAGGGTCGATTGCACTCTGCTGTGGAAGAAGACCGAGCGAGTTGAAGCGGCCATTCAGCTCAATCGACCTCTGGTTGAGCAACTCCTGGCGACGGCCCGCGAAGTGGAACAAATTGGCCATGGCACATTGGCTCCGTTTGACGCGTTCCAGGTCCTGCAATGGCCGGGGGCTCTGCATCAACCGGAAGCCGATCGTGAAGCGCTCGCGGCTCAAGCGCTGCAGTTGTTGTCGGCCACCCTGGTAAAAGTGGTGGCGGGCCGGGAGCTGGAGGGAAAACAACTTGCCCAGCTGATCGAGGATCGATGTATCGGCATCCAGGCACAGGTTGCCGCCGCCAAAATTCGCCTGCCCGAAGTGTTATCGGCGATCCGCGGCAAAATCATCAGCCGTCTCGCTGAAGTGACCGCACTGCCAGACAATGACCGGCTTGAGCAGGAAATGGTCTACCTGGCGCAAAAGCTGGATGTCGCCGAAGAGCTGGACCGACTCGAAACCCATCTGACCGAAGTGCTGAGAACGCTGAAACAGAATGAACCCGTCGGTCGCCGGCTGGATTTTCTTCTGCAGGAACTCAACCGCGAGGCCAACACTCTCGGCTCCAAATCCGCCGATGCCGACACCACCCGCATCTCGGTCGAAATCAAGGTGCTGATCGAGCAAATGCGTGAACAGATTCAAAACGTGGAGTGATGTTTTAGCCGCTTGCACAACATGGCAAAAAACCCCTGTAAGCCCCGAAATACGGGGCTTTTCTGTTTTTTGCGGTTGCATGAGGATTTAGGGTAGCGCGGAAAAAGTGTGTACCACCTTGTGTACCACCAAACGTATTCGGTAATTTGGTGGTACACACCGAGGAGGATTTGCAAATGGGCACGATGACCGACAAGCAGATTCAGGCATGGATCAGAAAGGGTGAGCATTTTGATATGCGAAGCGATGGTGGTGGGCTATGCCTGAGCTTTCGCGATGGCTTCGCCATGCCGGTCTGGAGGCTGCGGTACAGGATTGCCGGGAAACAGCGTGTGATCGTCATGGGCAGCTATAAGAACATGAGTCTTGCCGACGCCAGGAAGGAGGCAAAAAAACTCAGGGGGCAAGTAGACAACGGGCAAGACCCCGCCGCCGAAAAGCAGGCCAGGATTGCCAGCGTCAGAAAAGAACTGGAAGCCAAGCAATATGAATGGACGTTCAAGCGCTTGGCTGATGAGTACGTCGCAAAAAGGGTAACGGGAAAACTCAAGCACCCGAACATCATCCACAACATGCTCAATCGCGACATCCTGCCCCGCTTTGGCAAAACACTGGTGCATGAGGTCAAGCCGTTGCAGATTGACGCCATGCTTGCCGCGATCCGAGGGCGCAATGCCCCGACCACCGCTACCAAGACGCTCAGACTCATTCAAAAGATGCTCGACTATGCCGTGACCCGGCATATCACCGAAAGCAACCCGGCTTCCTCGTTTGGCGTGGGTGATGCAGGCGGCAGGGAGAAGGCCAGAGATCGGGCATTAAGCCGGTCTGAATTGATTCAGCTGTTTGAGGCCATGCGAATCACAAGCGGTTTCAGCATCCAGAACCATCACACGTTCAAGCTGCTGATTATCCTGGCCGTCAGGAAACAGGAATTGACGATGGCGAAGGTGGTCGAGTTCGACCTAGCGGCCAAGGTCTGGCGATTGCCGGGAAACCGCACCAAGACCGGGGCGGGCATTGATATACCGCTACCAGATACCGCGGTCGATTCAATCCGTGAGCTGATTCGCCTGGGCTGTTCCAGTCATTACCTTCTGCCTGCAAGAAAGGCGCAATACTTGATGCTGCCGCACATCCACGAAAATACACTGAATGTGGCGCTATCCAAGGTGAAAAAGAACATGCCTGGCGTGGCACCGTTCACTATCCACGATTTCCGCCGCACCGCACGCACCCAACTGGCCAGCCTGGGCATATCCAGCCACGTGGCAGAACGCTGCCTCAATCACAAGCTGAAAGGCGTTGAGGGCATCTACAACGCCCATGATTATTGCGACGAGAGACGGGCCGCACTCAACCTGTGGGCCGAGGTGGTTGAAGCGTGTGAGGAAGGCCTGGAATGGAGGCCAGCCGATAACGTGGTGGCGATCCGCAAGTCTCCAACCATCTGATTTATTTAAGGAATCAGAAACCCGCAAAAAAGTTGTTGCGCCAACTAAAACCCGTGTGCTAGGTTGTAAAACATAGCCGACCCCACCACCGTGGGCACGCTACCCGCGAACTCGCTTCAGACAGGGCCACTTCGCAAACCTTACCCGGAATCCGGGTTTAGTTTGTGCTGGCCTTTTTTCATGCCCGCAAGCCAGACCCGATTCCGGAACGACAACATCGTTCACGGAGTTTGCAATGGCACATTCAGCCGCACCAGACCAGGCCAAACGAGGCCGAGGTCGTCCCCGTAAGGTTCACACCGAAGCCGCCGACATAGGCCGCGTCACCACCTCGGCACTGCCCGCCGAGCTGATCCATTTCGACGAACTGCCAGACATTGCCCACGTCCGCCTGCCGGTCGTCAAAGGCCTGTATGGATGCAGCGAATCCGCCATCTGGCGTAATTGCAAGACAGGCGCAATCCCGGCCCCCATCAAGCTAACAGAGCAGATCACTGCATGGCGCGTGGGAGACCTGCGTGCTGCCCTGAATCGAGGGGTGGCGTAATGGCCGCTTCAACATCATGCTTGACAATCCCGCAAGGACAGGGACAAACTAACCTCGCAGTCCCTAGTGTGACTGTCGGGGTTGATAGCCCGAATCGGAGCGGTCCAAGGCCGCATGTATTATCTGCGGCTTTTTCGCGTCTAGGTGCACAGTTTATGGGCGCCCGGGCGGGAGGTGGCTGCAAGGCCCGCCGGTGCTCCATCGGTCTATCAACTCCCGTTTCGGTCGCCCACCCTTTTGATAGGGGGTCGGCGGTTCATAACCGTTACTGGAGCATCATCATGGCAAACACCGCCACATCTACGGGCACAAACTTGTGCCCAACCGCAACCGTCACCCGTCCGACTCTCGAAAAGCGCGTTCGTCGTGCTTTGGCCGCGAAGGGTCATTACCTACAGAAAACTCGATTCGGCACCGATGCCCGCATCGAGTTGGGCGAATACTGCGTTCTCGACGATCACTTCATACCGCTATCTGCTGATTGCAGACTGCCAGAGCTTGCCCGGTTCTTGGGAGTGCTGGCTGATGGCGAAATCATCGAAGCCGACCACCAGTGGCACAGCGTCATCATTCAGCTCATTGATGCAGGGGCTATATCTGTACCGCATAGGTTCGACCTGCTGGCGACGACAGAAGCGGATCAGGAATCGCTTGATGCAATTTCCACCGGGAGCCTGAAAGAAGCCGTCGACGCTTGTATGCGGCTGATAAGTGGCTGGCGCTACGTTAACGGGCCGGATGGTCGGGCGTTAGCTTTCAACCGCTACAACGTGGGGTTGATGCTGGACAACTATCCGAATGCTGGACGCGCAATCGCTGAAGCTCTACAGAGTGGTGATGCCCATGCGTAGCCACCAACGAAAAAGCCCCGCGACCGCTTGCAACAGTCACGAGGCCATCCTTAACGAAGTTCACGCTGATATTACCACTGTAGGGATGATTTCTGGTTTTGGTAAGCACCACACCAATAAAAATGGAGATCACCCATATTTTCGCCTTTTACTGGATGACATTCGTAAGCTGGTTGATGAGCCTCCGAGCGTACCGAAGGACCAAGCCCAATGGCTAATACCATCGACACTTGATAGCCGAGTTCACGCTGAACAGGCGAACCACGGAGAGTTCTGGGCGCTGTGGGCTGATGTTGATTGGAAAGAGATCAAGCCCATCCCGATGGTGGGGGTATTCAACTTTGTTGTTACTGCCACTGAATCTGACGTAGAGGTTTATTCTTCAAGATCGGCAACCATAGATCGTCAGAAGTGCCGCGTGTTAATCCCCTTAGCCAAGCCATTGTCGGGGGGGGATTGGATCCTTGCCCAGCGGGTACTGAACGCGGTATTGGAAGAGGCTGGCATTGAGCCGGATAGCGCCTCTGAAGGGGCTGGCCAGCTTCTGTACCTCCCTAACCGTGGTGACTGGTACGAAAAACGCAGCCTTCGCAGAGGCGTCCATTTCGACCCAATGTCGGTATGGAATGCCCGAATTGTCTCCTTGATCGAGAAGGATGCCGAGGAATCAGTAGCAGTACAGGCGGCGAGAGACGCAGCCAAAAAGCGTCGAGAGACTCTCAATGGCGCGAATGTTAAGGGAGACGCGCAAACCCTGATCCAAGCGTTTAATCAGGCCTTCAGTGTGGAAGACATTCTGCTACAGGCTGGTTATGACCAGCGCGGCAATACATTCAGACACCCAAACTCCGAAACCGGATCATTTTCCTCGTCGGTGAAGGAAGGTCGCGTTCACTCCCTGTCGTCGTCTGATCCGCTATTTACTGGCGGAAGTGGTGGCGGCGCTCATGATTCCTTTTCCGCGTTCCAGACCCTTTTCCACCAGGGCGCCATCAATTATGCGCTGAAGGATGCTGGAGATAACTGGATCAAGATTGGAATTGACTCATGGAATCAGGTCTTGCGCAGGAAGTATGCTGAAGAGCGGAATAAGGATAGTGGCGGCGAGAATCCCGCACAGCCAGAGCCATTGCGCGCACCAATGCCACCGGCAGAACCTTACCCGGTTGAAATGCTTGGCGATGTGCTTGGATCTGCTGCTCAGGCATTGCATGAGGTCATAAAGGCCCCGCTGGCGCTCTGCTGTCAAAGTGTTTTGGGGTCAGCTTCATTGGCAGCCCAAGCTCATTTCAATGCGCTTTTGCCGTGGGGAAGTTCTTGTCCTTTGTCGTTGTTTCTGCTGACTGTGGGCGAATCTGGGGAGCGCAAATCTGCAGTTGATGACATTGTTTTGGGTGCTGCCAAAACTCAAGAAAAAGCAGACATGCAGCTTTATCTTGAGGAAATGAAGGATTACGAGGCGGCAAGCTCGGCATGGAATCAATCAGTTGAGGCGGCTAAGAAATCTGTCACTGGTGGAAAGCGCAAGGCAACCACCGATGAAATCAGGCGCGCTATGGATGAATGCGGCGAAAAGCCCATCTCTCCAATATCGCCGCTTAGATTTGTCACAGATCCAACCGTAGAGGGACTTTTTAAGCTCCTGGCTATCGGTCAGCCGTCTGTGGCCTTGTTCAGCGATGAAGGTGGTCTTCTGATTGGTGGCCACGCGCTTAACTCTGATAACGCTCTGAAGACGATGGCCCGCTGGTGCAAGTTGTGGGATGGCTCACCATTTGATCGAGTTCGAGCTGGCGATGGTAGCGGCATCCTATATGGCAGGCGGATGGCGCTACACCAGCTTTCCCAGCCAGAAGTCATGGTCAAGCTGCTGTCTGACCCCACCGCCAATGGCCAAGGATTTTTGGCCAGATGCCTTACGGCATGGCCCGCATCGACTATCGGTACACGACACACCGCCGCTTATAGCTGGGCAGGGGAGCGCACTGAAGTTAAGCGCCTGTTCGGAAAGCTCAAAAATTTGATGGAGGCGAAGCCGTCAGTATCTGATCGAGACCCCCAAGAACTCACGCCAATTGATCTTCCCCTTTCACCTGACGCTCAATCTTTAGCTGTCATTGCCGGGAATGCGTTTGAAGATTTAATGGCAAGCGGTAACGACCTTGCAGAACTCAGGGATAGAGGGAGCAAGGCGCTTGAGAATGCCTGTCGGATTGCTGGTGTGCTGGCAGTTATCGAGGGAGGAATGGCCGTAAGAGAGATTAGTAGAGGGCATCTTGAGCGCGGGGTAAACCTGATCCAGTGGTATCTGAATGAGGCGCTTAGGATCAGATCTGCCGCAGCAGTACCACAGTCTGTGCTTGATGCTGAGTCCATGCTTCATTGGCTCAAGACAAGAAATTGTCTGGCATTCAGAACAGCATCATTGCTTACGCATGGACCCAGCCAGTTGCGCGATAAAAAGCGACTGGATGCCTCCATTGATGAGGCAGTGAAGTGTGGTTACCTGGTTGAACAAGATCCAGGAACTGAGGTTGATGGGGTCAGGGCGAAACGCTCATGGAGGGTTTTGCACTATGTGGTTTGACGCATCAAAAATCAGACTGGAACCACCTGCTAATCCTGCTAATTCTGCTAATCGAAAGGGTGAAGAGCTGGAGATTGGGCGGCTAATTAGCAGGATTAGCGAGATTAGCAACCATGCCTCATCTGCAAATGATGACTTGCCGATACTTGTTGAGTGTTGGACACCATCAGGTATCAGACGCCTGGTAGAAGTCGATAGCGAAGAACAAGGCGAGTTCGTTCATCGCATGAACCCAAAGCCGCCGATGGTGACTTGTGGTAGCTGCGCTCATGGAACCGTTGCGGCTGGTATTGCGCGCTGTGGTGCTGGCGTCGATTCGGGTCTGGCAACCGGAGGATGGTGGGCAACTGATCGTCACCAGTGCCAGCTATACGAGGCCAAGCCGTGAACACCCAGCCTGATGCCAAGTGAGAGTTGGCATCGGGCCGGGACTTCCGGCGATTAACTGAGGAACACAAAATGAGCATGAGCTTAAGAAGCACCGAATCTTGTCTCGATTACTCCTGGGGCGCATGGAAGGCGCTACTGGGCAAGGTAAGGGAGTGGGGTGTCGATACTGCGCCCATGCGGTTTACCAATGATGGTGACCTGATCCCGCCAGATACATGCCGCCAAGTTGCCGACGCAATAGAGGCGCACGCGGATGTGGCGCCGAGATGGATGCTGGAGGATGTTCCGGCTTGGAGGCAATGTGGAGAGGGCTTCTGCCAGCTTTAGATGATAAACGCCAAGCCGGGGCCGCAATCCCCGGCAAGGCCATCACGAATGAGGAATCACATGTTATCAGCACTTATCACCGGCACCATCGCCAGCGATCCCAAGCACGGCACCAGCAAGTCAGGCACCACCTGGAGCAGCTGCGTGGTTCGTGTCCCATGCGGGCAGAACAAAGAAACAGGCGACGCCGAAAGCGCGTTCGTTCAAGTCGCGGCATTTGGCAGTCATGCCGAAGCATTGGCGCGACTGGGTAAGGGCGACTCAATAAGCGCACAGGGCCAGCTAAAGCCGACCGTCTATCAGAAGGATGGGCAGGAGCGGCATGGACTCTCGATGACTGCCAACCAGTTGTTGACGGAATATGCGATCAGGAAAAAGCGCGGCGACAACCAGGCTCAGGCCGGCGGCAAGGCAAATCCGACACGTGTGTCGCATTCAGACCGCGAGCAGAACCGGGCCTATGGCGAATTTGCGCGACGGGCCACCGCACCGGCTCACGATGGCTTCGCAGACGAAACAATCACGCTCTAAGTCATGCAAACAGACCACCCAACCCCGCCAATTCACCTGGAAGCGCAACGGCTGATTATCAGTGGCCACCTGCCAGCGCCCTACATCGTCAGCAACTTCGATGGCCGTCCGCTGTGGGATGTCATCGGGATTGCTGCGATGTTGGACACGCGACCCGACCAGCTTATTGAGTTGCTGCTACGGAACGGACCGGTTCACCTTCAGGGCGGCAGGGGGATTCCGAGCAGTTGGCGGGCGCTGATTGAATTGTGAACGGAAATCAGCAAGTTTCGGGGCAGACGCTGGTGAAAAATCGACTTACGCACTTCCCCCGGCGGACCTTTCCAGGGAGGACCCAGAAAAACTCGCGGGTCCTTCCTGGGCGTCCTGGTTGCGGGTGGTGCGGACCTCGATGTTTCGTTAGCTGTACGTTTTTCTTATGCGTCAAAATCAAGTTGCAGCCGATTCTCTGCAAGCCATATATAGCAAGGCCTTCAGAGGTTTTTACGTGTGGAACAATGGCGTGGAACAATCAATTTCAGCGCGAGACGCTAACGGAACATCGCCGTCCGCAACGCCCCCACGGAAACCCCCGCGTAGGCCCCAGGCCTTTTTCAAGGAGACACCATGTCACACGACCGCTTAACCCACCTGGCCGACCTACTCGAAACCGGCGACGACCTCCCACCGGCTACCGCTGAATGGTTACGTGGATGCCTTCGTCGATGGCGTTATGGGCTACCGATTGGCCAGGCTTTTCAGCTTGCCCAAACCGATGCCCGCCGAGAGCGTGACCGACTTCTGAGGCATCACGCCGATGAGATTGAAGCCACCGGAGTCACCGAAAGGGCCACCCTTCTGGCTGGCGAGGTTCGCAAGTTGCACTCAGGCCGCACCACCCGTTACACCTGGCTTCGACAGGCGGATTCACTAAGGCGATTGCCGGAAACACCGAGGCAGCTTTTCAACATCCTTCGATGAAATGATAATGGTACACATTTCATAGTCACCCGCTTTACAGTGACCCTCAGACACCCACAAACTTTTCTGAGGTTCACACAATGATCGTTCCAAACCAAGACATTCGACCCTTCATTTTCGTAAACGCGGACGGTGTAAAGACCGAATGCCGCGTCGTTGCCTTTGATATTGACGACAAAGGTAGCGTCAGGGCCATTACCTGGCCGTCCATCCCCAGGGGCGCGCAGGCTTACGTCTACGACAGCGGATACCGTCGCTTCGACATTGCCACGGGCGTTGCTTCCGGCCCGGCCACCATCCAGCCGGAGTAACCACCATGCAGCACTATCTATCTCGACTCCCCGGCGCAGTCGCTAAACGTGCCGCAACCCAGCTTATCCAAGAGCAGATGACCGGCAAGCCGTTGAGCAACCCTGACCCCGCCCTAGCTGACCTTCGGGCGCTTGATGCCGATTCCAGATCACTGGAAGCAATGGTGGACGCTATCTCCCCACCGGAGCGTCACCGTTCGTCGCCCACCCCGTGGTTCGCCCGTTCCGGCTTCGATGATTTGCTGACCCCAGCGGTCACGGTCGTTGCCCGTGATTTCCCGCTACCGGATCACCGGAGTTTCACGCGGTTGGTTCAGGCCCGAGACTACCGTTCGCAAGAGTTCCTCGCAGGTATCGACGGCATTCAGCTTGAGGCCGTCTCTGCGGCTGGCGAACTCTCCGACTTCAATCTGGCTTCGATGTCTTTCGATACCACCACCGCGATCGTTCGTCGATTTGGCCGGATTGCCACCGTCGGCGTTGAGCAGTTCGTGAATGATTCGGGCCGGGTTTTTGGAAGTCTGGCTACCTCTCTGGTCCGTGCCGCGTACCGACTGGAGGCTGCAAGCACGTTTGCTGTTTTGGAGGCCAACTCGACTCTGAATGACGGCGACAACCTTTTTGTCAGCTCAAACACCGCAACAGGGGCAACGGCAGTGGGAGCGCTGGAATCAGGCCTCGCGAAATTCGCAGAGCAGGCCGTCAGCCCCGGAGCCTATGCTGCCGTTCAGCCGAAAACATTGGTTTTACCGGCAAGCTGGCCATCGTTGAGCCTCGAAATTGCCAACCTCGCGTCTCGGGGCGTCCGTGTACTGGCAAGCCCGCACGTTACCTCTGCCTTTTTGCTCGCAGACCCTAACGAGGCCCCGTCCCTGGCGCTTTTTGTTTTTGGTGACGGAAGACCTCGAATCGAAATCAACCCGAAGCGTAGCCCGCGTTTTGGCGCTCAGCTGAGTGTCGAGCATTCATTCGACGTTAAGGCGGTTTCACGCATCGGCGTTGTAAGAATGAGCATCACCAGCTGATGGGCTTCCAGTTCGCAAGACCTCGGAGACCGGAGCCAGTGGCGGGCGTTGTCGTCCACCTCTGGCACCGGCAACCGGACCAGGCCAAGGTGATGCAGCTCCGCGATGAAATGCTGGCCACCCGGTCCATGCGTCACGCACGGCTGGTCATTCGCAACGATGAGGAGCAGCAACCAGGCTGCACCGTCATCGAGGGTGATGATTGCGCTGAGTTTGACTTGCGATTGTTCAGGCAGATGGTCGACGACATTCTCTGATTTGGCCGGACTTCAGACACCCGGCCATCGGCCACCCCGGAGCCGCCGTTACCGAAATCCGGGCCTAATTCACAGAGGCATCTCCTATGCGAAAACCCAAGAAACGATTCAAGCCACCGAACACGGTTGGCGCACGATTCAAGCCACCGGAGACAGTTACCGGCCACACGGTAAGCGCACCGGTCATGCGGGCCATCATCCCGCCGATTCCTGATCCGGCTGATGAGATTGGCGAGGCAATGCCGAGCGGCAGATTCCGGGGGCGCAGATGGTAGACCACAGACGAAAGCGCACTGAGCGCGAGGCTGAAATCCTTCTGGGCCGTATGCCATTGGATGAGCTTAGGGAAACTGAACGACTGGTTCAGGCCGAAATCCGCCGCCGCGAATCCAGATCATTCAAGCCGATTCAGGCATGGGATAACCGGGCGACACGCCATGCTTAAACCACGACGACGCTTTCGGACGCTGCCACCAGGCCAGGCCCAAGTCGAGGCAAGCGAATGGATCAGCTCGCTTTCGATGGATGACCTGCTGGTCGTCGAGGCGATTGTGATTGCTGAACTGGCCCACCGGACCGGGCGCGAAAAATACCGCATCCCGCCGCATGTGGCGCAGATGCTGAACTAATTCACCCGCGCAGGGTTTTGGTTTTCCCTGGGTTAGCGACCCCGGCCCGCGAGCGGGTGATGGCCGGGACTTCATTTTAGACGGCCCCATGACCCCAGACACCCAGACTCTTATCGACCTATTGCCACCAGGAACCCCCGATCGCCGTCTTGAGGCTTTTCTGGCAATGCAGGCAGTCATCGCGTACATGCTTCGCACCCCCGGCGAATACGTAACCCTGAGCCTCTCCGACGCACCCCGAGTTGCCATCGTGAGCAGGATCCCCTTGCTGGCGATCAGAAGCGCGATTGTTCGTCTGGAACGGCAACCACCAGGTTAGGCGCGACGGAGACATTCGGATAAGCCGCCACCACCCGCTGAGAGGCGGGTTTTTATTGTCTCGTCTGTTGACATTGTCAACACTGCTGCTATGCTGACGTTGTCAACATTGAGGAGTGATGAAATGGCAACTAGGCAAGAGCAATACCGTGAAGCCCAGCGCAAAAGGCGCGAGAGGTTAAAGGAAACTGGCGTGAGGGCTATCACCATCGAATTGAGCGCCCAGGCTCACGCAAGGCTGAGGGCTTTATCGCTGGAGATGTTTGGCGATGAATCGCAACCGTCTAAGGTTTTGGACTCACTGCTGACAACGTCAACAACAAGGCCCATCCAGCCAGAGCAGGAACCAGAGATGACAACGTCATCACCGAAGCCTGAAATCAAGCCAGAGACAACCGCCAAGATACCAAACCGGCTTGCTGCCCTGGCTATGCTTCAGGCGGAATGGGGACAATGGCCAACGATGCTTGGAATCAACCCAGCTGAGTGGATCAGGGCGCGATCAAACGCTGACCGACAAACAATGGCAAAGAAGTCGCTCCGATCCATCTGGACGAAACACCATCCAGACCGTGGTGGTGATCCAGACATCTTTGCGGCTTACCAGGTCGCGTTCGATTCAGTCAGCGCCGGCAAGAAGTCACCAGAGATGCCAAAGAAATGGGCGGGCTGGGGAGTGCTTCGTAATACCTGACGCACTGACCCGGCCATCGAGCCGGGTTTTTGTGCCAGAATCATGTTAGCCATCGGATTGTGTGTACCACCTTGTGTACCACTAAATTAAAAAACCTCTGAAATTCACTATCTATGCAGTCAATAAACATTCAGATTCAGAATATTGAATGACTGAGATCAAGCGCAGCTCCAGCCCCTTTGAGCAGATCATCAATCGAAGGGGAACCGGCAGCATCAAGTGGGATCGCTATGCTGATCGTAATGTGTTGCCGATGTGGGTGGCGGATATGGATTTTCAGAGTCCGCCCTCGGTGCGGGCTGCGCTGCAGGACCGGATCGATCACGGCGTCTTCGGCTATACCGCTGCGCCGGCGAGTCTGGTCGAGGCTGTCACGGTCTATGCCCGCCGAAAATACGGCTGGACGATAGATCCCGAATGGTTGATTTGGTTGCCCGGGTTGGTGCTGGGGCTTAATTTGGCCTGTCGCGCGGTGGGCCAGCCCGGCGACGCGGTTGTGACGGCCACGCCGATTTATCCCCCGTTTCTCAGTGCCCCGGGACTGGCGGATCGAAAACTCATCACCGTTCCCTTGACGGACTCATCAGGGCAATGGTGCTGGGATCTCGAGCGATTGGAGGCTTCGCTGACGGCTGAGACCCGGCTGTTGATGCTGTGTCATCCTCATAACCCTGTCGGTCGAGCCTGGCATGAAGACGAACTGCGCGCCCTGATCGATGTAGCTCGTCGGCATGATGTGATCATTTGCTCCGATGAAATCCATGCCGATCTCATTCTGGAGCCTGGCCGCCATCACCGCCCCTTGGCCGCGGTGGATCCTGACTTTGCCACGCGTACCATCACCCTGATGGCGCCCTCGAAAGCCTGGAATCTGCCGGGATTGGGCTGCGCATTTGCAGTCATACCCGATCCGTTGCTTCGGCAGCGCTATAACCGGGCGATGGCGGGGCTGGTGCCGCATGTCAATCTCATGGGTTATGTCGCGGCAGAGGCGGCCTATCGGGACGATGGGTGTTGGCATGCCGGTCTGATCGAGTATCTGCGCGGTAACCGGCAGCGGCTGGTGGATTGGTTTGCCGCCTCCCAACGGCTGCATCTGACTGAGCCTGAAGCAACCTATCTCGCCTGGATTGATGCCCGCGCCGTGGATCCGGTCAATCCGCTACCCGCGTTTGAATCCCTGGGCGTGGGGCTTTCCGATGGGCGCGATTTCGGCATGGCGGGCTACCTCAGGCTGAATTTTGGCTGTCATCGCAGCTTGCTGGAAGAAGCGTTGCAGCGCCTGCTTCCTTTGCGATAAAACCTGCAATTCATCGTGCTTGATGCTCAAACCTGCCCGCTGGGCGAATAGCGTTTTGTTGACGATGGGCATTGCTCCGGCGCTCAAGCCTTAAACTGTCCGACTTGCCCCTTTGGTTTCATTGAAATAGACGGCGATTACAAACCCCATGTCCAAACTCATCCCGATCCAGCCAGGCCAGGATCGCGTCATGACCTATGTTTACTCGGTGATATCGCGGCGGTCCGGTGGGCTGTCGATTGGTATCAACCTCAACCCGAACAACGCCTGTAACTGGCGCTGCGTCTATTGCCAGGTGCCCGGTCTCAGTCGCAACGCAGCACCGGAGATCGATGTGGCCCAGTTGGGTGACGAGTTGCGAGCGTTGCTCGATGACGCGCTGCACGGCGACTTTTACGAGCGCCACCAGTTGCCATCCGAGCAACGCGCCATTCGCGATATTGCCATTGCCGGCAATGGGGAACCGACCACCAGCCCCCAGTTTGATGCCGCCATCGCCATGATTGGTCAGGTGGTGGCCGAATATGACCTGTTCAATCGCATCAAGCTGGTGCTCATCAGCAACGGCAGCCAGATGCAGAGGCCGGAAGTGCAGCGCGGGCTGGCGCACTGGGCCGAACTGGGGGGCGTGGTCTGGTTCAAGCTGGATAGCGCGACGCCGGAGGGCATCAGTCGCATCAATAACGTCCATCTTTCAATGGATCAGGTGTGGCGCAACCTCATCAGTTGCGCCGGGCTGTGTCCGACCTGGTTGCAGACCTGTGTCGTGGAGTTTGATGGCCAGCCGCCCAGCGAGGTCGAGCAATCGGCTTATTTGGCCTTTGTGGGTCGCTTGCGGGCGGAGTCGGTGCCCATTGAAGGCGTATTGCTGTATGGGCTGGATCGGCCATCGCAGCAGCCTGAGGCCAGTCGTCTATGCGCCCTGCCTGCTTCCTGGCTGACCGCCTTTGGCCAGCGTATCGAGGCCCTGGGTGTTAGCGTCAAGGTCCATGGTTAAGGTTGGTATGAGACTCTGGGGCTGAAAAACATTGAGCCATGCAATCTGAAATGGAACGGTATTGAATTCCCCGCCATGGTTAATCTCCGAAGTATCGATCTCAATTTGCTTACCGTCTTTGAAGCCGTTTATGAGGAGCGAAGTCAGGTTAAGGCGGCGGATCGCCTGGGTATGACCCAGCCCGCGGTGAGTTTGGCCTTGGGTCGTTTGAGGTATCTGGTAGATGACCGGCTTTTTCAGGGTCGCGTCAAAGGACTGGTGCCTACTATCAAGGCAGATGATCTCTACTTTCGTATTCATCAGGCGCTGAATCTGATCAGGGAAGAGTTTTCAAAGCGTGATGACTTTGACCCGACAACCAGTCAACGAACTTTTGTGATTGCCCTGACCTATGGCGGAGGCGCCCTGTTTGGGCCCCGCTTGAATACGATGATTCAGTCAACGGCTCCTAATGTCAGGCTGGTGATTAGAACGATCGACCCCATGTCTGAGTTGCCCAGGTTGTTGCGTGAACAGCGTGTGGATATCGCCATCCATCACGCTAGCTTCGATGACGGTCAGTTGGAGCAACCTGTGTACGACGAAAATCACCTCGTCGTGATCGCAAGCAATGATCACCCGAGAATCCAGGGCGATCCGTCGATTGAAGCCTTATTGGCAGAGCAGTTTGTGACCGCTTACGAACTGCTATCTGCTCCGAGTGATGGTGCGTTGGGAAATATGCTCGAGGGCATCCGGGAACGGACGGAGATGGAAGTGCCCAACGCCTTGCTCCTGCCCCATGTAGTGCGGCAGTCCAATCTTCTGGCTGTCATGCCCAAAGAAATGGCAGACGTGTTTGCGAAAATCTACAGTATCCGATCGTTCAAGTTACCTGTTGAAGTGCCGCCTGTCAGAACACACATGATTTGGCATCGAGCCGTCAATGATGATCCTGGTCATCGTTGGCTGCGTGATCAGCTGGAGCAGCTGAAAGCCTCCTGGAAAAATCCCGAGCTGCGCCCGGTCGACTGACCTTCAAGGTTTGCCACGCTTATACGCTGGGCAAATAGGAAACTTTCGTTTTTTTCATTGGTGGAGATTGATCATTCGGCTTAGCCTGATACTCGCGTTGTTTGTAAATCACTTGGGTTACCTACGTGGCGTCCTGCTTGGAAGGCAGACGACGAGGATGATTGGCCGGGTGAAGGCGAGATGTCAGGCAACCGCTTGACCATTGGGTTATCCGCTTTTGAGAGGATTGAAATGAAGAAAATGATGAGTCTACTGACTGCCGGGGCTCCCCTGGCCACAATGCTACTGGCAGCTTTTCCTTTTGGGGCTGGCGCCGATGCATCCAGTAGCACAGTCTGGTCGGTACAGGGCGTCGATTCCCGGGGCGCATACACGGGTCAGGTGGAGTTGATTCCCGATGGAGCCGGTTACCGTTTCATTCGAACGATCGATTACGACACCTCCGTCAAGGTTGAAGATAACCGCTTATTGTCCTGGGTATGGCAGGGAACCGCGGTGCCGGAGCCTAACGGCACCATGAACATTTCGGTGGCTTTGAAGAAGGCGGATTTTATTCGGAGGCGGGGCAGCCTCGTCCGCTCTCCGGTTGATACGCAACCGACGATCATTGCCGGAAAGTTTGTTCCGAATAGCGGCGTCATGCAGGGAAAATTCACTGGTCCGGATGTCGCGGCGACTGAAACCTGGGCTTTGCCTACTTCAGGCGGTGCCAGGCCTATATTTCAGGAAAATCGTCGGGAGACCCCTACCCATAACGTAATTCCCGCAAGCACCAGAGACTCCCTGTTTGCCGCTTACGCGAGCTACCACGCTCTGCAAGAGGTGAAACCCTTCATCAATCGGCCTGAGTTCAGAAACCCGATTCATACTGCAATTTCGGATACCACCGATTTTGACTTTTACCAGCAAAATCCCATCCGTCTTCGGGTCATTAATAAAGTCATTGATCCGATCAGTCTCCAGGAGACTCTGGTCAGAGCCGACGCCTACAAATGGACTCTGGCCGGGAAGTCAGATTTTTATCAGCGGGCAACGGCTGAGACGGGAATTGATGCCGATACCGGCATGCTCTTTGAGTTTGTCGACAACCAGGGCAGGGGGTATCCCAGCCATGATGGCGCTCTCTGGACGGCTGCTTACACAGCAAGCCAGTATCTTCGATATCGGTTGATTGGCGATCCTGTCGCTTTGAATAACATTGCAAAAAGTACCGATGGCCTCCTCAAGCTCCTGGAGATCACCGGCGATCCCCGGATTTTTGCAAGAACCCTTCGCAAAGCGGAGGGAAATCCAACAGCTCCCTGGGTTGCCGGAAAAGGGGAGTTTGCCGGCCTGGAGTGGAAACAAGGCGGTAACAATGACATGTTCAAGGGGGTCATGTTGGGGTTGACCGTGGCCCAGGCGTCCTTGTGTGATCAGCCGACAGGAAACGATGCCTTGTGTGCGCGCATCAAAAACGACATCACCCAGGTGGTTTATCGGCTGAATGAGGCCCAGGGTAGTAGTTACAATCGTTTGGCGGCCTTATGGCTGGCTGCCTACAGCACCCGAAACACGCTGGCCCTCAGCGAGGCCAGGAAGGAGTGGAATCGCCAGGCTTCGGCCCTGGCGTCCGGTAGCAACATCTTCTACTCCAATGGCACAGCTGACTGGAGTGGCACACACCTGTCGATCGTCCAGTATTTGATGTTCAACCTGCTTAGTGAGCGTTTCCCGCTGCCGGGAATCGATACAAGAACTGTTCTGAAGAAAGGCGTGGAAAATGTCTACCGGCAATTTTCGCGGGTGCCGATGGGATTATGGAGTGTGGCTTTCGCTGCGATGGGCACGATGCCCCATACGGATGCCAAGAAAGATGCTCTCTGGCGTCTAAGGGAGATACCGGCCCCTAAAACCCAGGTTGATGTCGATCATCGGATTCGGCCGGATTATGTGATGTCACCCTTTCCGTCCGCACCATGGAAATTCGATTGGACCAGGACTGATCGGACTCAGTCACTGCGGGCGTACCCCTTATTTGAGGCTAGCGCTTACAACGTCTATGACTGGAAGCAGTCGGTATTGGATTACAAGGCCAATACAGTAGGGGGACAGTTACCCGGTGTGGACTTCCTTTTGGCTTACTGGCTGGGTCGCACACTGGGAGTTTTCGGTAGCGTCGACTAGACCAGGATTCCCTAGGCCCAAGCTTGAACCCGGCACGCGCCGGGTTCTTTTTGCCCAGCTGAATGCGGCTTTAGTGCAACTACCCCCACCTGTTGTCAGCGATCGGAATGACCCAGGTCGCGCTCTGGCGCAATCCGGTCCCTCACACGCTGCTTGAGCTCCTTGGCTTCAGGGAACCGACCCTCCAACTTGCGTGACCAGAGAATGTCGTCGCCCAAACGGGCTTCAAAGATGCCGCCGGTGCCGGGGACAAGGGTGACACCACCCAGCTCATCCTCGAAAGTCGTGAGCAACTCCTGCGCTAGCCAGGCGGCGCGTAACAGCCAACGGCATTGTGTGCAGTATTCCAGTTCGATAATGGGTTTTGGAGTCATGGTTCCTGAATTTTCAAGCCAGTGCCTGCCATAGGGTAATCCCCCCTGAATTTGGCTGTGGTCAAAAGTAGAATTTCCGACACTGAGGAGGTTCTACATGAAGAAGTCGAGATTCACCGATAGCCAGATCATGGATGCGCTCAAGCGCGTTGAAGCCGGA
>JBIIEQ010000059.1:0-21133 GCA_044237765.1 Methylococcaceae bacterium | reverse complement strand
AAAGCCCCGGCTGCGTATGCCGGCACCCGTCATGGCAGCCATTGCCGAAGTGGCCGACAAGACATGGTTTCGTGCCTTTCCCAATAAGCCCCGCCGATTTACTCCCGCTGCAGTGCGCCTTCTCAGCATGCATCGACGGGTGGACCATCGTAAAGCGGCGGAAGAGCTGGGTTTTCGCCCCACGCCGCTCAAGGATGCCGTGGAGGCAGCCTATGATGATTTCCTCCGCCGAGGCGTGATCAGGCCGCGGTAAATTGTCCGGTCTGCCATAGCCCTTTGTTCTGTTTTTCCTAGTCTCGGAGAATTCCGCCATGAGCGATGTCCAGAACGACACCTTCCAATCTACACCGCCCTCCTTCAACGAAGCCAAGAATACCCGGCAAAAAGCGCGGGCTTCCGGCATGGACCCGGATCGCTGGTATGCCGTCGAATACGACAGTGCAATAAAAAAGGGTGAGGTCAGGGAAATCAGCTTCTGGAATCTTTCTATTGCTGTTTTTCGGGGTGAAGACGGCGTATTGGCGGCGGTCCAGAACCGTTGTCCACATCGCCATCTGAAGCTCACCCATGGAGCTGTAGATAAGTGCCAGCTGCGCTGTGCCTATCATGGCTGGTCGTTCAACCGGGATGGCTGGCTGACCGACTATACGCATGACAGCTTCGGCAAGTCGTTGATCAAGCACCAGCTGCGAACCTATCCGCTGCAGGAACGCTATGGCCTGATCTGGCTTTTCCCGGGCGATCCGGAGAAGGCCGAAGAGCAGAAAGTCCCGGAAATTCCCGAACTGACAGGTGACAACCCATGGGCCGGCTTCACGGTGGATTACACCTGGAAAACCCATCATTCGATGGTGATCGACAACATCTGCGATTTTGCCCATGCGTTTCTACATCGCAAGTATCAACCGTTTGTTGATGCCAAGCTGACCCATTACGAGTCTGATGACAGTCGGGTTTACCTGACTTATGACACCTACATGGCCGAGGGAAAGATTTCCAGGTTTTTTGTGAACCGCAAAAGAGTCAACACCCGTTCCATCGAAATCTGTTACGACTATCCCTATCAGTGGTCGAATACCGGGGACAGCATCAAGCACTGGTGTTTCCTGTTGCCTATCGATGAAAAAACCACGCGTGTTTTCTTCGTCTTTTACTTCGACAGCGTCAAGATTCCGATGCTGGCGATGAATGCCCCCAAATGGCTGACGCAACTCGTTCTCAATGCTTCCGTGCCCCTGCTGTTCAAGCCACTGCTGGCAGAGGATGGCATCGCGCTGGAAGCAGAGCAGTTGGGCTATGACACGCACTGGGATGCACCGCCGATCGAGCTTAATCCGGTGGTTCCGTTGTTACAGAAGCTGACCGTGCAGCAATGGCAGAATTACCTTGATCGAGCGCAAACGGCACCCTTGCGGATGGCCAAGCAGGCCGCTGCGGGTTGAGTGCTGATGGATCCAGCCGCGAAGAGGGCACGAGCTTAAAGAGCAATTTTACTGTTGAATTCAACTCGAGCTCTTGGCCCTTGGGTGGGAAGCTGGAAGCTGATAAAAATCAGTTCTTACCGGGAAATGCGAACTCCACCATGGCTTCCATCAGGTCAGGGAAATGTCGCAAACTGTGATCACCTCCTTCAATCACGGTCTGGCGGGCACCTGCGTAGCGTGAGACGGCCTCCCGATAATCCAGTATCTCGTCACCGGTTTCAACGACAAGCCAAAAGCGTTCGGGCTTGCAAAGGATGGGTACCCAAAGGTTGCTCAGCGACATGATATGGCCCTGCGTGAGTTCAAAATGTTCGCCGGTATAGAGGTTGGTGTGTGGTCCAATCCAGGGGGCCAGCGTCTGGTCCGCATGCGTTGCCGGGTTGATGAGTATCGCGCGCAGGTCATGCTTCTCGGCGAGATAGGTCGCGTAATACCCTCCCAGCGAGCTGCCGATAAGGACGGATTCATCGGGATCAGCTGCAATAGCGCTCTCAACAAGCTCGATGGCTCGGCCCGGGTCAACGGGTAGTTCCTCGCACCAAAACTGGTGAGCCAGTCCCTGTTCGGAGAGGTGTTTTTCCAACAGTTCGGCCTTTGCGGAGGCGGGTGATGACCTGAAGCCATGCAAATAGATAATCATTGTGCGGTGTAGTAGTTTTTGAGTCGGAAGGGGGGGGGCAGCGATGCCCTTCAGGTGTTCATATCAAAGTGTTGCTGAACGAATGGTCTGACGTTAGTCTGCGCAGGTGTTCGGCGATTTGCCGTATCCATCCTCTGGAGGAAAATATTCATGAAAGGCGATAAAAAAGTCATCAAGCATCTGAACAAGGTGCTGGCCAATGAGCTTACGGCTATCAATCAGTACTTTCTGCATGCGCGTATGTTCAAGAACTGGGGGCTCCACAAGCTCGATGAGAAGGAATACCACGAGTCTATCGATGAGATGAAGCATGCGGACAAGCTCATTGAACGTATTCTGTTCCTGGAAGGGCTGCCTAATCTGCAAGAGTTGGGAAAGCTGAGAATCGGTGAGCACACCCAGGAGATTCTGGAATGTGACCTGCGTCTTGAAATGGAGGCGCTGCCTGAGCTGCGAGAAGCAATTGCTCACTGCGAGCAGGTGGGGGATTTCGTCAGTCGCGACCTGTTTCAGTCAATTCTCGACAGCGAAGAGGAGCATGTTGATTGGCTCGAAACCCAGTTGGAGTTGATCGGCCGGGTAGGTTTGCAAAACTACCAGCAGTCCATGATATAGGGCTGGCTTGGTTCAGCCGTGTGATGGTTCACGCGGCTGACAGGAGTTCACGGCGAGCGCCGTTCGACTCTTCGAGGCTTTGTGTGATGATTTGTCTGGCCTCGCTGGCACACTTGCCACACTGATCGCACGCACCCAGCTCACGGCGCAGGCCGCGCAGGTTTCTAACGCCGGTTTCACGAACACAGTGCCGAATCTGGCTGTCGGTTACACTTTTGCAGATGCAGATGTACATATCGATGTCACCCTGGATGAGTTGGATGACATCTTAATACAAACGAGAACAGCTATCAACAGTAAGTCAATGGCAGTCGCTGTGGGTTTTTGTTGGGCGTTCCGGCTCGGCCTCTATATTTGCGACTGCTGATAGTTCTCCAGTCCGATTTTTGCGATCAATCCAAGCTGAGTCTCAAGCCACCGCGTGTGATCTTCCTCGGTATCCCTGAGTAATTCGAGCAGGAGGTCGCGGCTCGGGTAGTCCTGAATCTTTTCGCATACTGCAATGGCTTGCTTGAGCTCCTCGATCACCTTGTACTCCAGACCCAGGTCGTTCCCCAGCATTTCCGGAATATTCCGGCCGACCTTGAGCGGCTGGCGCTGATCGAGAACAGGCAGGCCACCCAGGAAAAGGATGCGGGTGATCAACTGGTTGGCATGGCTCTGTTCTTCTTGCATCTCATGGGAGAAATGTTCTGCCAACTTGTGAAGACCCCATTCACGGCACATGCAGCCGTGAATGAAGTACTGATCGATGGCGGTCAATTCCCCGGCGAGCAGATGATTGAGTTGGGCGACGACTTCGTGGTTGCCTTGCATGGTGCTGACTCCTGGGTGATGCCGGATCGGCGCCGGCGATTAAAAGCCTTGGACAGGGTAATCCCTGATGGAAGTGCGTATACTAACCCGCTTTCCGGCCAGCTTCATTGCCGGGTGCAAACCCCACAATCCAATCAAACTGCAATGACCGAAATTCAATACGAATTGCGTGAGCGTGATCTGCTCGCGTTCAACGACCATCAGCTAAAGAACGCTGAAAAGCTGCAGAAGACCTTGCGTCTGCATCAGGCCACCATTCCGGGGATTCTTAGCCTGATTGCCATGTTTGTCTGGTTCTACTACCAGGACAGCCTGACGGCCGCCACTATTGGCGGGGTTGCCGCTTTCTGGGGATTGGGGGCGCCGTATTACCTGAAATGGATTACACGCCAAAGGATCGCACGAATGTACTCGGATGAAGAGAAGGCTCGCATTCTCGGGGAGTACACGCTGCGGATTGAACCGCATGATCTGGTCGAAATCAGTAAATCCGGCGAATCGCGTATCAAATGGGCCGATGTACTTCGCATTGAGGCCGCCAAGAACTACGCCTTCGTTTTTGTTGCGCTGGATTCCGCCCTGATCATCCCACGTCAGACGGTCAAGAAGGGCGATATTCTGGAGTTCTTTAAGGAAGCGGATCAGCACATCGAAAAAGCGTCCTGATTTTCGGGCGGCTTCAAACAGAATTTCGAGTTCACTCACTCATCGGCTTATGATCAATGCCCGCTCAGTCACCCTCCGACGGGGAACCCGGGTTCTTTTCGAGGATGCCTCCTTCACCCTGAACAAGGGGGATCGCATTGGCATCACCGGGGCCAACGGCGCAGGAAAATCCAGCTTCTTCGAACTCATCATGGGGACACTCCACCCCGACGCCGGAGACCTGACCCTGCCGCCAGGTCTGGAGATTGCTCATGTCGCTCAGGAAACGCCTGCCGTTGACCGGACAGCCCTTGACTATGTTCTGGATGGCGATCGTGAATTGCGTGCCATCCAGGCCGAGCTCGCAAAAGCCGAAGCAACGGGTGACGGATTGGCCCTTGCTCATCTTCATGAGCAGCTACAGCATGTGGGAGGCTATGAGGCCAATTCCCGCGCCGCACGATTGCTGAATGGCCTTGGCTTCGCGCCGGGTCAGGAAAATCGCGGGGTCACTGAATTCTCCGGTGGCTGGCGCGTTCGCCTCAACGTGGCGCAGGCGCTGATGTGTCGATCTGACATTCTGCTCCTAGATGAGCCCACCAATCACCTTGATCTTGATGCCGTCATTTGGTTACAGGACTGGCTTTCCAGCTATCCGGGCACCTTGCTGCTGGTCTCGCATGACCGAGATTTTCTGGACGATCTGGCGACCCACATCCTACACATCGAGCATGGCAAGGTCACGCTGAATACCGGCAATTACAGCGCCTTCGAAACCCGCCGTGCCGAGATGCTGTCGCAACAGCAATCATCCTTCCAGCGCCAGCAACGAGAGCTTCAGCGCATTCAGGGCTTTGTCGACCGGTTCAGGGCTCAGGCGACAAAGGCCAAACAGGTGCAGAGCCGGCTCAAGGCACTGGATCGCATGACCCTGATCGCACAGGCGCAAGCCGATTCTCCGCTTGAATTCAGCTTCAGCCGGCCCGAGAAGTCACCGTCTCCATTGCTCAAGCTGGATGACGCGGCGGCGGGGTATGGTGACAAGCCCATCATTTCCGGGGTTGAGCTCACCATTTCCCCGGGTGACCGGATCGGTCTGCTCGGACCCAATGGCGCGGGTAAGTCAACCTTTGTCAAATTGCTTGCCGGCGTTTTGCCACCCTTGTCGGGTGAGCGTATCGCCGCGCAGGATCTCCGTATCGGGTATTTTGCCCAGCATCAGTTGGAGCAGCTGAACCCCGAAGAAAGCCCGCTACGGCATCTCCAGCGACTGGATGCCAGGGCAACGGAAAAGGAATTGCGCGGCTACCTCGGTGGTTTTGGCTTCCGTGGCGACCAGGCTCTGGAATCGATCGCGCCCTTTTCTGGCGGGGAAAAATCACGGCTCGTCCTGGCGATGCTCATTTACCAGAAGCCCAATCTGTTGTTGCTGGACGAGCCGACCAATCATCTTGATCTGCAGACGCGAGACGCCTTGAGTCTTGCATTGCAGGATTATGCCGGGGCTCTGGTCGTGGTGTCGCATGACCGCTATCTTTTGCGGACCGTGGCCGATGAATTGTGGTTGGTGGCTGATGGGTCGGCCCTGCGCTTTGACGGCGACATGGAAGACTACCGACGCTGGCTGAATGATCATCGCACGGCTCGGGCCCGCGCAACGGCTCAGTCGGCTTCGGTGGATAAAACCCCAAAACAGGCACCCCGCCGCTCGGAGGTTGAATCGCGGAGGCTGCTGAAGCCGCTCAAGACCGCCATGGAAAAAGCCGAGCTGGCGATGAATCAGTCGATTCTGGCCCGTCAAAAGCTCGAAGACAGAATGGCCGACCCGGACCTGTACCATGCGGAGGCCAAGGAACGGCTGGATGCCTTGCTATCCGAACGAGCCCGGTTGGAACAGTCCATCGAGGAGCATGAAAACCGCTGGCTGAAAGCCAGTGAGGCGTTCGAAGCCGCCAGCCTCGAGTAAACGCATTCAGCTCAGGATCGCATGCCCATCTTCAAGCTGTTTCTTGATATTTGTTTGTTTCGCAAGGGGCCGCAGGATATTCCCCTGTCGCGTTTTCTTCTTGTCCTGACGCTGGTGTTCACCCTGTCGACCTCCATGTTGCTTAGCTGGGTGGAAGTTGAATTTTTTCAGGCCATTCTGCAATCGGTCTGCGCGACATTGCTACTCGTCGGTTTCTTTTTTGGCATGCTCAGGATGGCCGGAAAGATCACGCGGTTCCCTCAAACCCTCATTGCCGCTCTCGCGGCCGATGGCATGATCACGGCCTTGGCGATTCCGCTGGTATTTGTCAGTGTGGCTCTCCCCGAATGGCAAGCCGCCGTTTCGCTTTTGCTGCTGGCCATGATGCTTTGGGAGCTGGCTGTATTGGGTCATATCATCCAGCAAGCCATGGACTTTCCTCGCTACGGACCGGGCTTTGCTATGGCGTTCGTTTACACGGTCCTCAGCATGAGAATTATGATGGGCCTGTTTCCCCCTTTGACCTGATCAGGAGGACCGCATGACTTACAAACACATATTGGTTGCTTACGATTTTTCGGATAGCGGCGAAAAAGCCCTGCAGAGAGCGAACGAACTGGCCGGCCATGACCGGGCCAAGCTTCACATTCTGCATGTCGTGGAATATCTGCCGCCGGTGGATACCTCCTTTGGCGCAGTGTCTCCCTTCGAGGTCGATCTGACGGATCAGGTGGTGGAATCAGCCAAGTCGCGGTTGGCTACCGTGGCTGAGAATGTTGGTGTTCCCGAAGGCCAGCGTTGGGTTGAGCTAGGGAGTCCCAAACTGGAAATTATTCGGGTTGCGGAAGAAATGGGGGCGGATCTGATTGTCGTTGGCACCCATGGACGCCACGGGTTCGGTCTTTTGCTGGGTTCTACGGCAGCCAGCGTGGTCAATCATGCGTTATGTGATGTACTTTCCGTCAGGGGAAAGGACGAATAGCTCAGGCAATAGGGGCTCCGTTTGCATCCCCGGGGCGTCTGACATCAGCGCTTTTCGCGAAAGCGAATCCCCAGGGAGTTGAGTTTCCGGTACAAATGCGTTCTCTCCAGGCCGATGGCGGCGGAGAGGCGAGCGACGCTCCCTGAGTATTTGTCCAAGTGATACTCCAAGTACGCCTTTTCGAAACGTTCTCGTGCTTCCTTCAGCGGCAGATTATAGAAGTCGGGTTGATTTTGGGACGCTTCGGAGGGTGAATTCACGACGTGCTCACCGACGGAGGCTTTGACTTCCTCCAGTTCGACCTCTTCTCCGGTGCCCAGTATTAGCAGGCGTTGCACCAGATTTTTCAGCTCACGGATGTTCCCATGCCAGGGGTAGTTCCTGAGGAAGTTCTGAACGGCGACGGGGAAGCGCCGGAAGGGCAGCTTTTCGCGGCTGACGAAATAATCGACATAAAACTTCAGCAGGTCGGGAATGTCCTCGCTGTGTTCATTCAGTGAGGGTACCTTGAGTGCGACCACGTTGAGCAAATAGTAGAGCTCCGGGCGGAAGCGTCCGGCCCGGACTTCCTCTTCCAGCGATTTGCAGGTGGAGGCGATGATTCGGACGTCAACATGGATCAGTTCGCTGCCACCGACGCGGGAGAAGGAATTTGACTCCAGCGCACTCATGAGACGGACCTGCGTCTCGGGTTCCATGTGAGCTACTTCATCGAGAAACAAGGTGCCGCCATGCGCCTGTTCCAGCAGCCCATGCTGTATCTGTTCGCCATCAACGCGGCCAAAGAACTCCACGGCCGAATGGCTGCTGGCAATCGTGCCAACCCCGACGTCCACGAAGGGTCCGTCACGGCGCGGGCTGTTGGCGTGAAGATATCGCGCCAGGGTTTCCTTGCCGGAGCCGGGTTCGCCTAGGAGAAGGACTCGGGCATCATGTTGTGCCAGACGCTTAACCTGGTCGCGTAGCTTTTCCATCACGAGGCTTTTGCCAATCGGCTCCACCGGGACGTCCATGCGACGCTTCAGCCCGATATTTTCCCGTCGCAACTGGGCCGTCTCCATGGCGCGTTCGACTGTGACCAGCAATTTGGCCATCGATAACGGCTTTTCGAGAAAATCGTAGGCACCCAGCCGAGTGGCCTCGACCGCGGTTTCCACGGTGGCATGACCGGACATCATGATGACGGGGCATAACCCGTCTTCCTTCAGCCAATCCTTGAGCAGGCTGATGCCATCCTCATCCGGCATCCAGATATCCAGCAGGATCAGTTCAGGTTTGTGTTCCAGTCGCTGACGGCGGGCTACCTCGGCGTTTTCAGCCACTTCCACGCCATAACCCTCATCCTCAAGAATCTCTTGCAGGAGCTGGCGGATATCGGGCTCGTCATCCACCACCAGGATGGTTTTCTTTGGCATGTTCATCGTTCGCTCTTGAGGGTCTCTGGCGCCAGCGGAAGTTGGAGAATGAAGCTGGCCCCATCGTGGTAACTGGTATCCAGCCTGATGCTCCCGCCCAGCTCTTCGATAATGCGCTTGACGATGGCAAGCCCGAGTCCGGTTCCCTTGGTCTTGCTGGTTACATAGGGTTCAAAAATCCGGTCGGACTGGTCGGCCGGTATGCCCGGTCCATTGTCGCTCAGGCGGAGTTCGATCAGGGCCGGGTCGGCGTCATCAATGCGTCGGGTGCTGATCGACATTCTACCCGATTGACCGCCGGGGATTGCCTCCTGCGCATTCTTGATAAGGTTGTGGACCACCTGCCGGAGCTTCACGGGGTCGGCCTGAGTTCGCGGAAGTTCGGGTGCCAGGGAAAGCTCGAAGTCCAGGCCTGAAGGCGGCGGGTAGAGCGCAACGACCTCCTCGATCAGTGTGTTGACGTCGACCGGTCTGGTTTGGGTGATCGTGGGTTTGGCATATTCTCCAAAGGCATTGACCATGCTTTTCATCGCTTCCACCTGCTGAACGATGGTGCGGGTGGATTTTTCCAGGACTTCCAGGTCCGGGCCTTCCAAGGTTTTAGCCAGTTTGTGTCGTAATCTCTCGGCCGATAGCTGGATAGGCGTCAATGGATTCTTGATCTCATGCGCCAGCCGCCGGGCCACCTCGCTCCAGGCGGTGCTGCGCTGGGCCTGAATCAGCGTCGTGACATCGTCGATGACCAGCACCGCGCCAACCCGCTCATCGCCGGCCCCGAACAACGGGGTTCCCCGGCAGAACAGCTCCTGGCGGCCAGTGGGACCCTGGAGGGTGATTTCCTCCTGCCAGTGCTTTGCCGGTCCCTTCATGTGAGGTTCCAGCTTGTCCATGAGCTCCGCCAGATGCGGATAGGCGCCGGTGAGCACGGCAAGCGGCCAACCCAGGTACTGTTGAAAATCGGCGTGGAGGATGTTGTCTGCGGCCTGATTGGCGGTCAGTACATTCAGGTTCGGGTCAAGACTCAGTACCGCCGAAGATAGATTGGTAAGGACCGTCTCCAGGTAGGCGTGCTGTCTTTCGACTTCAATCTTGGAGCGATGGGCCTCGTCGCGCGCCTGGGCAATCTTGCCGGTCATGGTGTTGAATGACTGCACAAGAAACGCCAGTTCGCCCCGGTCCTTGACCGGCAGTCGTTTCTCATAATCACCTTCGGCGATGGCGCGAGTACCGATCGCCAGCAGACGCACGGGTTCCACAATGCGGCGAATGCTGAGGAATGCCGCCCAGATGGCCGCCAGCAGGCTCAGCAGAAGCACCAGGGACAGCGTCAGTATGAAGGTCGTCTTCAGTGACTTTCTGAGAAAAGTCAGTTCCTTGTAGTGGAGATAGGCCGATTCGACCGTGTCAGCCAGCGCAGCCAGGCGTTGTGGAATAGGGTAGATCGCCTGCAGGAAAATGGCGTCATCGCCGATCAGCGATACCACCGCACGAATCTGCATGCTGCCGTGTTCGGTGGTTTCCAGCCCCACATAGGGTTTGCCCTGGCGCACCTGAACCATGATGCCGATTTCCGGAAGGTCGGGGGAGATTGACCCGGTGCCTGTCCCGTTGAATGCGATGATCTGGCCCTGTCGGGTAAAGAGCGTCATTTCGGCGTCGTCGTTTTGATTGAGCTCGCTCAGACGGACGGTCAACAGGGACACGGGAGACGTGCCCAACAGTTCTGCCGTGTGCTCCGTCTCCTTCAACAGGTTGCGCATGCGTTCGTCAAGCGCGGTCTGGCCCAGCTGCAGGGCATCCTCCATGGCATGGTCGATCTTCACATCGAACCAGCTATCGATGCTGCGATCGAGAAACTGCATGGAGTAGTAGAAGACAATCGATGCCGGGGCCAATGTCAGCAAGCTGAAAAGAAAGATCATGCGGGCGGTCAAGTAGGAACCTGCCGCGTTTTTCCGAAGTTGCCGGATCAACCAGTAAATATTGACCCCGACCAGTCCCATCAGCAGCAGCGAGGCCAATGCATTGATCAGGACCAGTCCTGAGTACATTTCGCCGAGCCGCGAAGCATCCTGGGTGGCTGAGCTCATCAGGTGCAAGGAACCCACAATCGCCAGAAACAGGGCGACGATGGACGCCGTGAGTGGGGGCTTCAGGGAGTTAAACGCCATTCTAGTAGGGGATGTGCTAGTCGCCAGCTGGGTGAAACATAGGCTTCGGCGCGGAGGGGCAAGGGCAGGGATTCTATATCCAGGGTGAGCTCAAGTCGGGCCAGATAGGACTGATGACTGTCCAGTGACTCTACGTTCTGGATCGGCCACCCCCGGATGCGACTGAGGGTATCCGTGACCGCCGCGAAGCTGGCGAAACTCTGTACTGCCCCGCTGTCGAGATCCGCAATCTGAAACGATTTGGCGAGAGGATGGTAACGCAGCTCGATATTGCGACGTTCGGTGATTACGTTCTCGTCGAACCAGTAGGCCCTTTCACGATGAACGGTCAACCGCAGCACGAGGGTCAGTGCAATGCCATGCTCGAGCGCGTCGATCGCAGCAGGCGTGAATCGGTAATCCACATCCGCGCTCAGAAAAGTCTGACCGTCCCGTTTGGTCAGATTGGCTTCACGAATGAATATTCCGTAATCTTCAGCCGATATGGCGCCAGCCAGACAGAACATCAGGGCGATGACTGCGCGCTTCAAATCCTATGCCTCCGTTTTTGCAAGGCGCGCGTAGTAAAAGCCATCCATGTTGGTCATGCCGGTGAGTATCTGTCGACCATGAGAAGCAGCCACTCCCCAATCGGCATTGATCGAAACCTCCGCAGCCTCTGCATGCTCGCGAAGGAAGCGGGCTATCGTCTCCTCATTTTCCGCACGTAGCACGGAGCAAGTGGCGTAAAGCAGTTGTCCGTCTTTTGCGAGCATTGACCAGGCCGATTCAAGTATCTGTAGCTGGGTTCTACAGAGTTCATCGATGTCGTAAGGTTGACGCAGGACCTTGATGTCGGGATGACGACGAATGACACCAGTGGCGGAGCAGGGGGCGTCTACCAGAATCCGGTCAAAAGGCCGCTGATCCCACCAGTCGGCAAGGGTCAGTGCATCCGCCCTGACCAAAGTGGCCTGAAGGCCTATCCGGTCAAGATTTTCTTGCACACGAACCAAACGATCGCCGGAGACATCGACTGCGACCAGTTCGCTGATCTCCGGACAGCATTCGAGAATATGGGCCGTCTTTCCGCCCGGCGCTGCACACAAATCCAGTACCCGGTGCCCTTTTTCAAGGTTGAGCAGCCCTGCAGCGAGCTGAGCAGCCGCATCCTGGACGGAGACGTCACCGCCGGCAAAACCCGGGATGGCTTCCACCGCGATGGGGTGGTCCAGCGTGATCGCGCTATCACAAGCCGGTGAGGCGGTAGCGGAAATATTCTGCTCTGCAAGTCGCGCCAGATAAGCGTCGCGAGTCTGTTTCAGACGGTTGACCCGCAGGGTGAGTGGCGGGGGTTCATTGTTGTTCTGGAATAGCGCGATGGCGTCGGTCGACCAGTCTTTCTGCAGTTTTTTGAAGAGCCAGGAGGGATGAGCGCAGGCGCTGGCCTCATGTTCGTTGGCCCGTGCATCGAGGCTTTCGCGCTCTCGTTGGTAGGTTCTAAGGATGCCATTGAGAAGCGGTTTTGCCCAAGCTCTGGCGCCAGCGGCGGAAACGGTTTCAGCCACCGCAGCATGCGGTTTGACCCGCATGAACTGAAGCTGATAGAGCCCCAACAGGGCCAGTGCACGGACCCGTTCGTCCTTGATGGGTTTGCGGGTGAGTTGTCCCAGCAGTCGATCCAGCCGCCAGTACCAGCGCATTACGCCATAACAAAGCGCCTGGACAAAGGCCCGGTCGCTGGATTCGGCGATGCCGAAGAGAGCCGGCTCCAGCGCGGCGGTCAGGGATTTACCCTCATGGATGACCTGCACCAGTACATCCGCCGCGAGCGATCGGGTGTTCAATTCGGGTCGCCTAGGCGCAGCAGGGGTGCGGTCTGGGCATTGATAAAGTCTCGCGCGACGATTCTTTTGGCACCCGGAAGTTGTAGCTCTAGCAAGCGCAACAGTCCCTGACCGGTGGCAACGTCCAGAGTGTCCTTGCCTATCACCACACTTCCGGGTGCCAGCACGGTGTCACCGTCCAGTGCCTCTGCCCGCCAGATGCGCAATGGTTGGCCTGGCAGGCGAGTTTCAGCCACGGGCCAGGGGTTGAAGGCGGCCACCTTTCTCTCCAATGCCGTGGCCGGCTGGGTCCAGTCGAGCAGGGCTTCTTCCTTGTTGAGTTTGGGGGCATGGGTTACTAGGGTCTCGTCCTGGGTTTCGGAGTGAGATGTGCCATTTTCCAGGGCGGGGAGTGTTTCAAGCAGCGCTTCGGCACCCAGAACGGCCAGTTGGTCATGCAGCTCTCCGGAGGACGCACCCCTCAGAATGGGGCAGCGCTTCTTGAGCAGCATGGGCCCTGCGTCCAGACGTGATTCGATGAACATGATGGTGACGCCGGTTTCCTCGTCACCCTCCAGTATGGCGCGCTGTATTGGTGCCGCACCCCGCCAGCGAGGCAATAGCGAAGCATGGATGTTGATGCAGCCGAGCGGTGGAGTATCGATCACGGCTTTGGGAAGAATTAGTCCGTAAGCTACCACGACCATGAGATCTGGCCGAAGCTCGCGCAATTGGTCCCGGGATTCGTCGCTCTTGAAGGATTCCGGCTGAAAGACCGGCAGCCCCGCTTCCAGCGCGACCGATTTCACCGGGCTGGGGGTCAGTTTCCGGCCACGGCCGGCGGGGCGGTCTGGCTGGGTGTAAACCCCGCAGATTTCATGTTTCGATTTCAGCAGGGCCTTCAGGGGCGGTACGGCGAATTCCGGCGTACCGGCAAAAACGATCCTCACGCCACACCGCGCGTTTTCGGGGTTTCCGCACCCGTGTCCCGCTGCCGCTGTTCTTTCTTCACCTTTTTTCGTGCGAGTTGCCTTTTGAGCGGAGACAGATAGTCGACAAACAACTTGCCTTCCAGATGGTCGATTTCATGTTGAATGCAGACGGCGAGAAGGCCTTCGGCATCCATCTCAAAGGGGTCACCATCACGATCCAGCGCCTTGATCCGGATTTTTTCGGCGCGCTTGACCTTTTCGAAGACGCCCGGAACCGAGAGGCAGCCTTCGTCGGATTCCTCCTGGCCTTCCTTGTACAAAAGCTCGGGGTTAATCAGGGCGAGTGGAGCGTTCTTTTCCTCGGAAATGTCCAGTACGAGAATCCTTTTCTGCACATTCACCTGAGTAGCGGCAAGCCCAATGCCGGGGGCGGCGTACATGGTTTCCAGCATGTCATCGATGAGCATGCGGGTTTGAGCATCGACCGATTCGACGGGTTTCGCCTTCTTGCGCAGGCGTTCATCGGGGAACTCGAGTATGGTTAGAATAGCCATTCAGTCTTTTAGTGTCTTGACGCGGTATTCCCGGAATTCTAACGAATTGCCGCTGATTTTGTATTCAAGGCGGCTTGTGATCGCTGGAACTTTGGGTTTCCGGCAGAGTGAGCCAGTTCACCGGAGTACTCGTTGAAAAGTTTTCTTGGCGGTCATGCCGCAGCTTCTCTCTCTGGCTGGCTTTACGTGGGGGTCATGCTGGCCTTCTTCAAGTTAATGGGTCACTCCGATACCGTTTGGGCTGTTGAATGGCGGGAAGACCGACCAGAAACCTACCGTGTTGTCGATGGGGATACGCTCTGGAGTATCGCCGGCCGTTTCCTCAAAAACACCTGGGAGTGGCCTAAGGTTTGGCGTGGAAATTCGCAAATTCAGGATCCCAATCTGATTTATCCAGGTGACCTGATTGTGCTTGATTCGCGGGGAGGACAACCCTATCTGCGCCTGGATGGCATTCAGTCTGATCGGCTGAGTCCACGCATCAGGGTGACCCCACTGGCCGAGCCGGTTCCGGTGATCCCGCTCAAGGCAATCAGCCCCTTTCTGACGCGACCAAGGGTGATCGAGGCCGAAGATATAGATCGTCTTCCCTACGTGGTCGGGCTGGCCGAAGAGCATGTGATCGGCGGGCCGGGCGATCGCCTGTTCGTGCGCTCCATCCAGAAGTCGACCCCCGTCGACTACTCTTTCTTCCGGCCCGGCGCCGAATATCGCGATCCTGACACGGACGCGGTACTGGGTCATGAGGCAATTTTTATCGCCGAGGGCACGCTGGAGCAAACGGGAGATCCGGCAACGATCAAGCTGACCCGCGCTGAAAAGGAAGCGCAGCCGGGAGACCGGCTGATGCCCACCCATCGTGTCGAAATCGGCGCCGGGTATGTGCCTCACGTCCCCCGCAAGGGTCTGACAGGCCACATCATCGGAGTGATGGATGGGGTCAGTCAGATAGGTCAATTTTCCGTCGTGGCGCTGGATCGCGGATCTCTTGATGGCGTTGAGATAGGGCATGTATTCGAGATCTGGCAAAAGGGCCCGGAGATCAGAGACACGATCAAGCCGAGTTTCGGGCAAAAGCTGATCGGACCCGAACAAAAGGCCGGAGAGCTGTTGGTTTTTCTGAAGCATCGAAGGGTCAGTTTTGCCCTGGTGATGAATGCGGAACGCTTCATCCATGTGCTTGATGTCATCCGGTCTCCATGACGCTCTCCGTCCCAGCAACCGACCCGCATGAACTTCGCTTCTGGCTGGCGTTGCATCGGGCACCACTGATCGGCAGCGTGCGTTTTCGGCGATTGCTGGATCATTTCGGTTCTCCTCAAGCGGTTTTCGAAGCGGGCCGAGCGGGGTGGGCCGCCATCGGGGTGCCAGCCAGAACCATGGATTACCTGGCGGCACCGAACTGGGAGTGGCCAGAAGCTGACCTGCGCTGGATTTTCAGGCAAGGGGCCGGGCATCATTGCTTGACGCTGCATCATCCCCTGTATCCACCCCTGCTGCGTGAAATTGCGGATCCGCCAGCGGTCATATTCGTGCGAGGAGACCCGGCGATCTTGTCCGGGAACCACATCGCCGTGGTTGGGAGTCGAAGCCCTACACCGAGTGGGCAGAGAACAGCGCGCGAGTTTGCGCGGGATCTCGCCTTGCAGGGCCTAGGTATTGTCAGCGGCCTAGCGGTGGGGGTCGATGCCGCCAGTCATGAGGGCGCACTGGAGGGGCAGGGGATTACCGTCGCGGTTGCCGGGACGGGTCCGGACCGCATCTATCCGCGGCACCATGAGCAGCTGGCCGATGACATTCTCAGTCGCGGCGGTGCGCTGATCTCGGAGTATCCGCCGGGTACTGGGCCCCTGGCGGCAAATTTCCCGCGTCGCAATCGCATCATCAGCGGGCTGGCTTTAGGCACTCTGGTGGTGGAGGCCGCTCTCAAGTCCGGCTCATTGATTACTGCCCGTCTGGCGGTAGAGCAAAATCGGGATGTATTTGCCGTGCCGGGATCGATTCACAACCCGCTCGCCCGAGGCTGCCATCAACTGATCCAGCAGGGTGCCAAGCTTGTTCAGACGCCGGACGATATCCTTGAGGAATACGAGATCAACCGGCTTCGACCGGACGCTCAAGGGGGTTCGGCGCCGAATGCCGACGAGCCGGGAAATGAAACAGGTCTCCTGAAATATATTGCTTATGAACCTACGACTGTGGATACTCTTGTCGCGGCGACAGGGCTTGCAGCCGATGTCATAGTCTCCCACTTACTGAGTCTGGAGCTGAGCGGCGATATTGCGGCCATGCCCGGTGCTGGCTACATGCGACTGCGCTGAACCCAGTTGCGCCGCCCAATTATTTGAGTCATCAATGAAAGAAAACGTTTTCGACGTTCTGATCTATTTGTTTGAGAGATTTCTGGATGGGGATGCCGAGGGTGAACCGGATACCGACGAGGTGAGGATCGACCTCCTGGAAGCGGGGTTTCCTCAGGCGGAGATTTCCAAGGCACTCGATTGGCTTGATACGCTGACCGAACAACAGGCGATTCAGGGCGTATCGACCCCGGCTTTCCGGGTGTTTTCCGCCGAGGAAATGGCTCGCTTGGATACAGAAAGTCGGGGGCTGCTGATGTTTCTTGAGCAGTGCGGCATTCTCAATTCGGCCAGTCGCGAGCTGGTCATCGATCGTGTGATGGCTATTCAAGAGGAGCCTATTTCACTGGAAAACCTGAAGTGGATGGTGCTGATGGTTCTGTTCAGCCAGCCCGATGAAGAGGTGGCTTTTGCCCGGATGGAACATCTGGTTTATGGCAGCCTGCCAGCCTATTTGCACTGATGCTCAAGACACCCAGTCCCCGCTGACCCGCGTTATTAACCTTGGATAACTCTGACCAAATTCGATGAGCCATAACCTCGTCATTGTTGAATCGCCTGCCAAAGCCAAGACGATTGAAAAATATCTCGGCAAGGATTACCAGGTATTTGCCTCCTATGGCCATGTGCGGGATCTGGTGCCCAAGGAGGGTGCGGTCAATCCCGATGACGATTTCGCGATGCGTTACGAATTGATCGAACGCAATGAAAAACATGTACAGACCATTGCCAAGGCAGCCAAGCAGGCTGATGCCCTGTTTCTCGCGACCGACCCTGATCGAGAAGGTGAGGCGATTTCCTGGCACATCTACGAAATTCTCAAGCAGCGCAAGCTGCTGGAAAATAAATCGGTTCATCGGGTTGTTTTCCATGAAATCACCAAGCGGGCAGTGACGGAGGCGATCGAGAATCCCAAGCCTCTCTCGACTGATCTCATCAATGCCCAGCAGGCTCGCCGGGCCCTTGATTATCTGGTGGGCTTCAAGCTCTCGCCCTTGCTCTGGAAGAAGATTCGGCGGGGTCTCTCGGCTGGCCGTGTACAAAGCCCCGCATTACGCATGATTGTGGAGCGGGAGCTGGAAATCGAAAAATTCGTCACCCGCGAATACTGGACGATTGAAGCCGACTCGGCGGCGGATGGACAGCCGTTCCGCGCCAGGCTCACGCATCTGGCGGGAGAAAAGCTCGAGCAATTCAGTATCACCAATGACGAACAGGCCGAAAAGGCCAGGGCTGAACTGAACCAGGCTGCGGGCGGCAAGCTGACCGTCAGCCAGGTGGAGCAGAAGGAGCGCAAGCGCAACCCCGCGGCTCCATTCACGACCTCCACACTGCAGCAGGAGGCATCACGCAAGTTGGGCTTTACTACCCGCCGCACCATGACCGTGGCGCAGCAGCTCTACGAAGGCATTGATCTGGGCGGCGAAACGGTGGGTCTGATCACCTATATGCGTACCGATTCCGTGACCCTCGCCAATGAAGCGGTCAACGAATTACGCGAGCTGATTGCTGCACGTTTTGGTGCCGATAACGTTCCGGCTAAGCCGCCGCAGTACAAGACCAAAAGCAAGAACGCGCAGGAAGCTCATGAAGCTGTCCGCCCGACGTCCGCGTTCCGCATCCCGGATCAGGTGAAATCCCACCTCAGCCCCGATCAGTTCAAGCTGTACTCTTTGGTCTGGAAGCGTGCCGTGGCATCACAGATGGTGCATGCCACCATTAACACGGTGGCCGTCGATCTGGCCTGCGGTGCCGAGGGCCAGGGAGTCTTCAGGGCCAATGGTTCCACCGTGGTGCATCCCGGGTTCATGAGTGTGTATCTCGAGGGCAAGGATGATGGCCCGACCGAGGATGAGGAAGGCTATCTTCCCAAGTTGAAGCAGGGGCAGGTGGTTGATCTGAACGAGATCACCACTTCCCAGCATTTCACCGAGCCGCCCCCCCGCTATACCGAGGCCAGTCTGGTGAAGGCGCTGGAAGAATATGGAATCGGTCGTCCATCGACGTATGCGTCCATCATTTCCACTCTGCAGCAACGCAAGTATGCGGAGTTGGAAACCAAGCGGTTTCATCCCACCGACGTCGGGCGCATCGTCAACAAATTCCTGACAGAGCATTTCACTCAGTACGTCGACTACAACTTCACGGCGCATCTTGAGGATGATCTTGATGCGGTTTCCCGTGGCGAGAAAAACTGGATACCGCTACTGCGCGAATTCTGGGGTCCTTTCATCGCACTGATCGGAGACAAGGACGAAAGCCTCAAGCGAGCCGATGTCACCCATGAGGAGATGGATGAAGCCTGCCCGGAATGTGGCAGCAAGCTGTCCATCCGACTGGGACGCAATGGCCGTTTTGTCGGCTGTACCAACTATCCCGAATGTAAATATACCCGCAACCTCAAGGATGACGGACCGCAGGCGCCACCCGAGATCGTCGAAGGCCGGACCTGCCCTAAGTGTGATTCGCCATTGGTCATCAAGACTGGTCGCTACGGCAAGTTCATCGGATGCACAGGTTATCCTGGCTGCAAGCATATCGAGCCATTGGAGAAGCCCGAGGATACCGGCGTGTCCTGCCCGGAATGCAAAAAGGGCAGCCTGACCAAGCGTAAGTCACGGTTCGGAAAGCTGTTTTATTCCTGCTCGACCTATCCCGACTGCAGTTATGCCGTGTGGAACCCGCCGCTTGACGAGCCATGTCCCAACTGCGCCTGGCCTTTGCTGACCTTGAAGATCACGAAACGTCGTGGTGCTGAAAAAGTCTGCCCTCGTAAGGAATGTGGTTATGCCACCCCTTATGAGGGTGATCTGCCGGCCGGCACAGCCGAGTCTTGAGGCTGGCAAACCCCAAAGATGTGCACCAAGGATGGTCATTGTGACTGGGTATGCCTTGACATGAATTGCCCCCAAACCTAGGATTCACGCCTTTTTTATCCAACATTCCCGGTGTTTCTCACCGGCAATGCCCCAAATCCTCACTTCTCATGACCTCACCCGTTGCCTCCGCATCCCTGACTGAATTCGCCAGACTTCGACGCCTGGTCGAGGAGGAGACGGTGGCCGTTGATCAGCTCATTCTGCGTGAACTTCAGTCGGATGTTGTGCTCATCAACCAGATCGGGCATTACATCGTCAACAGTGGTGGCAAGCGGCTCCGACCCATGTTGTTGCTGTTGGCCGCCAAGGCACTGGCCTGCGATGATCGGCATGTCATCACGCTGGCGGCGGTCATCGAGTTCATCCACACAGCAACGCTCCTGCATGATGACGTGGTGGATGAGTCCACTCTGCGCCGGGGCCGCGACACCGCAAATGCCCTGTGGGGAAATTCCGCCAGCGTTTTGGTCGGTGATTACCTCTACTCACGCTCATTCGAGTTGATGGTGAGCGTACAGAATCTCCGCATCATGGAAATTCTCTCCCACACGACCACAGCCATTGCCGAGGGTGAGGTGTTGCAACTGCTCAATTGCAACAACCCCGCCACCACAGAACAGCAATACCTGGAGGTGGTATCCCGCAAGACCGCCATCCTCTTCAGTACAGCGGTGCAATTGGCGGCCGTGTTATCCGGTGCATCCGAAGAGGCCGAGCTGGCATTGAAGGACTACGGCCTGCATCTTGGTATCGCCTTCCAGTTGATTGATGATGCGCTGGATTACCGGGCCAAACCAGAAGAGCTTGGCAAGAATCTTGGGGATGACCTGGCGGATGGTAAGCCCACGCTGCCTCTGATCTATGCCATGGAGAACGCCGACGAGTCTCAGGCCAGCCTGTTGCGCCGGGCCATCGAACAGGGCGATCGTGATGCATTCATGGATGTCTTTGACATCGTCAAGGTAACGGATGCCATCAATTACACTTCGCGTCGAGCGGTCGAGGAGGCCGACAAGGCCGTGGCGGCCCTCGACGTCCTGCCTGAATCCAGCTACAAGCAGGCCCTCGCGGATCTCGCACGCTTCTCGGTCGACCGGAACTATTGAGGCCCATACCGGCCAGGATTAGGTTTCTTTCGGCGCGCATCTTGCCAATCAAGCCGCGCGGGCTGCGGGACGAACAATCAAGATTGAGTCTGCCAAAGGCGACGCGTATAATTCTCGTCTTGTGAGGCGCAGTGCTTTCCCGAAGCACGCAATTATGGCTTTAACGAACGTCCAGAGCCGTCTCCAGACCATGTATACGGGGTGTAGCTCAGCTTGGTAGAGCGCTACCTTCGGGAGGTAGAAGTCGAAGGTTCGAATCCTTTCACCCCGACCAAATCCCGCTTAAAATCAGTTAGTTACCAATCATCGGTAACGTCACGAAACCAAAAAGTAGCGCACTTTATACTGAACTACACTTATTTGGTTTACACGTACATTCCCACACCGTTTTTTGCGCTATTTCTCCTTGTTAGAGATTTTGCGTCACGTAGGCGCTAACTGTGACTTCTTCAGGAGCTGCACGCATGGCACATCGCATCACGCCTTACCCTGCCTCTATCACGCAGATTAAAGGCTATCCGACCTGAGCAGTTTATGAAGGGAGGAAATATGCCCTTTGCCGCAATGAGCAAGCTCGCGAAGGATGCTTCTTTCATGAAATTCATCTTTGACTACGTTCGGAACTTTGGCTTGTGCGCGGGAGTTATGCTCAAAAGTTGTGGATGAGCAGCTGATGGAGGCGGCGTATTCTTGATGGTCTTCAAGGTCATCAATGCCTACGAGAGGAGTGAATACGCCGTGAGTAAAGATAAGATGACTCGGT